>JAPPND010000133.1 GCA_028818795.1 Gammaproteobacteria bacterium | reverse complement strand
ATCCCGCGATCATCTTGATTCTCCCCGGCCTGTCAACAATTGGTTATAATCCCCATTTCCAAAGCGTCGCGTCAATACCGCGACAACGAGGCCTTAGGTAAGCTGGTAGAGATCAAGGGTGCCGAAGTCAATCAGGCGATGCGGGTAGTCCTCGCTGCGCTCAAGAACCAGGAAACGAAGAAAGTTGCAGAACAGCTGTTTGAAGCCCAGCGCAATGCCTTCAAAGCAAGCTGGGTCGCCCTCGAGTGGATTAGGCTGTCAGAACCCTCCCCCAACGCGACCCGCGCAGCACAAGCCTTGTTAGTGGCTGTTGAGGCGGAGGTCGCTGCGCTCAATGCACTAGTCGAGCTGGCATGTGAGCAGTAGCCAGGTGCCACCAGATTTCAAACTGACCCACTACCCGGATGCCCTCCTGTGGGGCACCTTCGGGTTCCGGTGGAACCGCGCCGCGGCCGGCTTTCTCCCGTTCCCAGATTGCCGCCCAAGCAACGCCATTGAACCGCGCCTCCGCGGAGCCGTAGCGTAGGCGTCGAGGAGCGTGACGTGCCGGCCGTGGTCGTCGAGCATGACCTTCATATTGACGACTTCGACTAGGACGGGGCGCACCTCGCCCGCGATCTCTGCCATGATGCGTACGAACACGCCCACCGCCCCTGGAGCCAAACCGGCCCGGGGCCGCGATGACGCCGGGCCGGGCCGTCCTTATCATCGGCGGGCTCGAAGCACCGACGGAGGCGAGGGAATGGATTTCGACCTAGGGAACTTGCTCGACATCGCTGGCGGGGTCAGTGGGACGATCAAAGACGCCGTCTCGCTTTACACCCAGATCTCGAAGCTCTTGAAGGACGGCAAACTCCCGGCGGACGCGGCTGAGAGTATGCTCGCTCTCTCCGGTCAGCTCAGCGACGCACAGGTCAATTTGGCGCGGCTGGAGACAGAAATATTGAAGATGCAGCGCGCTCATGAAGCTCTCGATGAGATTAAGCAACGAAAGGGGAACTACGTGCTGGCCGAAACGGCAACGGGCGCACGCATCTATCGCCTTAAGCAGACGCGGGCACTGGGGAGATGTCGCACGAGGTGTGCCCGAACTGCTTCGAGCAAGACCAGATTCGCAAATTGCAGCCGAATGGCAGTTTCTTGTTTTGCGTCAGTTGCAAGATGAACTATCAAACCAAAGATATTCCCGGGCTCTCGCGCACTCCTCGGATCTAGCCGATGCTGCTGAACCGGGACGCTGAACGGCGGGCTTCGCCTCGCATGGGCGTTGAAGAAAGATAGTCTTGTCATTATATTTCTGACAAAGTTTGGCGGAGAAGGGGCATGCGCGGCCTTCCCAAGCGCATCATGGAGCACGCCGAGGCGCTTCCGGAAGCGATGCCACTGTGTCCGGCTGCTCTGCTCCACCTCGGCAACCGGGCGGCCGTCGACCAGGCATTGTCGCGCCTTGCCCGTTCGGAAAAGCTCATGCGCATCTGCCAGGGCGTCTACATGCGTCCCGTCGAGACCCGTTTTGGCTTGCGCGCGCCCCGTGTCGACAAGGTGGTCGCCGCGCTGTCGGCGCTCTGGGGCGAGACCATCGTGCCGTGTGGCGGGGCGGCGGCCAACCGCCTCGGCCTGACCATGCAGAATCCGGTCCGCGCGGTCTATCTCACGTCCGGCCCCAACCGCCGGCTGCATTTCGGCTCGTCCATCGTCGAGCTGCGTCATGCTCCGCGCTGGCAACTCGCGGCACCGCATCGCAAGGCGGGGGACGTCATCCGCGCCCTGGCCTGGCTGGGTCAGGAGGAGGTCGAGGACAGCCTCGAAGCGATCCTGCCCACTCTCTCCGCAGAGGATCGGGACGAGCTGGCGACCGCACGGGCCGTCATGCCCATCTGGATGGCGGAACCGGTGAGCGCGCGCTTGTTGCATGGCTGAGACGCGATACCAGGATCTTTCGGCCGACGACATGCGCGACGCGCTGGAGGTCGCGGAGCGCGGTAGCAGCTACAAGGCGCATCTCCTGGAGAAGGATGTCTGGGTCGTCGTGACGCTCGGCGCCCTGTTCGATGCCCCGTTCGCCCAACACCTGACTTTCAAGGGCGGCACGTCCCTGTCGAAGGTATGGCGCGCAATCCGCCGATTCTCCGAAGATATCGACATCACCTACGACATCCGCGCGATCGCGCCGGACCTGGTCGGCGATGTCGGCGACGAGGCGCTTCCGGCGACGCGCAGCCAGGAAAAGCGTTGGACGCGGGCGATCCGTGAGCGTCTTGCCGAATGGGTTCGGGATCGGGCCCGTCCAACGGTCGAGGAAGGGCTCGCGCAGGCCGGTTTCGCGGCGCGGGTTCGTGCCGAGGCCGACCGGCTCCACATCGGCTACGAGCCGCTGTTCCAGGAGAGCGGGTTTGTCCGTCCGGAGGTCATGGTCGAGTTCGGGGCGCGATCGACCGGCGAGCCCCACGGCGTCCGTCCGGTCGTCTGCGACGCGACGGCGTACCTGTCCGATCTGGAGTTTCCGGAAGCTCGCCCGACCGTCATGCTGGCTGAGCGGACGTTCTGGGAGAAGGCGACCGCCATCCACGTCTACTGCCGCCAAGAACGGCGACGCGGCGAGCGTCTGTCGCGGCACTGGCACGATCTTGCACGCCTCGACGAGGCGGGGATCGGGGCCGTGGCTCTCGCTGACCGTGCCGTCGCCCTGTCGGTAGCCCGCCATAAGGCCATGTTCTTCCCGGAAAACGATGCCCGCGGCGAACGGATCGACTATGGACTCGCGGTCTCCGGTGCCCTGCAACTGATTCCCACCGGCACCGCACATGTCGTTCTCGCCGACGACTACGCGCGAATGCTGGCCGACGGCATGCTGCTCGACGATAGCGAATCGTTCGACAGGTTGATGGAACGGTGCGCCCAGATCGAGGTTCGGGCCAACGAGACGAAGGCATGACGACTCTCGCTCCCGAAGCCGGGCGCATTGCTCTGGTCCGTCAGCGGCGTTACCTCGTCGAGAACGTGACGCCGCCACCGTCGCCCGATGACGCCATGCTGGTCGACCTGTCCTGTCTCGACGACGACGCGCAGGGCGAGCCGCTGTCGGTGTTGTGGGAGCACGAGATCGACGCCCACATCCTGGAGGACGACGGCTGGTCCGCGGTGGCCGAAAGGGGGTTCGACGATCCGGCGCTGTTCGCCGCGTATCTCCGTACGTTGTCGTGGAACTGCGTGACCGCGACTGACCCCAACCTCTTTCAGGCGCCCTTTCGTGCCGGCATCCGCATCGACGCCTACCAGCTCGATCCGCTGCGCAAGGCGCTCCGGCTGCCCCGGGTCAACCTGTTCATTGCCGACGATGTCGGGCTCGGCAAGACCATCGAGGCGGGGCTCATCGCGCGCGAGTTGCTGTTGCGCCGCCGCATCGAACGGATTGTGGTCGCATGTCCGCCCGCGATGCTCGATCAGTGGCAGGACGAGATGGAGGCCCGTTTCGGTCTCACGTTCACCATTCTCGACCGGACGTATGTGGCCCGGATGCGCCGCGAGCGCGGCTTCTCGGTCAACCCCTGGACGACCCACTCCCGCTTCCTTGTCTCCCACCGCCTGCTCATCGACGAGACCTACGCATCGGGTTTGCGCGACTGGCTTGGGGAGTTCGCGCCGCAGTCCCTGCTGATCCTGGACGAGGCGCACAACGCCGCGCCCGCGAGCGGTGCGCGCTACGCGATCGATTCCCAGATCACCCGTGCCGTCCGCGACATTGCACCCCGTTTCGAGCATCGCCTGTTCCTCTCGGCGACGCCGCACAATGGGCATTCGAACAGCTTCTCCGCCCTGCTCGAAATTCTCGACCCACAGCGATTTTGCCGAGGGGTCCGGGTGCTCAAGGGGCAACTCGACGAGGTGCTGGTCCGTCGCCTCAAGTCCGATATCCGGGCCATCGAAGGCGGCTTTCCCAAGCGCACGGTGGTTCCGGTCGAAATCGAGGGGCTGCCGCCGGAGGCGCCTGAGCTCGTACTGCCGAGGATGCTCGACGCCTATCGGCTTGAACGGGAGAAGCGTCTCAAGGACGAGACGCGATCGAAGCAGGCCGCGGGCGCACTGGTGATCGGCGGGCTGCAAAAGCGCCTGCTGTCGTCCATCGAGGCCTTCGCGAAAACACTCGGAGTACATCGGAAGAGTGTGGAGCGCGCGCTGGAGCGAGCCACGGAGGCCATCGCGGTTTCCGCCGAGTTGGAGGCCGACCTCGAACGCCTGACCGTCGGCGAGGAGCCAGGTGACGGGAGCGTCGATGCGACCGATCTTGAGGGCCGTATCGATGGCGAAGCGGACATGCCCGAAGATCCGGAACGATCCGATCCTTTGGAACTCGACTTCGCCGAGTTGATGACGGCGGCGACGGCGGCATCGACCGACAGCCTGCGCGTGGAGACACGGACGGCGTTGATCCGCGAACTCGCTCTCGTCGACGAAATGCGTGAGTTCGCCGAGGCAAGCCGCTACGACGCCGATCCGCGCGTGCGCAGGATCGTCGAGTGGATCGACGCCAACATGTGCCCGGTTCAATCGGCCCTCGGGGCCGTGCCTCCGCAGTGGAACGACCGCCGGCTTCTCATCTTCACCGAGTACGAAGACACGCGCCGCTGGCTTGAGCGCTGCCTGAACGAGGCCATCGTGCATTCGGACAAGGCGCACGAACGGATCGCCACCTTTACGGGAATGACCTCCCGGCACAGGCGGGAAGACATCAAGCACGCCTTCAACGCCGAGCCGGGCGATCACCCGCTGCGCATTCTCATCGCCACCGACGCGGCACGGGAGGGCCTTAACCTCCAACGCCACTGTCATGATCTGTTTCACTTCGACCTACCCTGGAACCCGAGCCGTCTCGATCAGCGCAACGGCCGTATCGACCGCAAGCTCCAGCCCGCTGACGAGGTGTTCTGCCGGTACTTCGTCTTCGTCCAACGGCCGGAAGATCGGGTCCTGCGGGTGCTGGTGGACAAGGTGGAACGCATTCGGGAGGAGCTCGGCAGCGCCGCGAAGGTCCTCGAAGCGCGTGTTGCCCGGACCATCGGCAAGGAAGGCATGCGCCGAGACGGGATCGACACTCTCGCGGCCTCCATCCGGGATCTGTCGGCCGGAGAACGGCGGCGGACCGTGGAGGAGGAGCTGGAGGATGCGCGCGTTCGCCAGGACAAGTTGCACGACGAAGTCGACGGCCTGCGCACTCGCCTGGAACAGTCGCGAACCCATATCGGGCTCACTGCGCCGCAGTTTCGCCAGACCCTGTCGATGAGCCTGAGGCTGGCCGGCGCTCCCGCAATCGCCCAGGCCGATGGGCAGGAGACGCGGGAGCCGGACACTCCGCGCCGTTTCGTCTTTCCCGCAGGAGACCGTGCGCTTGCGAGCGATCCGGGCTGGACCGCGGCACTCGATTCTTTGCGCGCGCGGAGGCGGAGAGGGGAGAGCTTCGGCGAGTGGCGCCGTCGGGCGGCCATCCGGCCCGTGGCTTTCGAGGACACCGGACGTCTCGGCGAAAACGCCGTCCACCTGCATCTCGAGCATCGTGTGGCCCGGCGCCTGCTTGGCCGGTTCACCGCGCAGGGCCTGATCCATCACGACTTGTCCAAGGCTTGCCTCACGGTCGCCCCGGATGCGATCCCGCGCGTCGTGTTGCTCGGCCGGCTGGCCGTGTACGGACCGCGCGCGGCGCGCCTGCACGAGGAGATCGTGCCGGTGACGGCACGCTGGATCGATCCCGTGCGGCGACAGGGCGCGCTCACGCCTTACGGCCGGACAGGCGAGCAGACGACCCTGGCTTCCCTGCAGACGGCGCTCGACGAAGCGGGGCGGGAAAACGTGCCCGATCCGGTTCGGGCGCGTCTCGCGGCTTCGGCGCAAACCGATATCGCCGATCTGCTGCCCCATCTGGAACGCCGCGCCGACGAATTCGCCGAGCTTGCGAAGACACGGCTGGCCGAACGGTCGGAAACCGAACAGCACAGCATGATCGAACTCCTCAAGCGCCAGAGAAAGAGGATCACCGATGCGGCCGGTAAGGACGACCGGCAGATGACGTTCGACTTCGACGAGGCCGAACGGCGCCAGCGCGAAGCCGATCGCCGTGCATGGACGCGGCGGCTCGACGCCATCGAGACCGAGCTCGAAACCGAACCGACCCGAATCGCCGATGCGTACCGGGTGCGCGCCGTCCGCGTCGATCCTTTGGGCCTCGTCTACCTCTGGCCGCGGACAGGCTAGGTCATGGCGGATCGCGAACGCCGCAGCCTGATCTTCGCTCACCAGGAATGGCTCGGCTTCGTCCAGCCCGTGGGTCTCGTGGTCGCGCCGACCGTCATGGTCGACGCCCAGGTCGTTCCGGACCGCAACATCTCTGGGCGCCAGCGTGCCTTTCGGGCGCTGTTCGACGCGAATGTCGAGACCACGGAAGTCACTGGCCTCGCGGAAGGCAATGCAACGTATCGAACGCCCGCGGCGCACGGGTCCTTCCCGGATCGCGTGTTCCGGGACTGGCTGGGCTGGGAGGACGGCGATCTCGTGGACGCGGGCGTACACCGGGAAACGCTCGAAGTCTCCCTGCCGGAGTTGCAGGTCGTACTCGCACCGACCTGGGCAGTGCCGGCGGACGAAGGTGGGAACGCCGAATGGGCGCTGCTCGTCCGCGTGGAGGACGGAAGCGCGGACCTCGACCGGGCGCCCGACGACGGCGCCGGTTGGAACGCGAGTCGTCATGCCCGGTTCGAACGGCTGCTGCGGGAAACCGCCGTGCCGACAGGACTGCTCTGCACCGACGAGCTAGTCCGCCTGATCCATGCGCCGGAAGGCGAGTCGTCGGGACATATCACGTTCGAGTTTGCCCAGATGGCGTTGCCGGCGGGGCGGCCGATCCTCGCGGCATTCGACATGCTGCTGTCGGCGGAGGCGCTCTTCGGGGGCGCCCCCGAGGCCCGGTTGCCGGGGCTCTTGGCCAAGAGCCGCGAAGCGCAAGCCGAAGTCTCCACAAAGCTTTCTCGACAGGTGCTAGCCGCCCTCCACGAGCTGCTGCGCGGCTTCGTCGCGGCCGACGCGCGCAGCGCCGGAACAGTCACCGAGCTGTCGCGGCACGATCCCGACCGTCTCTATGGCGGGCTGATCACGACGCTGATGCGACTGGTCTTCGTGCTCTACGCGGAGGATCGCGGCCTCATGCCCGATCATGCCGTCTATCAGCAGAACTATTCCCTTGGCGGACTGTTCGCCCGGCTGCGGTCCGATGCGGCGGCGTGGCCCGACACCATGGATCAGCGCTTCGGCGCCTGGGCGCAGCTTCTTGCTTTGTTCCGGCTGATTCACGGTGGCGGAGGGCATGGCGGGCTTTCCTTCGTCGCGCGCAAGGGTTCGCTGTTCGATCCGGACCGGTTTCCGTTCCTGGAAGGGCGTGGAGTGGACGCCGACGCCGCAATTCCCATGGTCCCCGACGCGACCGTCTGGAATGTGCTGCGGTCCCTCATGGTGTTGGACGGCGAGCGTCTCTCGTACCGCACGCTCGACGTCGAGCAGATCGGCTCGGTCTACGAAGCGGTGATGGGCTTCCGCGTCGAGCTGACGACCGGGCGCTCCATCGCCGTGGCGTCGTCGAAAGGGACAGGCGCGGCGGTCATCGTCGATATCGACACCCTCCTCGAATTGGAAGGCAGCAAGCGCGCGAAGTCGGTTCAGGATCGGACAGACCGGAAGCTGACGGGCAAGGCTGCCACCGCGCTCCGCGGCGCCGCCACGGTCGAAGATATCGTGGCCGCGTTCGACCGCGCGGTCGATCGAGATGCAACCCCGGACATCGTGCCCGGCGGCACGCCCGTTCTTCAGCCCACGGACGAGCGCCGACGGTCCGGTAGCCACTACACGCCGCGTTCGCTCACCGAGCCCATCGTTTCCGAAGCCCTGAGACCGATATTCGAACGCCTAGGGTCGGATGCCCGGCCCGAGGACATTCTCGATCTCAAGGTGCTCGATCCGACGACGGGATCGGGGGCCTTTCTGGTCGAGGCGTGCCGCCAGTTGTCGGCGCGGCTGACGGAAGCCTGGAGCGTGCATGGCGGGCCGCCAGAATTGCCAGCCGATGAAGACGAACTGCTTCACGCGCGGCGTCTGGTCGCTCAGCGGTGCCTCTATGGTGTCGACAGGAATCCCATGGCCATCGACCTCGCGCGGCTCTCGCTATGGCTGGTGACGCTGGCGCGCGATCATGCGTTCACGTTCATCGACCACGCTCTGCGTCACGGCGATTCTCTGGTCGGCCTAACCCGCAAGCAGATCGAAGGCTTCCATTGGGACGCCGAAGTGCCTCGTTTTCAATTCGGCACGGAGACACCTGAGGTGCAGAAGCACGTCGCGCGTGTTTCGGAGATGCGCCAGCTGATCCGCGAGCTCGGCGACGATGCTCCGGAACACGAACTGCGGGAGCTTCTGGACGAGGCCGACCGCGAACTTCGCAACGTTCGCCGAGTCGGCGGTCTGGTCTTGACGGCGTTTTTTGAGGGCACGAAGTCGAAGGAACGCGAGGCTAGGCGGTTCAGCTACACGAAGCTGCTGCTCGAAACGGGTCATGTAGACGGTGGTAACCCACCCGCGCCGCCAGTGACGGCTTTCCACTGGGGGTTCGAGTTTCCGGAGGTGTTCGACCGCGAAAATCCCGGGTTCGATGCCGTGGTCGGCAACCCGCCCTTCGCCGGCAAGAACACGGTCGCCGCCGCGCACCCCGCCGCTTATCCGGACTGGCTGAAGCAGCTTCATACCCAAAGTCACGGCAACTCCGATCTCGTGGCCCATTTCTTCCGCAGGGCGTTTGGGCTTTTGCGGGACGGTGGCTCGCTCGGTCTCATCGCTACGAACACCATCGGGCAGGGCGACACGCGTTCGACCGGTCTGCGCTGGATCTGCCACCACGGCGGCGAAATCTACCGCGTCCAGCGCCGTCTCAAGTGGCCGGGTGACGCGGCTGTGGTCGTGAGCGTCGTCCACATCGCGAAGGGGAGCTATTCCGGGTCGCGAGCGCTTGACGGCCGGAAGACCGACAGGATTACCGCATTCCTTTTCCATGATGGCGGCCATGACGACCCGGAGAGACTCAAGACCAACGCCGGCAAGAGCTTCCAGGGCAGCATCGTTCTCGGGATGGGCTTCACCTTCGATGACACCGACGGCAAGGGGGTCGCAACGCCAATTTCCGAGATGGAACGGTTGATCGCAGAGAACCCGAACAACCAGGACGCGATCTTTCCCTACATCGGCGGCGAGGAAATCAACGCCAGCCCGCTCCATGCGCATCATCGGTACGTCATCAATTTTCGGGACTGGCCGCTGCGTCGCACCGATTTAGGGTCGACATGGCGGGATGCCGACGACGATACGCGGCGAGATTGGCGGCGCGATGGGATCGTGCCGTTGGACTATTCGGAGTCGGTGGCAGCGGACTGGCCGGAGTTGCTTGCGGTTGTCGAGGAACGGGTGAAGCCGCAACGCGCTGCGCTGCCTCCCAAGAACAGCATCAATCGGGATGCAGCCAAGAACTGGTGGCGATTCTTGGCCTATCGCCAAGGCCTGCATTCAGCGATACATGGCATGAATGTCGTCATAGGGCTTTCGCGGTACGGGCAGCAGTTCAGTTTCACATTCTTGCCCGCTGAGATGGTTCATTCCGACTCGGTTATCGTCTTTCCTTTCGACACCCCAGCCGCTTTCTGCGCCCTCCAATCCCGCCCCCACGAAATCTGGGCGCGCTTCTTCGGCTCGTCGTTGGAGGACCGGCTCCGCTACACCCCCTCCGACTGCTTCGAAACCTTCCCCTTGCCCGAGAACTGGGAATCGCATCCCGCGCTCGAATCCGCCGGGGCGACCTACTACGACTTCCGTGCGGCGTTGATGATCGACAATGACGAGGGCATGACGAAGACCTACAACCGCTTCCATGACCCGGACGAACGCGATCCGCGGATCGTGGAATTGCGCCGGCTTCATGCGGCGATGGACCGTGCCGTTCTCGACGTCTACGGCTGGGACGACATCCCGACCGACTGCGAATTCCTGCTCGACTACGAGATCGACGAGGAGACGTGGGGCAGGAAGAAGAAACCCTGGCGATATCGATGGCCGGATGACGTCCGCGACGTCGTGCTCGCCCGTCTCCTGGCGCTGAACGCCGAGCGCGCGAGAGCGGAACGCGAACGCGGCGAGTCGCCCATCCATTCACTCGCGAGCCCTGCCGATGGATAGCAAGCTCAAGCACCTTGAACTTATCCAAGGCGTCATCAACCGCCTCGCTTCCGACTCCTTCCGCATGAAGGGCTGGACCGTGGTTCTGGTCGCCGCCGTGTTCGTCTTCCTGGCCCGCCAGAATGCCTTCGAGGCTGGGTACATCGCCCTTCTCCCCATCGCCGCCTTCTGGGGCCTCGACGGCTATTTCCTCTGGCAGGAACGCCTCTTCCGAGCCCACTACGACAACGTCCGCACCCGGCCTGCTGAGAACGTCGATTTCGCGATGGATGTCCGCGCCTACAAAGGACCGTTGCGCCTAAGCTGGGTTGGGACAACGTTCTCGCGCACCTTGGTGTTTTTCTACGGGGCCCTTCTCGCATTCGTCCTGGTCGCCGTGCTTGGCGTCGGCGGCGAACCGGAGTCCGCAGCTATGCTCCGGGGGGTCCATGCTCCAACTCCCGGGAACGGGTAAGGTCCACCGATGGCCAGGGTCGTGTTTTTCAGCTTCGATTACGACGACGTGTGGCGCGTCAACCAGGTCCGCAACTCGGGCGCATTCATCGGCGAGAAGCGATCGGGCTTCCGTGACAAGGCGGAGTACGAGCAAGTCAAGCGGCGCGGTGACGCCGCCATCAGAAGCTGGATCCGAAAGCAGATGCACGGCTGCTCGGTCACTTGCGTTCTGATCGGCGCTGCCACCCATCGAAGCAGATGGGTCAACTTCGAGATCGCAGAGTCCATCGCCAACGGCATGGGTCTTCTCGGCGTGTACATCCACAAGCTGCACATGGGGAAGAACGATCGAGGCGCAGTTTTCGACGCGCTGTTCCAGCCGCACAATCCGCTGGACGACCACAGCATGCCGCCGAAGGACTGGTTCGAGCAGCTATCCCCAGTCAAAGCCAGCGACCGTTTCGAGACCCATATCTGGCAACCGCAAGAGGCCTCGTTTTCCCGGACGAACGAGCTTGGCGCCTGGGTCGAAGAGGCGGCCCGGCGGGCAGACCGCTAACCTCTTATGGCGACAAATGATCGGTATTCACCTGCTTGCAAGGCCGGATCGGATCAACTTCTCCGATGTTTCCGGGTACGTTGCAGGATGGTTGGAACAGAAATGGTGAGGCGGGAGAATTGAGAGGCGCAGCGAACACGCCTTTGAACGCGAGTGCCGAGGTCCGCGACCGTCTGGTGGAGGCGTTGCGGCTCGACCTGATCGGTCCGGGCCCACGAGACGAAGCTCATCGGCACGAGCGGCTGCCATATGCGCCATCCCGGTGGTACCTGACCGGCTTCCTGGCCCCGGCGGGCGCACCGGACGCGCAGCGGGCCCACGACGCCGAGGAGGAACTCGACGAGCCGTCCGAGCCCACGCAAGGAGGCGACGACGCCAGCGCGCCGGAGCGGGGCAGCAGCAAGCGCGTCTTTTTGCCCTCGTCCATGGGGTTGAGCGCTTTGGCGGACGCGGCCGCCAAACGCCTCCATATCGCGCTTTCGTGGGGCGACTACGCGCCCGAAGAAGAAACAACAGGCGATGCCGTGGACGTTGGCGAAGGAACCGGCGGAGAAGCGAGTGCTGGGTCAGCCCGGTTTCGATTCGCGCCATGGGTCCGCAGACCGCGGTCAGCAACCGTCGATATCGATCTCGAGTCGGTTCAAGTCGGAACGCCTGTTCGGTTCGACCTGCCGGAAAGCGGCGGTCTCGAGCTTGTCTGCCTGGTTCGGCCAACCCGGGTAATAGGAATAGAGGGCGATGTCGACGCCCGCGCTGTTTCCCTGTTCGTCGTCAATCGAAGATCGCCTACTGAGGACGACAATGTGCAGGATACGGCCTTCGCGTTCCAGGTCGAGATGACCGTGGAAGCCGACCGGCGCTTCGTCCCGCGCTACGACCCGCGCGGCCTCGACAGCGACGACTGGGACGAGCGTCTGGCCGACCTGCACTACCGGGATGTGGCGGAATACGCCGTTGGCCACAACGTTTCCGTGCGCGCCGAAACGACCGATGGCGAATGTCACCGGGTGCATACCGAATGGATGCCCCACGCGGCGGTGGAGCGGGTGGAACCGTCGCAAATCCCCGATGTCGAGTTCCGCATGGAGGCGCTGGGCTCGCTGAAGGATGCAGCGGATGCCAGGCGATCGCTGCGCCCGCTGGTCAGCGCGTATCGAGACTGGATCGAAGGCCAGCGAGAACACGGGCAATCCTTCTCGGACCGACGGCGCGAGGTCGCCGACGAGTTGGTGAGCCGGGCTACCCGCGTGGCCGCTCGCATCCAGGCCGGCATCGACCTGCTCGACGATCCCGACCTGCTCGACGCGTTCCGCATCGCAAATCGCGCCATGGCGGCGGCAGCCCGGCGGCGAAGAGCGCAGGAGGAGGGCATCCGGCCCGAGGCGGCAGACGCGCCCGCGTGGCGCCCCTTCCAGCTCGCCTACATTCTGATGAACCTGCGGGGGATCGCCGAGCCAACCCATGTCGAGCGCGAGATCGTCGATCTCCTGTTCTTCCCAACCGGCGGCGGCAAGACGGAAGCGTATCTCGGACTGGCGGCATTCACGCTGGTCCTGCGTCGGCTGCGCGATCCCGACCCCGTGCATCGCGGCCTCTCGGTGCTGATGCGCTACACGCTTCGGCTCCTGACCCTCGACCAGCTCGGGCGTGCCGCGGGGCTGATTTGCGCGCTGGAACTGGAACGCGAGACCGCGCCGGACCGGCTCGGCACCTGGCCGTTCGAGATTGCGCTTTGGGTGGGCCGGGCGGCGACACCCAACTACATGGGGCGGAAGGGCGATTCTTCCGACAAGACCGCGCGCGCCCGGACCCTTCGTTTCAAGGGCGATACGTCCCGCGATCCCCCTTTGCCTCTGGACCGCTGTCCCTGGTGCGGCACGAAATTCAGCAAATACTCCTTCGATCTCACGCCCAATATCGACAACCCGACCAACCTGTTGGTGCGCTGTGCGAGCCGGCACTGCGACTTCTCGGGAAGCAAGCGCCATCTGCCGATCGTCGCTGTGGATGAGCCCATATACGGACGCCTGCCCGCCTTCATGATCGCGACCGCCGACAAGTTCGCCGCCATGCCGTGGACCGGAGAAACGGCGGGATTCTTCCGGGGCGGCGATCCCAGCGATCCGCGCCCGCCGGATCTCATCATACAGGACGAGCTGCATCTCATCTCGGGACCCCTCGGCACCATGGCGGGGCTTTACGAGACGGCCGTGGACCATCTCTGCCGACGCCAGATCGACGGCAGGGTAGTGCGTCCGAAGATCATCGCGTCGACCGCCACCGTGCGCCTCGCGCGAAAGCAGATTCTCGCCCTGTTCGGCCGCTCCTCGGTCGCGGTGTTCCCGGCGCCCGGTATCGATCGGCGCGATTCATTTTTCGCGGAACAGGCGCCGCGACAGGACGTGGCGCCCCGGCTCTATGTCGGCATCGCCGCGCAGGGGCGTGGGCCGAAGGTCATCTTCCTGCGAAGCACGATCACGCTGATGGCCGCGGCGCAGGCAGCCTGGGACGCCGGTGCGCAAGGCGGCGGCGCCAATCCCGCCGATCCGTACATGACGGCCGTTGCGTATTTCAACGCCCTGCGCGAGCTGGGCAGCGCGCGGCGCATCGTCGAGGACGAGATCGGGTCCCGTCTCCTGACCTACGCCAACCGTAAACGCCTCGACGAGGTGGAGGGGCCGTTCGCCAACCGGCAGATCGCTTTCGAACCGGTCGAGCTGACCTCGCGTGTCGGGACCGCCAATGTCGCCGAAGCCAAGCGCCGGCTTTCCCTGGGCTTCGCGGACCATGATCATGTGGACGTTGCTTTGGCCACGAACATGATCTCGGTCGGGCTCGACATCACGCGGCTCGGCTTGATGCTTGTCTCCGGTCAGCCGAAGACCACCGCCGAGTACATCCAGGCGACAAGCCGGGTCGGCCGCGACCCCCAACGACCCGGTCTGGTCGTGACCCTTCTCAATGTCCACAAACCGCGCGACCGCTCGCACTACGAGCGATTCGCGGCCTGGCACGATTCCTTCTATCGCGGCGTCGAGGCGACCAGCGTTACCCCGTTCTCGCCGCGTGCCATGGACCGCGCTCTGCCGGCGGTCACGGTCGCGCTGGCAAGGCTCGGCATCCCGGAGCTGACCCCGATGCGGGCGGCGGGGAGCGTCGAGAACCACGGCACGAAGACCGCCGCCCTAGCCCAGGCGGTGGGCGACCGGGCGCGCAACCATGCTGACGGACTTCCGGAGGGCTTCGCCGCTCATGTCGGAAACCGCGTCCAGAGCCTCGTCGACGATTGGGCACGGCTCGCCCACGAAGCCGGACAGGGCGGGGTGGCGTTCGGCTATGCACGGGATCGAGACAGCGGCACATCCACGCCTCTGTTGCGCGAGATGATCGATCCGGACCGCGACAGGCTCAACGACACGCAGCTTCGATTTCGAGCGCCGCGTTCGTTGCGCGACGTCGAACCGGGCGTGCTGCTCGGCATCAAGACCCCCGAAGGTCAGGACATCCAGTAGGCGCCCGATGCCCGACAACATAATTCGCCAAAGCCAGTTGATCACGACCTACGGGCCGGGAGCGATGATCGACCTTCCCGACTACTCGATCATCGTCTCCGGCCTTCAGGACTGGTCCCACCTGCGTCGGGAGAAGGTGGACGAGCCGCGTCTTGCCGCCAAGCTGAGGCGGTTGCTGGATCTTTCCTCGCTCGAGCTCTGGACGCCGCCTCGCCACGAGGAAAACGCCCGCCAGGCCGCGCCCGTCGGCGCGCGCATCTTCCCGACCTGGTTCATCGTTAAGGACGCCAGACCCTCGCCCCGAGACTCGCGGTGGCACCGCCGCCGGCTGGTGCGATGGGACCACTTGGACAGGGGGCGGTTCCGCGACGAAGACGGCAAACGCAAGCCGGTGGTCCCGGTCCGGTTCGTCTGCGGCTGCCGACGCGGCCATATCGACGATCTGGACTGGCGCCGGTTCGTCCACCAGAGCGGGAAGACCTGCGAACGTCCGCTCTGGCTGGAGGAACGCGGCACGGGCGCGGACATCGGCGACACCTTCGGCGTCTGCGACTGCGGCGAGGAGCGCTCGCTTTATGAGGCGTCGAGTCATGGCACGGGCGCGCTCGGCCACTGCGAGGGTAAGAGGCCGTGGATCGGGCAATTTGCGCGCGAAGCCTGCGGCGAACCCTATCGGCTGCTCGTGCGAACAGCGAGCAACGCGTATTTCCCGCAGACGATGAGCGTCATTTCCCTGCCGGAGTTCGATGCCGGGCTGGCCGCGAAAGTCTCGGCGCATTACGACCGGCTGAAAGCGGCCGACGATCTGGGCGCGCTGGAGAACTTCCGGATGATCCCGGAGCTCGACGCCGCGTTCGCCGACACCGCCGACGAGACCGTGCTCGCCGAATATCGCCGCCAACAGGGCGAGGGTGAACGGGAGGACGTACCGGTCAAGACCGCCGAGTTCGAGATACTCGACAAGGGCGACAATGCCATCGGTGAAGACGATCCGCGTTCCAGGTTCTATGCCGAAACACTGGAGCGCGCCGCCTGGGATCCCGACGAGGATACCTTGCTCGCGGCCATCGACAAGCTGGTGCTGGTGCATCGGCTGCGGGAGGTCGTGTCTCTGCTCGGCTTTACTCGTTTCGAGGCGATCAGCCCGGACAAGGACGGCGAGCTCGATCTGGACGTTATCAGGGCGACGCTTGCCGAAACCATCACTTGGCTGCCTGCGGTCGAAAACCGTGGCGAGGGTATCTTTCTTTCGTTCAGAGCGGAGTCGGTGGAGAGATGGCTCGCGCGTCCTGGCGTTCAGGATCGCGGACGGAAGCTTCTGGAGGGCTGGCGCGCATGGGCCGCGGAGCGCCATCGCCCCGAAGACGGGTTTCCCGGATTGGCCTATGTCATGCTCCACTCTCTCTCTCACATGCTGATGACGTCGATCGCGCTCGATTGCGGCTACCCCGCCAGCTCTTTGCGCGAACGCGTCTACGCCGGCGACGGCGGTTACGGCATCCTGATCTACACGGGCTCGTCGGACTCCGAAGGCACGCTTGGCGGGCTGGTAGAGACCGGCCGACGCATTGGCGCCCATCTTCGTCACGCCGTCGACAACGGCCGATTATGCTCCAACGATCCGGTGTGCGCCGAACACGCGCCGGATTCCCAACTTGAGGGTCGTGCACTGCAGGGAGCGGCCTGCCACGGTTGCCTGCTCATCGCCGAAACGAGCTGCGAGCAGCGTAACGATTTTCTCGACCGGGCGCTTGTCGTTCCGACCGTCGCTCTCGGGGATGCCGCGTTCTTCGACCCCTCCGAGCACGGATCGTGATGGAATTCGAAGCCCTGGCGGCGGCCGATCGTCAGGAACTCGTCCGGCTGGCAGACCTGCTGGAGGCGGGCCTTCTGACCCCACCCACGAGTGCGTTGTCGCTATGTGACCACATGGCCGCAGCCCACGCCGAGTCGGTCGCGCAATGCCTCGAGAAATTAAGCGCCGAAGGCATGCCGCCCGTCCACATCGCGCTCATGCTTCGTGCCTTCACCGCCGGAGCTCAGGCGGCGGGTGGGTCCTCATTGCCCGTCGAATTGGTCGTCAGCGGGCCCGATGCAACCGGCGGCGCACGCGATACCGGCGTGGTCATGCGGCAGCTCTTCGCCAGGGCGCGTGAGCGGGTGATGGCTGTCGGATTCGCGGTCCGTCAGGGGAAAGCCGTGTTCAGGACCCTGGCCGACCGGCTCGACGGTGACGAACCTCTTGAGGCAACCCTGTGCATCGATGTGCGCCGCCAGCACGGCGATACCTCCATCGACCGCGACATTCTCCGTCGTTTTGCGAACGAATTCGTGCGCAACGAATGGCCCGGGAGCCGATTGCCCCGCGTCTACTACGACCCCCGGTCGCTCGATCCCGCAGGCCGCACGGCAAGCTCGATGCATGCCAAGTGCGTGGTCATCGACGGCCGGGAGGTACTCGTTACGTCCGCGAACTTCACGGAAGCGGCGCAGCAACGGAACATCGAACTCGGTCTGCTCGTGAATTCGCAGTCGGTCGCGCGCAAGATCGAGGAGCATTTCATGTCTCTTATCATGAATAGAAACCTCGCCAGACTGCCAATGCCCTGAATGGTTGATGCGCTTGTGCTCGCCGTCCAACGTAGACCTTGGTTCCGTTGGGATCGACGCGTAGGCCGAATCTAGGCAGATAACGATCTCAGTAAACGGTCTCCGTCTTGTGTACCATTAGTAGATTCACAGCTCATTCACGGCTTCGGGATCCGACTGAGAGCAAGTCATCCCTCACGAGAAATCGTTTGCGCTCACCCTCCGAAGGGAGAAAGCAGGATTGAATTTCCACGGGAATCGGGATGTAGACTTGGTTGGCGAGGAAAATCGTGCAGGTTGGATAACGTCCTCCGCTTGGTTCGTTGGATATCAGCGTTCGCGACTCGATGTCGTAGTACAGCCCGTAGTCCTCGGATCGGTGGGCGAAGATGAACAACACTCGCTGTCCTCCCCACACGATGGACGTGGTGTGCGGCTGGAGGAAAAATTCGGCTTTGTCCTCCCTTGCTTTGCGGCCGAGTGCCAGAAAGCATCGGTATCCGGCCAAATCGGGCTCTCCTACCGGTATTGTCAACAGTTTGACATCGCAGGACACGTCGGAACGAATAATCGCGGGAAGGGCCTCAAGTGCCAACTCATCGCCTTGGCTGTCTCTTTCTAGCGCACCCTGATTGGCCGCTACGTCGGGTAACACATCGCCCATACTAGCGGCGGACGCGGAGTCCAACACCTGCACGTCGCTGCGGGACGTGGCCATTGTCCGCTTAATCGCCTCAGAGAGGCTAATTCGGTCATTTCGAACATCCTCCCAAAATGCCAGCTCCGGAAATTCCCTAATGTCGCCCCGTTCGTATTCAAACGGTTCCTGTTGGCGGCGAATCATTTGCAGGAACGCCTGCGTACCGTGGGTTTGACTGGTGGGAACGTACTGGGAAATGCGTGGGAAGACGACGCCCCGAACGAAATCGCCGACCATCGCACCAAATGCGGAGTACTCGTTTTCGTACAATCCAACGATTACCTCGATGGCGCTTAGATTGCGCTCGACGGTGATGATTACTCCGCCGTCGGCCTCTTCGGCAAACACTGGAACTCGATGGGTTATGTGGCCGAACCGTACCTCGGACGAAAGCAGGTAGTCTTTCTCGAGGATGGACTGGATCCGAAACAGGATCCCGTACTCCGAACCGCTATAGCTCGAATCGGGCAGCGTGGTCGCCACCTGGGGTTCATTCACAATTTCGGAGACATGTCCGGCGCAGTACCGCTGGATATATTCGTGTTGGCAGCGCCGTCTCGGATCGTACCGCGCAATGAGTAACAAAGGCGCCTCGTCACTCGAAAGTTGTTCAATTAAGCCCCGGTCGGTACCGGAATATATACGAAATTGCCTCTCCGCGTCCGTCTTCACTATGTTTAACTCAAGACGCTTATCCCCTTCCGTACCGATCTGGATTCGGTCACACAGGTCGTACCTAGAATTGCTCACTACCCAATTCATAAATGCAGTACTGGAGTCGCATTCGGGCCTTTCCGACAACAATCGAGATACGATTTCGTCGACATGCGTAAGCATTGACTGGAGTAACTGCATGCTCGTGGATGTCAACGCTTCCCTTCCCGCTGTAGGGTATAACTCCATTAGGTCTACAACGCCGCCGAACTGATAGGCAGTAGCGACGCCAACCGTTGCTAAGCCGAATCCGTTCCGGTACGTGCGCAGACCCGGCATGTCGCTTCGCAGTGTCATCGAACCCTGCATCTCGCATCCCGACCACGTGATGTTGTCCAGGCGCACCCACGCGGCACCGTCCTGGGCGACCGCGAAGTCTACATCCGCAGCCAAACGAGCCGCAGTCTCATGGCTCTGGCCACGCCAGGAAATTGGTGGAAGAGGTACGATTTCCTCGGCGCTTCGGCCGCTTTCCTGAATTCCGTTCACGAACACGGGAACCGCTAGAAGCGACACAAAGTCCGATATGTAATGACGGGCCTCGTCGACGTCCAGTTGCGCTTCCGGCGCAAGAGTTGCTGTTACTTTCGTACCCGGCTCGCCCCGCGAGTCCAATGACACTAGGTCGATGCATTCCTGATTGATCGACAGATTTTCCTTGTTTACGCTACTCTGAGACCGCTCGCCGGTAGTCGAGCTCTCCGTTTCCACTTCCAACCGCTCCGCAATGCCGAAATTCGCCATCGCTCCAATGCCGAACGTACCTACGACACCTGCGTCCCTGGCGTCTTCAGTGTTCTTTCCGCTGTTTCCCGCATACCAGTAGTTTCTCTCCAGCTCGTCAGGCGTCATTCCGTTACCGTTGTCGCTGACGGTTACTGTCTCGGCGCACAGTTGAACGTCAATTTTCGGTGAGAATTCATCGCCATCACGCTTCCTCATCAGTATAGCGTCGAAGGCATTCTGGACGTTCTCGCGGAGCAGTGAAAGCGGAGACTGGTATATGTCTCGAGCGAACAACTCGATGACGCGGTCACTCTTAACCTGAAGCGGAATTTTTCTTGTGTTCAACCTCTCCTCCCGCGAATTGCCGCCAGCCGCTCAAGCCGGTCTTGCAGCTCCCGTCGGACATGATCTGCCAAAGGGGGCCGATCAGGCTCTCGCAAATGGGCCATGGCGTCGTCAATTCTGTCAAGCCGAGTGAGCGCTTCGACCAACTGGATTAGTTCTTCGGCGCTTTGGGGGTCAGAGAGGATAACCGCAAGATCCTCCCACCGTTCCGACTGCTCGGTTGCCTGGATCAACAACCGGCGGGCATATGGTTCGTTATCGCAGTCGATTCCGCTAAGAATCCCAAATGCCTTGGCCGGACGACCAACCCGTAGGTGCGACTCGGCATCCATGATCAGCTCGTTGCGGCGTATACGGTCGATGTCGATCATTGGCCCTCCGTTCCCACCGGGCGACGAGAGCTGCAATTGGACGAGTCCATTCGCAAATCCAGACGCTCCCCCGCTCGGCATAAAGTGGTTTCCCCGCGTCATTTCTCGCACATGTACGTCAACTTTGTCATAGTCGTCGGATACGACGACGACGTTGTACTGGCGGTTGACTCCCCGAGGAAGCTCCCTGGCTCCTGCGCACAGGGAACCCGCGGACACTACTACCATCTCTAGCTCGCCTGGAACGCGGACATAATGGGAACCGATCTCCGCGAAGTGCTGGTGGCCGTGGAGACCGAGGCGAAAGCCGTGCCCGATCAGTTCGTATACGGAACTGATGGGGAGGTAGTCCGATCGGTACGACGGTTGGCTGTGCAGTCCGTGATGCCACAGCGCGATGCGAAGATTGTAGTACCTCCGTTCGTCGTTTAGTCGCAACGCTGCACTCGCCACGGCTTCCGGTTGGAAGTACGCCCTAGAAGAAAAGCAGTCGTTTCCATGGAGCGACTCGAAAGCGGCTACCAGGATCTGTCCGCCGTCCAGCTCGAACAGGTTGTACCCAGTGTCCCGACGGATCGGGAACGCCAAGTCCGAACCCGCATAGAACTCCTCCACGAAGTCCCAGTAGCTGTCCAGCCTACGCGCATACGAATCGAAATCCGAAATCCTGTAGAGCCTTCGTTCGCGCCAACTCCACCTGAACGGAGAGTTGGGGGACTCCAGCTCGCCTACCAAGTCACTCGGTGCGTCATCGTCCGGCACCGGTGCCATTCCGCTAATCGCAGTATTCCAGCAGCAGTCGTGGTTTCCCGGGACCAATACGACGCGCGTGCGGTCGCCCTCGAAGAGACGTTCAGTCAGTCGGATCAGGAAGTCCTTAGCGATCGCGTACTGCTCCCTGAGCGAGTTGACGTAGTCCGGTTCCCCCAATTTCACCCCAGTGACGATATCGCCGCTTACTACCATCGCGTCGGGTTCGCGGATCGGCGGAGTCTCAATCGAAAATCGGCTCCCGTCCGCCAACAGAGACGCGATCAGTGCTTGGTTGGATATCGGTTCGGCCTCCGACCTGTGCAGGTCGGACACATGGAGGATAGAGAACATGCGCATTCGGGGTCGGCTTCATCGGCGCGGAACGTAAGGGGGATCGGCGTCCCTTACAAGCGAATCAGAACACGAGCTACCCCCCAAGGCATAGGCGCCGATGCTCGGCATCCCGGGCAGGGTGGCCGTTCGGGACGGTCATCTGTGGAACGAGGCCGGGACGGCCTCCCCTTGCAGCCAACCGCCGCCCCGTTCTCGATCAGCGGGTCTCCCTGCCGACCGGGACTCGCATGAGCACGGCGCGGCGGATGCGCGTGTACGATTGACCCCGGCGGACAGGTACGAATAGGAATATACTGGTCGACAAACCGGTCGATACTGCGGTCGCCGCAGCGTACTATTGGTCGACGTACGTATGCTACATAGACGTGTAGCTCGCCATGAGGCTGGCGTCCTTGACCACCTCGACCTGGTCGCGGTCGAGCTTCTCGAAGGCGAGGCAGAGCGCCACGTCGGCTTCGGAGTGGAACGGCCCGTGCTCACGCCCGGTGGCCAGCTCGATCACCGTCCAGGTCGGGTCCCAGACCGGGATGCCTCGGAAATGATCCGAGCGGGAATTGGATTTCTCGGCGCAGGACGGGCAGCGGGCGGCGCCCCGGGCGGGAGCTCCGCAAGATCCCTGGTTCCCGGATAGGTTTCGATTTGGCTTCGGGGAAACGCGCACGCTGCGG
>JAPPND010000196.1:10175-22102 GCA_028818795.1 Gammaproteobacteria bacterium | reverse complement strand
GACTTCGTGTCAAACGCTCCGGCCAACGAGACGCCGTCGCCGTCGCCAGCACAGCCTTGGCATCGCGAAAAAATCCCACTACAACAATCCGATCCTGTAATAGGAATTCACGGTGTCGCGCAAGGTGTCGTCGATCGCGTAGGGCTTGAGTCCAAGCTCCTGCATCGCAAGGAAAACGAACGCCCGTTGCGTGTCCGAGGTCGGCTCGGCGGGCTTGCCGTCGTCCATGGGCTCGCCGCCCACCTCGGCAACGCCCGGGAAGAGTTCCATGAGACGCTCGCGCATCTGCCAAGTGAACAGGATGCCGTCGAGCTCGCTGGCGCCGATGATGTAGCGGGAACCGTTGCCCGCGACCGTGCTTTCGATGCAGAGCCGATGGGCGCGCGCCACGTCGCGGACATCGCAGTTGGTCCACTGCATGCGGCCCCCGGGGGTCTTGCCGTAGGGATTCCCCTTCATCATCTCCTTGATCCAGTACTGGAAGCTCTGCACCTGGTCGTGGTTCTCGCACATCACCGGACCGATGACGTAGGCCGCCATGATGCCCATGGCCTCGAAGGTGCCCTCCCGCTCGGCGGTCTCGTAGAGCAGGCGCTCGCTGGCGCACTTCGACATCTTGTAGGCGATGCCCCGGTTCTTCGGGATGTTCTCGACCGTCCAGGCACCACCGTAGGCGTCCGGATGTTCGTCGGCCCAGTCGCGCTCGGTGAACACGTAGCCGTCTTCGCAAGGGTAGGTCACGGCGGCGAAGGAACTGGTGAACACGAAGCGCTTGACGGTTCCCGCCTTCAACGTCGAGTCGATGATCGGCTGCGTCTGGGTGAAGCAGCCGTCGTAGGTCTGCTGCGGCGTCTCCCGGTTGTAGCCGAGCGGCGCGGCGGTGTGGATCACGGCCGCGCAACCGGCGAAGGCGTTGTCGTAGCTGCCGTCCTGGAACAGGTCGGCCTCGAACAGTTCGACCGCGCCGCGCAGACTGCCGTCGTTCATGGCCAGGAGATGGTCCACCTTGGCGGGGTTGGCGACATCGCGCACGCAGGCCCTGACCCGGTAGCCCTGGGCCGCGAGGTCGTGAACCACCCAGGAGCCGATGTATCCGCTGGCGCCGGTGACGGCGACGGGTCCGGAGGCGGGAGATATGGCAGGCATGGCTTTTCCCTTGGCAGATATTTGGTGCGAATGATCGATCAGCCGTATGCAATTGCCCATCAAGCGTTCTGCAACTCGACGAATCGCCGGTAGGGGCTGTCGGGGTTCGCCATCAGTTCGTCGTGCTCGCCGATGTCGGCGATTCGGCCTTGTTCAAGGAAGATGATTCGATCCGCGCGCCGAATGGTCGACAGGCGGTGGGCGATGACGATCACCAGCCGGTCCTGCCGAGCGCTCAAGAGCGCTTGAACGAGGGCGTTTTCGGTCTGCGGGTCCAAGGCGGCGGTGGGCTCGTCGAGGACGAGGACTCTTGTGTCTCGGACAAGTCCCCGGGCGATGGAGAGACGTTGCTGCTGGCCCACCGAGAGCGTATCCCCCGACCGGCCGAGTACCGTGTCGATGCCGTCGGGGAGTTGCTCGATGAACTCCGCGCACCCCGCCGTTTCAAGTGCCGCCGCCATCTCCGACTCGGTGGCGGCGGGGTTGGCGATCCTCAAGTTGTCGCGGATGGACTCGGAGAACAGCTGATGTTCCTGGAACACATAGGCCACCTGGTCGCGCAGGGAGTCGAGGGATACGTCATTGAGGTCACTGCCATCCACGACGACGCGCCCACGCGTCGGTCGCAGGAACGCCGGCACAAGGTAGGCCAGACTGGTCTTCCCAGCTCCCGTGGGACCGACCAAGGCGACGAGTTCGCCGATCTCGAGACGCAGGTTAATGCCGCGTAGCGCCTGCCGGCCGTCGGGGTAGACGAAGTCGACGTTCTCCATGCGCAAGCCCTGCCGGATGGGAAGTAGGCGTCCGCCCCGGTAGCGCTCCTCGTCGGATTCGTGGTCGATGAAGAAGAACACCCGACGGGCCGGCGCAATGCGGTCCTGGATGTTGATCCACAAGTCCCCAACCGCCGAAGCCGTGCCTGCGATGGACATGTAGAGGCCGAACAGGGCGACGAAATCCCCGACGGTCAGAACCCCCTCGATCACCTGGTCGCTGACAAGGATGGCAATCACCATGGCAACCAGCGCACTGGCGCCGTTGATGAGAAACTCCATCAACGCATAGGTCAGGAGGTTTATCCGGCCCCGCCAGAATGCGTGTGCACTGCGCTCCGCGAAACGCTCCTTCTCGCGCCGCATGCCGCTCAAGGATTGCACGGCACCGATGTTGGCCATGGTCTCTTCCATGGAGTTGGTGGTGGCGGCCCCCGCAGCCCGGGCGTTGTGCACCGTCCGCCGCATCAGGCGGGCAACGGAAAAAGTGACGGTGAAGACCACCGGCAGCATGATCCATGCAATCCAGATCAACTCCGGGGCCACGTCGCTATAGGTGTATTCGAGCTGGTAGAGGGTGATGGCGTAGCCGACGACCGTGAAGAACGGGTACACGGTGGCGCTCCCGACCATGCCCCAGGCGATCACCGAGTCGTAGAGGACCCGGTAGAGCGAGTCGCCCACGCGGTTCTCGTCGATCGTGGTCATCGGCGAATGCGTCAGCCGCTCGAACAGCCGGGTGCGCAAGGCGTTGCCCAGACGCTGGTTGAGCCTGACACTCAGCCAGTACTCGACTAGGCCGACAATCCCGCCCGAGTTGGACCAGGCCTCGGAGAGTTCGTTCTCCGCGCTCGACGCCGGGTCGCTGCCGCCGAAGGTTCCCGCGGAATGGCCATCCTCCCCACCGCGCGTACCGATCAGGATCAGGCCGATGGCGTAGATCGTCGTCAGCGTAAGCATGACCTCCATCGGGCCCATGCCCTCGAGGAAGCGGATCAGGGGCATCATGTGCGGCGGAAAGCGGGCGCCTTCCGCAACGACTTCCTCTTGCATCAGAACGTTGTCGGTGATGATCTTGCCGAACCAGGCGAGGAAGAGCCCCGGGACGATCATCGCGATGTTGAAGGCGAACTTGGCCGTGAAGAGTCCCGGTACGTAGGCGATGAGTTTGAGGCCGCGCCATACGACCACCAACGCGTTGGCATGACTGATCTCGGGTCCGGTGTCGATGCGGTCGTCGAATCGTTCCCCGGCCTTGAACCCGCTCACGAGCGTCCGCCGCTGGGTCGTGTCGACCGTCGTGTCGACGGATCGCGAACCCCGGCCGGCATTTGCCTCGCTCACGTGTCCTCCTGGAGATTCCGCGCAGCGGAATCTCGGGGCGACCGCGTAGCGGTCGCGTTACCCACAGTCTCCGCCTGCACGAACTGGCGGTATCGCCCGTTCGGCCGAGCCATGAGCTCGTCGTGGCTTCCGATCTCGGCGACGGTCCCGTGTTCGAGTAGGGCGATCCGGTCCGCTCCCCTGATGGTCGACAGGCGATGGGTGATGAGCAGCACGACCTTGCCCGCTCCCCACTCCCCGAGGTTGGCCAACACCCGGTGCTCCGTTTCGGCGTCGAGCGAGGCGGTGGGCTCATCGAGGATGAGGATCGGCGTGTCGCGGATCACCGCCCGGGCGATGGTCAAGCGCTGGCGTTGCCCCGAGGAGAGCTTGCTGCCGCGTTCGCCCAGTTCGGTATCAAAGCCAGCCTCCATCTCCCCGATGAACTCGTCGGCACAGGCGATCCGCGCAGCCTCCTCGATCTGATCCCGGGATGCGCCCGTCGCATAGCCGATGTTGTCGGCCACCTTGCCGGTGAACAGCACGTTCTTCTGCAAGGCGATGGCGCAGTTCGACCGCAGGTCGTCGATGCGAATGTCGCGAAGGTCGACATCGTTGACCAGCACCGCGCCGCCGTCGGGGTCGTAGAGGCGCAGAAGCAGCGACATCAAGGTCGACTTGCCCGATCCCGTGGCACCGACGACGGCCGTTATCCTGCCGGCTTCGGCGGTCAACTCGACACGGGTCAGCACGGGTTGGTCCGGCTCGTAGGCGAAGTTGACGCCCTTCCAAGTCACGCTTGTGACGGGGTGCGGGTAGGGCACCGGCGAGGGATGCTCGACGATCTCCGGTTCGAGATCGAGGAAGTAGAACGCCCGTTCGAGGCCGATGAAGAGATCCTGGATCATGCACCAGACCCGGACCATGCCGTAGCCGGTTCCCAAGGATGCGCCGAGCCTTTCGCCGGCGGCCTGGAACGCACCGAGGTTCCACAGCGTGAACCCGAGGAAGGCCGCCGCCCAAGCGCCTAGCAGGGTCGGTCGGGACTCAATGACCCAGCCGGCCATCACGTACTCGAGCCCGATCACCGCCGCGCCGCCGAAGAACATCACCAGCGTTGACAGCACCACCATCTCGAAGCGCAGCAGAAGCGCGGCATCGAGGGCGCGGTTGGAGTCCACATCGAAACGCTCGAGCATGAGCCGCTCCGCGCGGCTGGCCTTGACGACTTTGAGCGCGGCGAACGTCTCCTGAAGCCGCGATGTCAGGTTGCTGCCCGCGACCCGGCTCGCCACCGAGCGCCGCCGAATACGCGGCGTGAAGACGACGGTGAGCGCGACCGCCGGCACGGCGACGAGCGCGACGCCGAGCAGCAACAGCGCGTCGAAGGCCGTGATGAAGGTCAGCGCAATGACTAGCGCGTAGACCATCGTGATGGGATTGATGATGGCCTCGCGCAGCAGGTTCACGATCTGCGCGCTGTCCTGGATGATCCGGTAGATCGCATCCCCGGAACGCGAGTCGCTGTGGAAGCGCAGCGACAGGTGTTCCAGGCGCTCGATCATCGTGACCCGGAGATACTGGCTGACGTTCTGCCACACCCAGGCGCCGTAGTAGCGCAGCACCGTGAAGAGCAGTAGGCCGAATGCGCCCATGGCAATGAACCAGACCAGCATTCGGGTGCGGACCGTCCGACGCTGGTCATCGGTCAAACCCGCGTCCGCAGCTGCACCGTCCAAATCAACGGCCTCGACGACGTAGCTGTCGTCCAGGCCCAAGAGAAACGCCTGCATGGGCTGGATCTTGTCCCCGATCAGCACCTTGTTGGTGAATAGGTCCATGCCGAGCGTCGTCGCGAACGCGACCACTGCACCCATCGCGAAGCCGAGGGACAGGATCACGATGATGTGCCACATCATGGGCCGCATGAAAGGCAGCGCTTTCCAGGCAATGCGGCCCATGCGCCTGAGGCCCAAGTCGGGGGTTTGACTCGGGTCGGCGAGCGCCCGAGAGAGATCGCGGGGGGGCGTTGTGTTAGCCAGGTCGGTCAAGCGAGGAGCCTGTTACGGATTGAAGGTGCGGAATGCTCGTGAGACTGCCCTGCCATACCGACACTCCATAGGCGGCGATCGGGACGCGTAGGGTCGGGCGGGCGACGACAAGGGTCGGGCGGGCGACCGCGCGCCCTTGCGGGCGCGTTAGGGTCGCCCCTACGCGTTCTTCCGAACGGCACGGGACGCCGCAAGGGCGTCCCCTACAGCTGCGGCCGCCAGCGTACCTGCAGGCCGACCTGGCGAGGCTCCGTCAACACGCCTTGCGCATATCCCTCCTGGGCGTTGAAGGCCCAGTCGGGACGAAACCCGGGCACGTATTCGACGAAACCTATTTCGTCCAGGGCGTTCTGCACGTACAGCGTCGCCGACCATTGCTCGTTGACGGAGGTCCAGGCGGCGCGCAGGTCGAGCCGGTCGTAGGCGGGCATGCGGTTCGACTCCGCGTTCTGGACCAACGCGTAGCGGTCGCCGGTGTAGCTCCACGTACCGAGCAGTTGCACCTGTCCGTCGACACCCACGACATCGAGGTCGTGGGTCAGGGTCACCGCTGCCTTGTGCTTGGCCTGCTGCGGCAGCTTACCGTCCTTTAAGTTCCTCGGCTTGATGTAGGGGCCGGTCGCCTCTTCCCCCGTCTCCCAGTCAAGGTAGGTCCACATGCCAATCTGTGGGTCGGGATCGTCCTGCACGACCGTTGAGAACTCGCCGAGCGTGGAGTCCAGGTAGGCGTAGTAGCCGCTGATCCGCGTACGGTCGTTCAGGAAGTACGTCCACTCGACGTCCACACCGTAGATGGCTGTACCGTCGACATTGGTGGTGAACTCGACGAGCGGACTCGAAGAGAAGGTGTCGATGGCCTGGGGGTAGCCCGCTTCCGCCGCATCCATGATGGCGTTGATCTGGAAGCCGTCGTAGTCGTTGTAGTAGCCGCCCGCCGTGAGCAGCAGCCGGTCATCGAAGAAGAGTCCCTTGAGGCCTGCTTCGTAGTTGACGACCGTCTCCTCTTCGATGGGCGGGAAGATGCCGGCGGTCTGGGACGGCAATCCGCCGGCCCGGTAGCCCGTGGAGATGCGCCCGTAGAATAGGGTCTTCTCATCGGGCCGGTATTCGACGTTGCCGTTGTAGATGATCGCGTCCCACTCCTGGATCCGGCCGACGCAATCGATCACGCAGTCGGTCGCCGCCCGACGGGCACGTTCGGCGAATGCCTGGTTCCAGAAGTTCAACAGGGGCACGAACTGGCCCTCGGCAGCACACGTGGGGTGGCCCGGCGGGCAGGACTGGGCGTAGCCGAAGTCCAAACCGTCCACCTGGATGTTCTCGTCGCGCGTGTAGCGCAGACCGCCGGACAGTGTCCACTGGTCATCGAGGGCGTAGTCGACGCTGGCGAAGACAGCCTGGGTCTCCTGGATGCTCTCGTTGGCGGACCCGCCGGTGGTCGTGAAGTCGGTCTGGCCGGAGGGCGGGCAGAGAATCTGGCGACCCTCGGCAAGCGACTCGGCAAACGGACCTTCCGGGTCCTCCAACTGGGGCGCGACAATCTGGTTGAAGTAGTCCTGGCAGTCGGCGAAACCGAGGGCCTGGGCTTTCTCGTCGGCCGAGCCGAACCGCCATGAGTGGCCGAAACCCTGGAATGCATCGCTCCAGTGCGTGGCGCCTTCGTAGTCGTACGCGCCGACAATGAAGTTGAGCGGTCCTTCGAAGTTCGAGAGGACCTGGATCTCGTGGGAGGTCTCGTCGTTGCTGTAGGGGAAGGCCGTGCGCCCGTCGCTCGTGCCCCACGGGAAGAGCGCCTGGCATTCCTCCAAGCTACGCGAATCGAGGCAGTCCTGCGGGACGCTGTCTTCGCCGGGAAGGCGATCCGTGCGGTCGCTGTCGTGGGAACTCCACTCGTCGAGCCGCGTCGTGCCGTAGGAATACCTCAAGACCAGCCCGGGCGTGAGATCGTAGTCCGCGACCACCGACCAGCCTTCGCGGTACGTGTCCTCGACGGCCGGCCGGTTGGCCACCACCTTGTTCTCGATCTTGTCGCAACGGTTCGCGGGCGTGTTCTTGCCGCACTTGGCCACGGCCGGATTGGGTTTGTCGTAGAGGAAAAACGAGAAGTTGTTCATTTCCTCGTTGCAGATGAAGAGCGGGTCGTTGGGATCCCTCGAACGCGGATCCAACGGATCACGCCAAGAGAAGCAGACCGTGTTCGAGTCACGGGGCGGATCGCGCAGCATGAGCGGGACGCGTGTCGAACCGGTGTCCTCGAAGACATTGTAAGCAAGATGCACGTCTATCCGGTCGACATTGAAGCGCAGTTGCTGGCGAATGCCCCAGGACTGGGGTGCGTCGTTGTCGGGCCCGGTACCCACGTTCTCCTGGGCACCCTGGCCGTCGTGGTACGTGGCGGTGGTTCGGAAGCTCAAGTAGTCGGTCAGCGGACCGCCGCCGGCGACGCCGTAGCGCTGGCTGAACTGATCCGTGTACTCCACCAGGGTGTTGAGGTCCCAGTCGTCCGTGGGTCGGATGGAGTGAACGGAGATCGCGCCCGCAATGGAGTTCCGTCCATGTAGCGTGCCTTGCGGGCCCCGCGCCACCTCCACGCGTTCGACGTCGAACAACCCGTCCACGATTGCGGACTGGCTCGTGTGGTAGACCCCGTCCACGTAGGTCGCGACGGCCATATTGCCCTGCAACTCGCCCGCGCTGCGGTTGCCCATGCCCCGGATCACCGTCCCCGATCCCTTCCGGCTGTGGGTCTCGCCGAACTGCAGGCCCGGCACGAGTTGCTCCAAGTCGTCCGTTCGTGTCAGGCCGAGTTCCTCGATCATCTGCGCGTTGAAGGCGGTGATGATCATCGGCACGTCGAGAATGTCCTCCTCGCGCTTCTCGGCCGTGACGACGATGACTTCGATGCGTCGGTCGTCATCGGCGTCCGCAGCTTGCGCCGCCGCCGGGGCCGCCGTTAGCGTCATGCCGACTACCGTCGCCGGCGCCAGCACCACCGACGCCAACAGGTTTCGCACTCGTCCTAGCAGGGTCGGCTTCGAATCGTTGATCTGCATCTCCTGGCTCTCCTTGGTCATGCCGTTGGCGCGCGTGACCGCAATCACGCCGCGGGTTTCAAGACTGTAGGTCAGGTCGGTCTGCCTCAGCAGGGAGGTCAAGGCGTCTTCGACGGTATAGGTGCCGGCAATCGCACGGGTCTCGACGGCATCCACGTCGGAAGCGAGAAACAGCACTGAATGCCCCGTCTGTTCGGCCAGTTCTTTGATGGCCTCGCTAGCTTCCATAGCCGCGATATTCAGGTCGTAGACCGGCTCCGCAGTCCAGCCGCAACGAACGCCGAGCAACGCCGTCACGACCAACGCGACCGTTGAGAACCCTGCGAATGCCCCCCTTGGACCTTGGCGACCTGCCCCCATTCCCACGATCTTGTCTAGATAGTTCCCCGGGATCACAAAATCCGCTAGCCCAGTGCGGGAGTTCTAGTCGAGGTGCGAAACGGGGTGGTCGCCGGGGGCGTCCTGGGCTCGTCGGCTGAGTGAGACCGTGTCGGCATCGACGTAACGGGCATCGATCCCGAACGACGTATTCAACGCCCCGAACAGCGGACCCGTGTCCCCGATTCGGAAGAGTCCGTTGAACTTGAGGCTGCGCAACGACTCGTCCTCGACCAGAATCTCCAGGTTGGTGTGTCTGCCAACCTCCCGTACGACCTCGTCCAACGGCGTCTCGGAGAAGTCTAAGAGCCCCTCCCGCCAGGCGAGTTTGCGCTGCAACTCCCTCATGGGGACGGTTTGCGTTTCGGGAGGCGTGGCCGCCGCAAGGGGCGGAACGATCACGACCCGTTCTCCCCTTGCCAACACGATAGCGGGTGTCGGCGTCTTCCCAACCGGCGATCCGCCGCCGGGCACCGGGGCGTGGCGGTCGTACACCCGGACACGACCATGCGTCACCGCTACCTCGATCGAGTCAAGATCCAAGCGAATCGCGAACGTCGTCCCCAAGGCTTCCACGCGCCCCATGCCGGCATCGACGACAAACGGTCGATCCAGGTCCCGAGCGACTTCGAACAGGGCTTCGCCCTGCAAGAGCCGAACGCTTCGATAGCGCGCACCGTAGGAAACGCGCAGCCGACTGTCCGAATTGAGCGCGATGGCCGACCCGTCCGGCAGCGCTACTTCGCGCTGTTCTCCCATCGCCGTGGCGGCGGCATGCGACCAAGCGTCGGTCGATGGGTCTGTGACGCTGACCACGATCATCCAAATGTCCGCTGAGCCAGGTGTCAGCGTCGTCTACGGTCGCATGCGATTCACTTCGTATCTGTTTCGAGTTGCCGGCTTGCCGCATCAAGCGTTTGTCCCGCTCCCCTGAGCAACTCGGCAACAGTGCCCGCCTCGAAGTCGCCGAATTGCTCGCGCTCTCCCGTCGGCCAGCGGACCTCGACGCCGGTCACCTGCGGCAGCTCCTCTAGACCGAAGTGAACCCGGGGGTCATTGGCGGCGAGATAGCTTCCCGCGGTCTGCACCCGGCGCTGGCGGCGTTCTGACCCGACCGTCCCGGACACGAGGGCACCTTGGGCGTCGCGGCCCGTTGCCGTGAGGACGCGAAACCGAACGCAGTTGCCCCGTCCGGCGACCCGGTTCATGAGCAGGTAGGCCGGACCGTCCTTGTTGACGACGAGCAGGTCGATCCCGCCATCGTCGTCGACATCGCCAATGGCAACGCCTCGGCTGGTATGGACAAGGCGTTCCCCGATGCCGCCATCGGGCTCGACGAGTTCGAACCGGCCGTCGACATGGTCATAGAGGACGTTGGGCTCCGCGAACACATCGTCGCGGCCGACCAATTCCGGCGTGTGGTCGACGCGACCGTTGGCTTCGAACAGGTCCAGGTCGCCGTCGTTGTCGAAGTCGGTTAAGGCCACGCCGAAACGAGTGTACCGCCGGCTCGTCACGCCCAGCCCCACGACACTCGTGCGATCAACGAAATGATCGCTCTCGTTGCGGAAGTAGGAATCGGTCTGCTTCTCCATGTTCATGACCAGGATGTCGGGGTCGCCGTCGTCGTCGACGTCCTCCGCCGCGACGCCCATCCCGGCCTTGGCGGTGCCGTGGTCGTCCAGCGCGCAGCCCCTGAGGAATGCCTCGTCCACGAATCGGGGATCGCCCCCCGGTGGCGTTCGGTTCATCCACAACTGGTTGACCATGCTGTCGTTCGCCACGAACACGTCGATGCGCCCGTCGCCGTCGAAGTCGGACCCGACGATACCCAATCCCGCGCCGAAGGCGGTTCCGAGTCCCGCCGCCAACGAGATCTCGGTGAACGTGCCGTCACCGTTGTTGCGGTACAGACGATCCGGTGCGGCATCCCGGGCGGCGGGCCCGCAGTAGGTGCGGGTGTTCACCGCGTAGCACTCCTTCGCGGTGGCGAGCGTCCAGGCGACATAGTTGACGACGAACAGATCAAGGTCGCCGTCCTGATCGAGATCGAGAAATGCGGCAGCGGTTGCCCAGCCGGGGTCCCCCACGCCGGCCAGCGCCGTCTCGTCCGAGAAGCGACCGGTACCGTCGTTGCGGAGCAGCGTATTGCGACCGAGGTTGGTCACGTAGAGGTCGACATCGCCGTCGTTGTCGTAGTCTCCGGTGGTCACACCCATCCCATAGCCCCGGTTCCGGGCCCCGTCGTCCGGCGCGGCTGCGAAGAACCCCAAACCGTCGTTCAGGAATAGCCTGTTGGCGTTGCTCTCCTCGCCACGGCCCTCCACGCGACCGCTTTGCACGAGGTAGGCGTCGAGATCGCCGTCGACATCCGCCAACGCGGCACCCCCGCCCATGATCTCGGGGAACAGGTAGCGACCATCAAAGCCGGCCCGGTGTTGGAAGTCGAGCCCCCTAAGCGCTGCTTGGTCCTCGAACCAGACGGTCCCGTGCATGGCGTGCGGCGCTTCGTCCTGTTCCGGGCACCCTGTCAACGCGATCAAGCAAACCCCGACAACGAGTGTCGTCCATCCCGGTGGTGTTCCCCTCACAAACGCCTGCCGGCTCCGTAGCGGAGTTCCACGGGCTCGCCTGCATCGAAGTCGCCGAACCCCTCCGTCTCGCCCGTTGGCCATTGCACTTCAACGTCGGCCACGCTTCTGGCCTGTCCCACGCCGAAGTGAACCTTGGGGTCGTGGGACGCCAGGTAGCTGGTCGCGGTCTGCACGTCGCGCCGCCTCCGCTCCTCGCCGACCGTGGCCCACACCGTCGCGCCAATGGCATCGCTGCCGTGCCGGTTCACGACGCGGAACCGCATCCAGTTCCCTGATTCGCCCAAGCGGTTCATGAGCAGATAGGCGGGCGCGTCCTTGTTGACGACCACGAGATCGATGCCGCCATCATTGTCGACATCGCCCATGGCAACGCCGCGGCTGGTGTGCGCCAGGATCTCCGAAGTGCCGCCTTCCGGCGAGACAACCTCGAAGATGCCCCCGTTCCTGCGATAGAGGACGTTCGGTTCGGCAAACGGATCGACGCCATCGAACTCGGGCGAATGATCGATGCGGCCGTTGCCCTGGTACATGTCGAGATCCCCGTCATTGTCGAAGTCCGCCAGGACGATACCGAAGCGGGTGAAGCGCCGGCTCGTTACGCCGAGTCCG
>JAPPND010000196.1:4051-10075 GCA_028818795.1 Gammaproteobacteria bacterium | reverse complement strand
GTCCGCCAGGACGATACCGAAGCGGGTGAAGCGCCGGCTCGTTACGCCGAGTCCGGCGGCGCCGACGCCCATGCCGGCCTTGGCAAAGCCGTGGTCGTCCATGGCGCAACCCCACAGCATGGCTTCGTCCCGAAACCGCAGGCCGCCATCGGCCGGCGTTTCGTTCAACCAAAGCTGGTTCGGCATGCCGTCATTGGCCACGAACACGTCCATGCGGCCATCCTCGTTGAAGTCCGCGCCGGCGATTCCCAGCCCGTTGCCGAACGCCGTATTCATGCCGGCGACTTCCGACACGTCGGTGAAGGTACCGTCGCCGTTGTTCCGATAGAGCCGATCCGCAGTCGCATCGTCGGCCGTGGGGCCGCAATAGGTACGCACGCAGTCCTGTGCTGATCCCGGAGACCAGTTCAGGTAGTTGACGACGAACAAATCGAGATCGTCGTCCCGATCAAGGTCCAGGAACGCGGCCGCGGTCCCCCACGCCGGATCACCAACGATCACACGCATACGCCAACCACAAGGTTGACCTATGCGGAAGATCGTGGCCAGACCCAAACGCCCTAGGCGGATCAAGTCCAGAGTGGTGGAGCGAGCCGAAGACGAGAAGCCCAAGGAAGGCGAGAAGAAGGAGGAGCCGCCTCCCGGAGCGTTCCAAACCGATTGATCCAGAGATACAGTGGGGCGATCCGAGCACGATGTCCAGACCCAGACCGCCAATCACAGGATAGGAGCGCTAATACTTGCACGAGATTCACTTTCGCTGGCCGGAGGCCGGTGCTATAGAGCAATCATCGTAGGTTCCTAGGCGAAGAACCATGAAGGCTCTCAATGCTCTCCACCCTCTGGCCGCTATGGCGGCTCTGCTCGCCGCCGCCGCGACCGCATCAGACCAGCCGCCTCTTGTACTGACGGACGACAAGGACGATTTGAACGACATGGAGTTGGGCTGCGAGTCCGACTGCTCCGTCATGGGGACAGTGGGCGGCGTTCCGGTGATGGTCAACCAGGACCACAACGGCACGACCACCTTGAAGTTTCTCGGCAGCGGGGCGTTGACCGAGCTGACTCTACCGTCCCTCGATGCCAAGTTCTTGGAAGCAGCCGACACTGGTAGCTGTCTGGCGGACTGCCGCGCTGTCGTGAAGATGGGCGAGTGGTGGGCGTTCATCGAGAAGGACGAGGAAGGCGCAGGCACCGTCCGCATGTCGAACGTGCCGTATCTCCCGGTGACAGCCGCCACGTGGCAGGACTACTGGTATCTCTACAGCGACAAGCACTGCACCGCTTTCGTGGCAGGCTACAAGGCCAACTCCGTGAACGATCCCTGTCCGGCCTGCCAGTCCGTAGGCCCGAAAGGTCCGATCGAGTCGGTCATGCTGGTTTCGCGCTGGACTGTCCACGGGAAGTGCTACCAGTGCGACGTGCACTGCGGAACCGATACTTAACGGCCATGCTGTAATTCTCGTATGGCTGATCAGCCCGGTCACCTGAGGTTCGGACTCGGCTGACCGGGCTGTGGTCACTCATGTGCCATCTTGGCAGCGAACAGCGACGCTCGTGTTTCCGGCGGCATGTCAAAAATTACCTCCTCAGCCAAGCCAAGTTTTGCGCCCGTTGCAGCGGGCGCAGGCTTGGTGCCCCTACTTTATCACGTACTGCCGAGCCTCCCCGAGATCACGTAATGCCGAGCCTCCCCGAGACCCCTAGGGGCTAGAATCCTACATAAGTCCCTATCCAAAAGCCCGTTGGTTGGCTCAGCCATCGACGGACTGATCCACAACGGCGTCCAGTTCGGCGCGCAGACGTCCGCCATCGACCGAGGGAGCGTGCCGTGCCGCCTCCGCGATTACGGCCCGGGACACAAATCGCCGCTGTGGCACCGCGCGGAGTTCGGCGACCGGCACTCCGTTTCGGGTGACCATCACCGCCTCGCCAGCCTGCACCTCGCGAAGTATCGCCCCCGAGTCGTTGCGGAGTTCGCGCTGGGTAAAGTAATGGTTCTGCTCACCGCAAAAGCGTATCAATTTGTAGCACGATGTAGCAAAAAAGCTACATGGGCACAGCTACTGCCTCAGTTCGCGGATCTGGCCATTCGAACCCACGAACAGCGCTGTTATGCCCGTTCGATCTTTGGCCAGCTGCGGCAGACGTTCCCAGAGGCCGTGGAATTGAGCCATATCCGGAAAGGCAATCGAGTATCGGGCGTTGGGATCATCCATGCGTTGGAGACTCTCTCCGAGCACGGCGACGAAATAGTTCACGCGCATGGGTTGTCGAGAACCGCAACCCTTGACTTCTATGAGCCACCGCTGACCGTCTCTACCGACAGCTTCGATGTCGACGCCCCGTTCCTTTCCCCAGGCAATCTCGGTTCGCCAACCCGTAGCATTTAGCCACTCTTCCAAGCAGGCCTTAACTTCATCCTCCTGCAGGCTGTCACTGGTAGTCGTGTTCGTTGAAGCAACCTGGCCAATTCGGAGGCGAACCCCGCCCGTGCAGGCGGTGTCGATGACCTCCGTCTTTGTGTTTCCAACCGGCCGCACCGGAGACACATACAGTTCCGAGACAGGGTAGTTTCCGATGCGACCATCCCTACGCAGGCTACGTCGCAGTTTCCCAATACTCTCGAGTTCCCGACACGCTTGGTTGGTGGGTTGTTGCTTCGAGGACACCCCATCTAGTGCATCTGCAATTTCCCTGTCGGTCTTTCCTGGATGACGAATCGCGAAGAAAACGATGCGTTCCTTCCGAGTCAATTCGTCCGCGACCTTGAGGATCTTGCCACGCCCCAAAGGACTTGCCCCACCCAATAGTTCGAACTCAACCCCGGACAGCTTTCCGGTCTCGTCTGGTTTCGCCAACAACTCAAGCCGAACGTAGTCGCTGGCACGACCGCCTTGAGATTGGAGCAGCAAGCTCGCGGTGCCCAGGTCACTACGCTCCAGAAACCGGGCTACGCTGCTAAACGGAACGCCACGTTTCATCACGGCGCCGGTCGGGGCTTCCATCGCCGTGAACGTACCGAGAGCCGCATGCGCGCCCGGACTCCTCATTGCAAGTACTCCATTGCTTCGACAATCCGTATCTCTCGCAGGTCGCGCCCGAGAATATAGGTTGCCTCGCCAATGCCATCAATCGTGTCCGGCGGAGGATACGCATGGGCAATGACATCTGCAGGGACATCCAATACGACCACGCGACCAGGAAACTCAGAGTCCAATAGACGACCCCATGTCCACGCATGATGTAGGTGGCGGGCGACCCACTTACCGTCCCCGCAGCTATTGGCGACCGATCTCAGCCGGTCCACTTGGCGTATGTCCGTCCATTCAGGCATTTCCACGTACCTGTACCAGCGCACGAATCTGCTCCAGTTGGTCGAGCGGTGCAAAGACGCCGAAACTACCACGACCGACTGCACTCGAACGCCTCGCGTCACTTCTTCTCAATCGAGACATCACCGCAATATCACAGCCCCGACGCCTCCAGCCGATCCAGCCAAGCACGGGCGCTGCGTGCATCCTGGGCCTGCCCACCAAGCGCATCGGCCTTGGCCAACGCCTCGCGCGCGTCGTCGAAGCGGCGCAGTTCGCCGTAGCTCCGAGCCATGTGGATGTACGCCTTGGTGAATACCGGGTCCACCTCGATGGCCTGCTGGAAGCGCTCGATCGCCGGTTGCCAGCGTTCGAAGTTGCTCTCGATCACGCCGGCGAAGTAGAACACCTCCGGGTCCCGTGCATCGTGACGGGCCGCCGTGTCCAGCGCCGCGAGCGCTTCCTCGTAGCGGCCCATGCGCATCAGCACGACGCCCTTGCGTTCGTGGGCGACGCTGAACGCGGGGTGGACCTCGATGGCCCGATCAAGATGGTCGAGCGCTTTTTCGGTGTCGCCGAGATCGTCGTAGGCGCCGGCCAGGTTTAGGTGCAGCGGGTAGTAATCCGGTGCCAACCCCACGCCCTTCTCCAACACAGCCAAGGATTTCTCCGCGTGCCCGGTTTGGGAATACGCGACAGCGATGAGGTTCAGGAGCGTTGCGTGCTCCGGGAAGTCGGCGACCAGTTCCTCGAGAATCGGGAGGGCTTCGGCGGCATCCCCCGACGCGACCAGCGATTCGGCCTGGAGCATGCGTCCGCCAAAGCCGGCGATGAACGCCGTCCTGCGGTCGAGCACCGGATCCACCCAGGTGAGTTGCCGGGCTTCCCGGCCCTTGCTGAGGGCAAGACGTGCATCGTCGAGGCGTCCGAGATCACGAAGGGCTCGGCCAAGCAGGCGGAACACCAGTGGGTGATCGAGTGTCTCGGACAGCGGCTCGAGCAATTCAAGGGCCGCCGGGGCGTCACCTCGACGGAGATGAACGCGTGACTGGCCGACAACGGCCGGGGCGCCGGCCCCTAGATCATCGGCCCTCGAGAACGAGGTTTCCGCTTCCTCGACGCGGTCCACGTCGAGCAGCCAATAGCCGCGCCAGAGCCACGCCGGCGCGTAGTCCGGATCGATCTGGAGAGCCCGGTCCAACCGTTCGAGGGCTTCGTCGAAACGTGCCTGCTGCTGCAGGAGGATGGCCTGCAGATAGGGCCATTCGAAGGCATCGCCGTCGAGCGCCTCGGCCTGGGCGTAGCTTTCGAGCGCCGCGGCGTCGTAGCCGTTGGCTTCGTAGGCGAGGCCGAGTGTGCCGCGGCGGCTGCCCGATGCCGGATCCGCCTGGGCCGCTTCGATGTGTTCCCGCAACACCGCCACCACGTTGGCATCGGTTGAGTCGAGCCCAACGGCGATTGGATCGGCAACGGTGGATTCCCTATCGCTCGCGTCATCGTGACGGCGACCGTCCCCGCATCCTCCTACGAACGCCACAACGAGTGTCCGCAGCAGAAGCAGCCGCAATGGGCGCGGGCGGGGGCGCGCCCTCTCGGGCGCGATAGCCCCGCCCCTACGGATTCTTGACAACATTGGAAGCCTGGCCGCACCACTCACGGAGCGCCTGGCGGTCTTCCGCCCATACGTCGGTGTGGTGGTAGTCCTTGAACGGCGGGGGCATGTTGAGATCGCCCAGGGGCATCGTGAAGCGGTTGTCGCAGGCCGGACGGTGGCAGGTCGTGCAGACGTTGTTCGGAAGCTCGGCGCTGATCGGCTGCGAGAACTCGTCGCCCAGCACGTAGTACGGCGGTCGTGGATTGGCGGGGCCGGCGATTATCGGCACGAGCGGCTCCTCGGGATTGTCGGGATCCTTCAGCAGGTCGACCCACGGCGAGTGGATGAACGGGTCGGCTTGGTGGCAGCCCTGGCACTGGTCCTGCGCGACGATCTCCGGCGCCTGCCAATAGGCCTCGTAGTCGGGATCGTTCGAGCCGGGATGGCTCGCGGTGTTGGCAACGTTGTGACTCATGTGGAAGAAGCAGGTCGCGCCGGTCGTTAAGTTGTAGCCGATCAAACCCAGTCCGCCATCTCGACAGAAAGCGAGGTAGATCACCTCTTCGCGCGGGCTGCCGTCGTGGTGGGTGCCCTGGTAGCGGGCGATGCCGTTGCCCTGTTGGCAGGTCCCGCCGAGCGCATCCGGCACGTCGCAGGCCTTGGGCTGCTCGGTGGGCCACGATGGCCGGTTCTTCGTCCACGGGATCTCGACCCCGTCGACGCTGACCGGGACCACCTGCGCATCGGAGCAGGAAGCGCGCGGGATCGGACCGAGATATTGGGCGCACATCTGTGCGTGAAAGAGGGCGGTTCCCGGCTTCGCCGTGGGGACCGGTGCATCCGGGTCGGGTGCGGGCCAGTCGGCGGCGCAGGCGAGCGCGCCTGACATCGCGATCATGGCACCGATGAGTCGCCGCAGCATGGAGCCTCCAATACGAGCGCGCGAACCCATTTTGTCGCCGCCAGTGCGCCTGTCAAACCGGTGGTCATGCCCACCCCGTTCTACGGCGGATACTCGCCCGAGAGAGTCTCGGCATCGCCTTCCCGACCGACTGACCGGTACTGCGTTGCCAGCCTCGCCGCCAGTTCCCGCGTGTCGCCGTGGTCGCTTCCCAA
>JAPPND010000196.1:0-3951 GCA_028818795.1 Gammaproteobacteria bacterium | reverse complement strand
CCGCAAGGCTTGGATGATCTTCACCCAACGCCGCGCCGGCGATGGCGAGTGCGCGACGGTAGAGCGACTCGGCCTCTGCGGGTCGACCCAAGCGGCGCACGACGCCGGCAATGCTGTCGAGGTCCAAGGCGACTTGCCGATGTTCGGTGCCGAACGCCGCTTCGTCGATGGCAAGAGCCTGTCTGAACAGCGGTTCGGCCGCCTCCAAGCGGTCCTGGGCCGCGTAGACATCGGCCAGGTTCCTTAAGTCCAGGGCAAGGTCGGCGTGATCGGCACCGAGCGTAGCCTTGTCGATCGCCAGGACGCGTTCGAACAGCGGCGCCGCCTCCTCGTACCGGCCCTGGATTCCATGGATTACGGCCAGCGCGTTGAGCGTCCGGCCTACCTGGGGGTGATCGGGCCCGAACACTTTCTCCTGTACGGCGAGCGCTTTCGCGAACGACGCCTCGGCGTCGTCGAGACGGCTGCGGGCCTGGTAGACGCGGGCCAGGTTGTACGCCACCGCGGCGACCGCCGGGTGTGCGGTGCCGTGGGTTTTCTCCGCGATGGCGATGGCGCGCTCGAAGATGGGCTCCGCTTCGTCGAAGCGGCCCTGGGCATCGTAGAGCGAGCCCAGGTTGTTGAGGGTCTGTCCGACGATCTCGTGGTGCTCGCCGACGATCACTTCCCAAGTGGCGACCGACCGCAGGAACGCGCGTTCCGAATCGTCGAGGCGACCGGCTTCGCGGTAGAGGAACGCCAGGTTGGCCAGGGTCTCGGCGAAGCGGGCGTCCCGTTCGCCGAACGCCTCCGCCTCGGCGAGCGCCAACTCGGTTCGTGAGACCGCCTCGGCATGATCGCCCTCTCGAAAGGCGGCGAGGCCGGCATCGCGGTGTTGCCGCCAATCCGCTTCGCCGCCTGCCACCGATCCAGCCAGGCACCAGCCGCCAAAGAGCAACAGTGCGCGTATTCGAGGCATTCATACCCGGCTAGCTTCGTCGTCACTAACGTAGCCGGGCACCGAAATCGAGTCAAACCGCACGGCCTTCGCAGGCCCTACGGCATGAAACGGCTGACCTCCCTCGACTACCATATGGCGCACAGCACCCCCCGACAGGTTGGCCATGCCAAGCAACGCCAAACGACCCGTCATCGACCTGTCGGGCAATACCCTCGAGGAGATCGTCGAGATGCTTGCCCAACCGCATCGGCGCAAGGCGGCGGTCCGCAAGTTGATGGCAGCCGGGAGGGAGGGAACCCCGGTGGTGCGCGCCGGCTTGAGACACAACGACCCCGAGGTGCGCATCGCGTGCTGCCGGGTCCTCGACCATTTCATGGATGAGGAGGCACTGCCGGAGTTGATCGCCAACGTCGATCACGGGCACTCCGGTGTGCGCAGCGCGGCGATCCATGCCCTCGCCTGCGAACATTGCAAAGAAGGCACCTGCCTCCCCGGCGAAGACGACGTGGTGCCGATGGTGGTCGACGCCCTGCTGCACGATGACGACCGCGGCGTGCGACAGCAGGCAGCGGGTCTGCTCGGGCCGGCCGTTCTGCGCAACCAAGCCGCTCAAGCGGCGATCGGCCATGCGCATGCGCACGACCCCCACCCTGCCGTGCGCAAGGTTGTAGGCTGGTGGGTGCCGGGCGGCTCTCGCTATCGGAAGCTCACTCGGTGACTGGGAATGGGTTGAGCGGGCGACCACAAGGGTTGAGCGGGCGACCACAAGGGTCGCCCCTACGGATACACTGCCTAACGACGTTACGTTTGCGGGGGACCGATGGAACACGACCGGCTATTCGACGGCGAGATCAAGCGCACGGTGGACGAGTCCAGGGCGTCCTGGACACCGACGACCTCCGAACTCGAGCGAAGACCGAACATCGTCATGATCGTGCTCGACGACGTGGGCTATTCCCAGCTCGGCTGCTACGGCTCGGACATCGAGACGCCCGCCTTGGACAGCCTCGCCGCCGACGGCCTCCGCTACGCCAACTTCCACGTCACGCCCTTGTGTTCGCCGACCCGAACATGCCTGTTGACGGGCCGCAACCACCATAGCGTCGGCATGAGCCGGGTCGCAGAGATGGTCAACGGGTTCCCCAACACTCGGGGTTTCGTATCGAGGGAGGCGGCGAACCTCGCGGAAATGTTACGGCCCCACGGCTACCAGACGCTCGCCTCCGGCAAGTGGCATCTGGCGTCGATCAACGAGACCAGCCCCGCGGGTTCGTACGACCACTGGCCGCTGCAGCGGGGTTTCGACCGCTTCTACGGTTTCCTAGCCGGAGAGACCAATCAGTGGAACCCGGAGTTGATCCTCGGCAACGAGCGCATCGAGCAGCCCACCGGCAAGGACTACCACCTGTCCGAGGGAATCGTCGACACGGCTTGCATGTGGCTTCGGCAACTGGTCTCCGCCGCACCCGACAAGCCGTTCTTCCTCTACGTGGCTTTCGCGGCCGGACACTCGCCCCACCACGTGCCGCGTGCCTATGCCGATAAATATCGCGGTTGGTTCGACGACGGTTGGGACGCGGCCCGCGAGCGGATCCTGGCCCGGCAGAAGGCGTCGGGCCTGTTGCCCCGCGACCAGCGACTGGCGCCCCGCAATCCCGGCGTGCAGGTCTGGGACGAGTTGGATGCCGACGAGAAGCGACTGGCGGCCCGGTTCGAGGAGGTTTTCGCCGGTTTCCTCGACCACACCGACGTGCAGATTAAGCGCCTGCTCGACCAAGTCGACGCCCTCGGCAAGCGCGACGACACCATCGTGCTTGCCATCTCCGACAACGGCGCGAGTTCGGAAGGCGGTCCCCACGGCACCTACGACCACCAGCGGTCCCGCAACGGCTTCGGCAGCAGCGTCGAAGAGAACCTGGCACGGCTCGACGACATGGGCGGTCCGCTCACCTACAACCACTATCCCTTCGGTTGGGCCATGGCCGGCAACACGCCGTTCAAGCGTTACAAGGCCAATACCTATGCCGGAGGCGTGCGCGCACCGCTCCTAGTGCGCTGGCCCAAGGGCATCCACGCCAAGGGCGAGACGCGCCGGCAGTTCTACCACGTGGTCGACGTCACCCCGACGTTAATGGATCTCCTAGGCCTGCCGGCGCCAAGCCACGTCAACGGCGTCGAGCAGATGCCGTTCCACGGGACGTCGATGGCCCACACCCTGAACGACAACGACGCGGATACGCACAAGACCGTCCAGTATTTCGAAACGATCGGCCAACGCGCCATCTGGCACGAAGGCTGGAAGGCCGTGACGTTCCACCACCGGGGCAGGAGTTTCGACGACGACGTCTGGGAGCTCTACCACCTCGACGTGGACCTGGCGGAGATCGACAACCTCGCCGACGAACATCCCGAGAAGCTCAAGGCGCTAGTCGATCTCTGGTGGAGCGAAGCGGAACGGTACGGGGTCTTGCCGCTCGACGACCTCACCGGCAGACGCGGTATCGGTTGGTGGCCGGAACCGGGCAACCGCTGGGTGCTCTACCAGGACGCCGTGCTGCCGCATTTCTTCCGGGCGGGACCTAGGGTGCGTGGTGTCTCGCATCGCATCACCGCGCGGATCGAGCGATCATCCACGAACGCCCAAGGCACGATCATCGCCGACGGCGGGCGCTTCGGTGGTTGGAGCGTGTTTGTCCTCGGCAACCGTTTGCACTACACGACCAACAACTTCGGCGAACGCTGTCGGGTGTCGTCGCCGGTGGCCATTCCCCCGGGGGCCGCAACGGTCCGCGCCGACGTGGTGAGAACCGGGACCGACGAGGGACGGGTCCGGTTCTTCGTCGACGACGAGCCGGCGGGCAGCGGCGTGCTGGCGCCGTTCCGCTACCACAACTTCGTCAACGAACCGCTGGACGTGGGTCGGGACAGTCAAACGCCGGTGGACGACGCCTACGAGTCGCCGTTCGTCTTCGACGGCCGGATCGTCGATGTGGTGATCGAGGCGTTCGGCA
>JAPPND010000117.1 GCA_028818795.1 Gammaproteobacteria bacterium | reverse complement strand
GACGCCTAGACGGCAAGGTGGCGGTAATTACCGGTGCCACAAGCGGGATCGGCGAAGCGACGGTGGACGCATTCTGCGAGGAAGGCGCGCGCGTGGTCTTCTGCGGCCGCAACGCGGAACTTGGCAGGGAGGTCGAAAGCCGCCAACCCGAAGGTTCGGCGTTGTTCGTCCAAGCGGACGTCCTGCACGAGAGCGAGATCAAACGCGTAATCGACACCGCAGTGCAAAAGTGGGATAGCCTGGACGTCCTCTTCAACAACGCAGGCGGACCGTCATCCCCGCCAGACCGCCCGCACGCCTTCAACATCGAGGATGTCGACGAGGAGACCTTCAAGTACTCCCAGTGGTACCTGCTGGGTTCCGCCATGGTCGCGACCAAGCACGCTTCGCCGATCATGCGGCGCCAGCACTCGGGATCCATCATCAACAACTCGTCCAAGGGCGCACACCAGGCGGAGGTGGCGGCCGATCCGCTCTACTCCGCGGCCAAGGCAGGACTGTCCAACTACACGAAGGCGGCGGCGATGCAGCTTGGACCGATGGGCATCCGAGTCAACGCCGTGAGCCCCGGCGCCATCGCCACACCGATCTTCTGGGGCGGCCACACCCACGGCCAGCAGATCACGGCGGAACACAAGAAGAATCGGCTGGCGCGGTTCGTACGCAACGTCAGCGGCGGAATGATGCCGCTCAAAGGTCCGGGCGGCGAGGCCTGGGACATCGCCATGGCCTGCGTCTACCTCGGCAGCGACGAATCCCGCTGGGTCACCGGCATCGACCTCGTGGTCGACGGCGGTATGCTCGCCGTGAAAGGCGACCACGTCGGCACGTCAGACCGGATGCGCGAGATGTGGAAGGCACGCGACGGATGATCCGGCGGCGAAGCCTCGTAGCGCCCCATAGCCGGGTCGGCCGCGTCCGAAGGACGCGCCTTCGCCATTCGCTGTGCGCCGCCTCCGCCTCCGGCCCAGCCACACCGACCTCGCATGGCGAGCCGTTTTTTGCCGACGCGGGCGACCGCAACGCGCCCGAAGGCGCGGTCGCCCCTACGCGCCGGGCGCCCGATAGGGGACGCTCTCGGCGACCGCCTCGTCGATGGTTTCCGGGGTGACGAGAACCGTGATCTTGAGATCCAGGGCACCCGCCGCGCCAATCGCGAGCGACAACGCCGCGGCCGATTTCTCGTCGGGTAGATCCACGATCAGATAGAGGTCGCAGTCCCCGAAGGCGTAATACATCGCCTCCACGGTGCCGCCCACCCCCTCAACGGTATGGGTAAGCGCTTTGCGTCGTCCCGACCCGCCTTCCTTCAACAACCCTGCGAGACCCTGCTGCGTGTAGTTGGCACGGAGCATGTACTTGGCCATGGGACACTCCTTCGATGCAACGGCGCGATGATCCTGCCACGCGGGTGGTCAATGCAAGCGCCCGACACACATATCAGCGCGGGAACATCGAACCGCCAAGAAACTCCAACCGGCGTCCGTCCGGATCGGTGCCCGCCCAACCGTGGGCTTCCCGGTCAAAACCCTCCGCCGACAGCAGATCACCGTTCGTAACATCGCCATAGAGCCGCAATAGGGAACCTGTGCTGCGGGACTCGCGAAGTTGCAGGACGAAGTGGATGGCTCCGTGTCGGGCCGGAGGCGTGATCCACGCACCGCCCGAAGCTCGCAACGTGCAGAGCCCGAGGGTCTCGTAGAACGCCAAGCTGGCGTCCAGGTTCGTGACGTCGAGGCAATACACCAGCCGCCCGAGCGAGCCAGCACCTTGGTCGCGTTTCGCAACCTCGCCTGCCAGTGCGGTTTCGAAGGGTGCCCGCTCGTGGGGATGGGTATTGAAGAACAGCTCGTGTCCGTCGGGGTCGTGTACGGTGAAGTGACCGCACTCGTTGTGCGGTAGCGGTTCCCCCTCGTCGTCCAACATGAGCGGTTGGTGTTCCGGCATTTCGTTGTACCCCGCGACAGCCACCCCGGCGGCGAGAATGTCGGCCATCAGGCGGTGGATGTGCGCACCGCGAAAGTTAATCACGTTCGCGTCGAGGAACGTCATGAAGGTCAGCGCGGCATCGCCGTTCGCCAACGAGACGCGCAACCCCGGGGCGTCCTCGCCAACCGGGGCAAAGCCAAGACGCCGGTAGAACGCGACGGTCTCCTCCAAGTGATCCGTCTTCAGGCAGATGCTGTAGAAGCCAAGCGGGCCCACGTGCACCCCCGTCGGGGCTACGGCTGGCGCGGCGGCAACCATACTCGGCTAGTACGCTGCCAAGCAAGCCGCTAAGATTGCGAGTTTGCTAGGGGGACCGGAAAGAACTTGGTCGTTATCGGTTTGACGGGCGGAATCGCCTCGGGGAAGTCCACCGCCGCACGTTATCTCGCCGAAAAGGGCGCCCACATGATCGACGCCGACAAGCTGGGGCATCGCATCTATGAAGCCGGTCGGCCGGCATTCGACAAGGTGGTTGCCGCGTTCGGCGACGACGTGGTTGGCGGGGACGGCGAGATCGACCGCCGGGTTTTGGGCGGCAAGGTGTTCGGTTCGCCCGAGCAGTTGAAGCGGCTCACCGATATCGCGTGGCCGGAGATTCTCGCCATGGCCACCGAGGAGATCAGCCAAGCCCGGAGGCAGGGCGCTTCGATCGTTGTGCTCGAAGCAGCGGTGCTTCTAGAAGCCAACTGGCAATCGGATGTCGACGAGGTCTGGGTCGTCACACTTGAACCCGAGGTCGCCATCGCCCGGGCAACGGCGCGGGACGGCGTCGACGAGGCGGCCGTCCAAGCTCGCATCGACGCCCAGTTGTCCAACGCCGAGCGCATCGCGCTGTCGGATGTCGTAATCGCTAACGGCGGCAGCGAAGCCGAACTGCTGTCCAAGCTCGATGCCGAGTGGCAACGCCTACGGCGGGCGTCGTTGGAGGCCGCGTCTTGATCCTCGACCTCCACACCCACTCCATCAAGTCCGACGATGGGCGCGCCAAGGTGCAGAACTACTGCCAGTGGATCCGCACCCGGGGTATTCCCATCGACGGCTTCGTCCTCACCGAGCACCGCCAGTTCGACTTCGAGTCCGACTATGGCGAACTCGCCCGCCAACACGATCTCGTGATCCTCAAGGGTTCGGAGGTGGAGACGGAGTACGGCCACGTGCTGGTGTTCGGCGTCACCGAACCGCTCTACGACTCGTTCGACTTCGCCAGCATCGGCTTGCACCTCGAGGAGGTCATCGAGCACTGCGACGCGCACAACGCGGTGGCGGTGCCCTGCCACCCCGGCCGTCCCCGTGTCGGGATGTCGGCGCACCTCGAGGAGCACGGCGTTCCCAAGGGGGTGCGCATCGTCGAGATCTACAACGGCGGCAGCCGTGGCGACGAAGACGCGGTGGCCGCACAAATGGCCGAGGAACTGGGCTATCTCGGCATCGGCGGCAGCGACTCGCACATCGTCAGCCATATCGGCCGTTGCGCCACCGAGTTTCCCGATTCGGTCACGACCGAGGCCGAACTGGTGCAGGCTTTGAAGGCTGCACGGTTCGCGGCGATCCCACGACAGCATTGATTCACCAAGCGACGAGGTAGACGTGGCAGAAGAGGCAGCAGTAGACGAAGACATCCGGGACCTGCGCGAGCGGTTCCTGAACCGGGAGTTCGAGGAGGTAACCTTCGAGATCGACGGCGCGCGTTTCGCCGAGTACGCCAAGGTCTGCGGCGAGACAGCAGCCAAGTTCACCGACCCAAGTGATCCGGACTTCCAGGCGCCCCCAACCTATGTGTCGACGTTGGTGGGCGGGCGCAACACGCCCCCGGACTTCCCGCCGCTGGGCGGTATGGGCATGGACGCAGGCAAGGCCGTGGAGTGGAAGGCACCGGTGCGCGACGGGGCAACCTTGACGGGACGCAGCCACCTGCACGACATCTACACCAAGACCGGGCGTTCCGGACGGATGGTGTTCCTGGTCACCCGAATGGAACTCTACGACCAAGACGGCACGCACATCGCCAACGCCGACACTAGAACCGTGATCCGGGAGAGACCTCGTGGCTGATTCCACCGTCCAGACCATCGCCGACGTCGAGTTCGGCGGCGAACTGCCGAATTTCGTGCCGGACACCAGCATCCAAGCCACACGCCGCTTCGGAAAGCACGTCGGCTGGGGTTCGCCCCGTTTCACCGACCACGAAGGCGCGCGCAAGGAAGGCCTGCCCGGTGCCATCGTCCCCGGCGTGATGAGCCAGGGGTTCCTCGGCGCGATGATCCACCGCTGGGCGCCCGACGCCGAGATCATCGCCATCGACACGGTCTTCCGGGCTCCTGTGCAGGTCGACCATCCGCACACCATCACCGGCGTCGTCACCGACATCGACGAGGACGACGGCACCGTGGAGATCGATATCACGGTCACCAACGAGGCGGGTGAAACGCGCGTATTCGGGACGGCCACGGCGAAGCTGCCGACGTAGCGCTAGCAACCCGATACGGGTTCGCTGTGTAAGCCATGGCAAGCGCCTTCACCCGGATCATCGCGGGAGAACTACCGGCCCACTTCGTCTGGCAGGACGACCTGTGCGTCGCGTTCTTGTCGATCAATCCGCTTCGTCCGGGCCATACGCTGGTCGTGCCCCGCACCGAGATCGATCATTGGATCGATCTGGATGACGAGACGCTGGGCGGGTTGACCCGGGTGGCGCGCACCATCGGTCGCGCTCAACAGGCGGCATATCAGCCCACCAAGGTCGGGATGCTGATCGCCGGGCTGGAGGTAGCGCACGTCCATATCCACGTCAGTCCGATCGACGGCCTACATGACATGGACTTTGCAAACGTCGGTCCGAACCCTGGCGACGTGGTGTTGGCGGTCGAGGCGGCACGCATCCGGGCCGCGCTGAAGTAACGGATCTGACCTAGAAGCAGCCGCGAGACGTGCCGGTGCCGACCGACCAAGGCCGATCCCGGCGTTCAGCCCGTTCCGGTGCCAGCGAGCCGCAGCCTGCCGGGTGACGAACCGGGCGGCCTGACGACGAAGTCGATGTCGGAACCTAGCGCTGTGAGAAGGCGGAACAGCCGCTCTAGCGAATATTCCCTGAAATCGCCCCGCAGCAGCCGGGAGACATCGGGCTGCGAAAGTCCAAGCAGCCGCGCGGCCTTGGTCTGCGTGAGGCCGCGCTGGCGGATGATCGCGTCGATGCGGGTGACAAGCCCGGCCTTTAGGAGATGCGCGTCGGCGTCGGGCAGCCCCAGGTCGGCGAAGACGTTGCCGCTGCCGCGTTCGACGGTGGTATCGGCGGTGTCAATGCCTTCGTCTTCCACTAGGCGAACTGCCACGATCGCCGTAGGAAATCGTCGCAGCAGCGTGCGGGGTCCGCCCCGTCGGCATGTGCGACCGGGCACACACGTCGTCTCCGTCGAAACCGTGCAGCACTTGAGATCGTTCATACCGGTGACGTATATTGGTTGTTGAGTTGTACGTCTGTGCCCGCTCATGCAAACCAAGCTGACCCTACGAATGGATGATCGCCTGATCGCAGGTGCCAAACAGCATGCTGCCCGCGCCGGGAAATCGTTGTCGCAGGTAGTGGCCGAGTACTTCCTAGTTTGCACTTCGGGCTCGCCGGTCAGTGTTGACGAGACGCCGAGGGTGTCGCGGCTACGCGGTTGCCTAAAGGACACGGGAGCGGCTGAAGCCGACTACCTGAAACATCTGGAGGACAAGCACAGTTGACGACCGGGTGGTCGCGAGATGCGAGTTCTGTTTGACACCAACGTCCTCATCGATTTTCTGCTTGATCGCGCACCGCACGCAGAAGTGGCGTCGTACCTCCTCTCGCAGGTCGAACGCGGCGGTATCCAAGGACTCGCCTGTGCCAATTCGTTTACCACGATCTTCTATCTGGCGAGGAAGGCCAAAGGTGTCGAGGCGGCACGGTCCTACATTGCGGATCTGCTGGCGCTATTGGAAGTGGCACCGGTAACTCGGACAACGTTGGAAGATGCAGTCCGATGCACCGTGTTGGACTACGAAGATGCGGTTGTCTGCGCTGCGGCAAGTCAGGCAAACGCCGACTGCGTTGTGACCCGCAACGAGAAGGACTTCGCTACCGCCCCTCTACCGGTGCACTCGCCCACATCGTTGCTCGCGGCCCTGTTGGTCACCGACCCGTAATGGGTGCCGGCCCGCGACGAGGCCAGCCGGGGAACCACTATTGCGGTTTCCAACGCTTGAGCAGCAGCGAATTGGAAACCACGCACACGCTCGAGAACGCCATCGCGGCACCGGCGAGGGTCGGACTCAGAAAGCCCAGTGCCGCTGCTGGGATTCCGATGACGTTGTAGACAAACGCCCAGAAGAGGTTCTGCTTGATCTTGCGGAACGTTGTCCGACTGGCCTCCAGCGCTGCCGGGATCAGCGTGGGCACTGGCCGCATCAAGGTGATCCCCGCCGTTTCCATGGCGACATCGGTTCCCGTGCCGATCGCAAAGCCCACGTCGGCTGCGGCCAACGCCGGGGCGTCGTTGATCCCGTCCCCCACCATCGCCACCCGCTCCCCCGCTGCAACGCGTTTCTGGACAAACGCCGCTTTCTCGTCGGGCAGCACCCTGGCATGCGCCTCCTCGACACCGATTTCAGATGCCAGTGGCCAGACCACCGACGCGGCATCCCCCGACAGGATCAACGGGCGAACGCCCATGTTCTTGAGACGCTCGACGGCAGCTGGCGCTTCGGGGCGTAGGGCATCTCTACACAACAGTGCTCCGCGAACACCGTCCTGGTCCGACAACCAAACGACGGTACAGTCCTCCCGAGAACCCCAGTCGAGGTCGACCGGCGTCCGGTTGGCTGACACGAACTCACGGTTGCCGACACGAATCTCCACGCCGTCTACGCAACCGCTGACGCCCCGGCCGACGTGATTCCGGAAGTCGGTTGCCGGTGCGGGTTCGATGCCACGACCCTGGGCATAGTTGACGACTGCTTTCGCCAGCGGGTGTTCGCTCGGGCTCTGAACAGCCGCCGCCAAGGCAAGAAACTCGTCGTCGGTACCACGCAACACGCGCAACCCCGTGACACGTGGCCTCCCCACGGTCAGCGTACCGGTCTTGTCGAAGACGACGGTGGACACCGCCGGCGCCCGCTCCAGGGTATCCACGTCCTTGATCAGGATGCCGGCCCGGGCAGCGGCGCCCGTACCCGTCATGATCGCGGTTGGCGTGGCGAGGCCGAGCGCACAGGGGCAAGCGATGACGAGCACCGACACCGCCGCGATCAGCGATGCTTCGAAGTTGCCGGTAACCACCAGCCAAGCTGCGCACGTCAAGACCGCGATGCCTACGACGATGGGAACGAACACGCGGCTGACCCGGTCCACGAGGCGCTGCACACGGGCCTTGCCGCTTTGTGCGGTCTCGACGAGACGGACGATCCGGGCCAGCGTACTGTCCTCGCCTACGGCCGTCGTACGCACCTCGAGGTAGCCAACGGTGTTGACAGCGCCACCGGTCACGCCGTCGCCGGCGGTCTTGGCGACCGGCACGCTCTCGCCCGTCAACAAGGACTCGTCGACTTCGCTCATCCCGGCGATCACTTGGCCGTCCACCGGGACGCGTTCGCCGGGACGAACGATCACGACGTCGCCGACCACGACCCGCGCCACCGGGACTGCCTCCTCGGATCCGTCCGGACGGCGTACGCTTGCCGTCGGGGGACGCAGGTCCATCAGTTGGCGAATGGCGCTGGTGGTCGCCCGCTTGGCGCGCGATTCCAGATGCTTGCCGAGCAGAACCAGCGTGATGATCACCGCAGAGGCTTCGAAATAGAGCTGGCTGTCCGCGGCGGTCCCCAGAGTCAACAGCAGATACCAGCTATAGACGTAGGCCGCCGTCGTGCCCATGACGACCAGCACGTCCATGTTCGCCCCCCCGGTACGCAACGCGTTGTAGGCGGCTCGATAGAACCGGGCACCGATCCAGAACTGGATCGGTGTCGTCAGCAACACTTCGCCGGCCGGCATGAGGTGGAACTCGTCGTAGCCGAGCGCGGCAAAGACCATACCGACGACCATCGGTAACGTGAGCACCATAGAGACGAGCACGGTGCGTCGTTCGGCGGCCAGGCGATCCTCGCCGGCATCTACGCCGGCTTGTTCGGGTTGCTCCTCACCCACGACCAGGCGATAGCCTGCCTTGCCGACCCGGCTCGCCAATGCCTCGGGCGTCACGCACCCGGAGGCGGTGGTGACGGTCGCGCGCTCCAGCGCCAAGTTGACGTCCGCATTCACAACGCCGGGCTCGCCCAACAGGACCTTTTCCACCCGAGCCGAACAAGCCGCGCAGGTCATCCCCTCGACCGGGAATGTTTGCCGCTCCGTACGCACGTCGAATCCCGTCCGGGCGACGATTTCGGCGAGCGCCGAGGCGTCCGTCGCCGAGCCATCGTAGGATACCGATGCTCGCTCAAGAGCGAGATTCACATTCGCCTCGACTACACCCGGCGCTTGCACGAGCGCACTCTCGAGCCGCACCACGCAGGCGCTGCAGGTCATTCCCTCGATTGGCAGGTCGAGTGTGCGCGCAGCCATCAGGTGTTCACGAACAGCGCGAGAATCCCCAACCAGATGAGCAATAGGAAGTGCCAGTAGAGTGCGCAAAGATCGATGCTTCGCGCCAGCGGCGCGGGGTTGTCGTCGGCAGCGGGAAACCGCCGAGCCGCCCGCGCCCAGGCCAACAGTCCGCCGAGCAAGTGAACACCGTGCACGCCCGTGATGAGATAGAAGAACGCACTCGCCGGATTCGCGTAGGCGTAGTAGCCGAGTCCGAGCATTTGGTTCCACACCACCAGCTGGAGCCCAAGGAACACCAACGTGACCGCGCCGGCAGCGAAGAAGGCAAGCTTGGCCGTGCTCGTGTCACGCCGCTTCGATGCCCGCCTCGCCAATTCGAAGGCGAGACTCGCAAGGCCAAGCACCACGGTGTTGAACCACAACAGGGGCGGCTCCGGCACCGGTACCCAGTCGGACGCCTGGCCGGCCAGTTCCACCGGGTCGAGACGCATGTGGTACGCCGCGAAGAACAGGAAGAACAGCACGCCGACGATGGCGAGAAAGCAAACCAGCGCGACCTTCTGGTTCGCCGCCGAGTACGACGCCGTGCGCAGTTCGACGACGTTGCTCTCGTCGGGGATCCAAGGCTTCTGCGCCAGCGTCTTGAAGATGTTCATGGACGCGATTCTACGCCGATCGCCATTTCCAGGGGCTGCGCCATGCCGTCGTGATAACGCGTCGCACCCGTCGCGAAGCCGCTCGTGCGCAAGCGTACCGTCACCGTGGTCGCGCCTCGGTTCTCCCAGAACCATCCGTGGATGCCGGCGAAACGGGCGACGTAGGTTCCGGCGTCAGCGATGTCCCGGCCCTGGGCGAAACTCTCGGCAACGCCGGGCTCTGCGCCCTCCGGTTCGGCGTGGACGTCGAACACCACTTCGCCGGTCGCGCTCCAGGCGTACACGAACCCGTCGCCGACGGCGAGATCGTATTTGAGCTCCACCGACTCGAAGGGGGCGAGTTCGAACTCGCGGAAGTCCTGAACGAGACGGGCGTCGGTGCGATGCAGATCCTCGGCAGGGCTACCCCCCAGGCCCGTAAGTCCCAAGGAACCACCGACGCCGGTGGGGTCGATACCGAATTCCGCGGGCAGAATGAAGGCGAGGAACGCCGCCGTCGCAACCACGAGCGCCGAGACGGTGGCGAGAAGAACACGTTTCACGAGTTGAGCATCCAGCCGGTGAGTTGATACTCCGTCAGGACGAAGCCCGCGGTCATCAGGGTCGCGTTCACCGCGAACGCGGAGCGCTCGAAACTCGGTTGTCGCCGCCACCAGATCAGCAGGCCAACGACGCCAACCAAGGCGCTGAATTGGCCGAGTTCCACCCCCACGTTGAAGCTCACGAGGTTGGTCACCAGACCGTTGTCCGAGAGCGCGAGTTCCTGGACCTTGGTCGCGAGACCGAGGCCGTGGAACAACCCGAACACGAGAACGGCGGCCCGGGTACTCGGCGTGAATCCGAACACGCGCTCGAACCCCCCCATGTTTTCGAACGCCTTGTAGACCACGGAGAGTCCGATGATGGCGTCGACGATGTAGGCGTCAACCTTCCACTCCGCCAGCACCCCGGTGAGCAGCGTGATGCTGTGACCGAGGGTGAACAGGGATACGTAGAGCAGTACGTCCTTCAAACGATGGAGAAAGAACACCACGCCAACGAGAAACAGCAGGTGATCGATGCCCGTCACCATGTGCTTGGCACCCAGGTAGGTGAATGCCGGAATCGCTGGACCGTCCAGTGCTTCGACGTAGCTTGCGTTGTCCTCGGAGATGGCGTGGCCGAAGGCGGTCGAGGCGCCGATCACCAAGAGCGGCAACAAGGCAACCGCCAGCCAAGCTTGGCGCGATCCGAAAGGCCCGTCCGAGTCGCGGATCGTCGCCTCGTTCCGTCCTTGGGACATGCTTCGCAATGCGACGGACGGCGCCCGAAGCATCATTCCTCGCCCCGGGCGTACACCTGGTGGCAAGCGAGACAGACGTTGTAGAGGTGTCCCCCGGTCTCGAACAGCGCGTCCGAGTCCTTGGCATCCACGGCCGCCAGGGCTTCCTGCGCCACCCGCGTCATGCCGCGCGAAAACTCGATCCAGGCCTCCGCATTGGTCTCCGGCGCCAAGTGCGGCAACAGCAGCAGGTTGCCGCTCTCGGCGAGGACGGCCGCGCTGTGCCGAACCCGGTCCCAGCCCTCCTCCGACATCGGCGTGAGATCGTGCGTCCCTTCCGCCGTGATGATCCAACCCGCGGATTCCCAAACGACATCCGCTGCGGGGTCAAGCACCCAGGTCATCGTGTCGTGCATGTCGCCAACGACCTGCACCGGTAGTTCGTCCCCAGTCTCCCGCGCGCATGAGAGCAGCAAGATGGTGGCCGCAAGGGCACCCACTATTCGACCCGCCATGTTCGACCCCGGTAGCGAAGCGGCGCAGTTTAGTCGATTCACGGCGTTCGCGTTCCACAGCCGGTGTGTAGATTGTCGGCAATCGCCCACGTCAATTTCCGACATTGCTCACAGGCGTAGGGGGAGATCTCGCACACGGTGCGGCGAATCGATCAGGCAGGATGAAGTAGGTAGAATCACTCACTCATCTAAGAGGCGCCATGGATGCCAACGTGATCGACACGCTGAGGTTCGCCGATCGCTTGAAGGACGCTGGATTCGAGGCGCCGAAAGCCGACGGACTGGCGCGTGCCCTTGCGGAGGAGCTAGGCGATCGGGTGCTCACCCGGATCGACCACGATGCCCTTGGCTTGCGTATCGACGGCCTCGATGCAAAGTTCGAAGCCCTAGAGGCCAAGTTCGATGCAAAGTTCGAAGCCCTAGAGAGGCCAAGTTCGATGCAAAGTTCGAAACCCTAGAGGCCAAGTTCGAAGCCCTAGAGTTCAAGTTCAATGGTCGATTCGAGGGACTCGAGGCAAGGTTCGAGGGATTGGAAGCCAGATTCGTCGGGCTCGAATCCAAGTTTGAGTCGTTGCACACGAACCTCAAGCTACTGACGGTCGTGTTTGCGGTAGGCTTTTCGGTCGTTATCGGACTTGGCTTGTACAACGTCGTCGCGTGACCAACGACAGTGCTCGGCCTCCGATACATTGGCCGGTCGCAAGACTCGCTCACCACTGTGGGGCCATTGCCCGAAACATTGGTCAAATCCGCGATGGATGCCCCCAAAGGGACACGGAGGCTCAGGTGTTGTCTTACCCGTAATCAATAACTTGCGATGATTTGTCATGTTGGCACGCGGGTTGCTCTATAGTTCCCAACTAGTCGTTGAAGGGAGAGCCAGCGGATGGGATTCTGGACGTTCCTGGGCCTTGCCGTGATCTGCGGTTGTTTGCTGGGAGGCTACTCAATCCACGCCAGGTCGAAGTCTCGGACATCCAAGGCGGACGTTCTGCGCCTCGAAGCACGTCTTGCCGGACTGGAGAGTTCGGGGAACCTGGAAGAGCGGGTTCGGGCCCTGGAAGCCATCGTCACCGATCCGAAGTTCCAGCTTGATCGCGAGATCTCGAAACTCGAGAAGTCGCCGGGCGCATCAGCATCCGATCCATCCGACTAGCCCCGGACGGAGCTGACGCCGCAATCCGAGTGAACGAGCTCTGTGTCGCATCGGCTGTTGACCTAGCAGCGCGCATCAGGGCCAGGGAACTGTCCCCCCTCGAACTCGCCCAGGCACTTCTCCAACGCATCGACGAACACAATGGCCGCGTCAACGCCTTCGCCCACCTAGCCGGTGACCTGGTCCTCGACGCGGCTGGACGGGCCGAGCGGGAAGTCATGACCGGCGCGCCACTCGGGCCACTCCACGGCGTCCCGGTCACCATCAAGGACCTGCACGAACTCGAGGAGTACCCATTCGAACAGGGTTCCCGATGCAAGGCCGGAACGATGAGCGACACCGATTGCCCGGTGGCCGCGCGCCTAAAGGCGGCAGGTGCCGTTGTTCTCGGCAAGACGACCACCTCCGAGTTCGGCTGGTGCGGGGTCAGCCGCAGCCCCCTCACCGGTATCACCCACAATCCATGGAAGCATGGTTTCAACGCGGGCGCGTCCTCGGCCGGCGCCGGTGCGGCAGCGGCGGCGGGTTTCGGACCTCTGCACCAAGGCTCCGATGGTGCCGGATCCATTCGAATGCCGTCGCATTTCTGCGGCGTCCTGGGGTTCAAGCCCACGTGGGGCCTAGTGCCGCACGTCCCGGTTCGAAACAACGACCAGGTCTCCCATGTCGGCCCGGTCTCGCGCACGGTCGCCGATGCCGCACTGTTCCTGAACGCCACCGCCGGCCCGCATCCGTTCGACCACACCAGCCTCATGGCCTCCGGCACCGACTATCTCGATGCCCTGGATGTCGACGTGGCGAAGCTGAAGATCGCCTTCAGTCCCGACCTTGGCCACGCGAGGGTCGACCCCGAAGTCGCCGGCTTGGTCGAAGCCGCGGTCCGCCATTTCGAAGCCTTCGACTGCACCGTCGAGGTCGTCACGCCTTCGTGGGGTTCCCAAGGCCCGGAGATCGGTCGGTTCTTCTGGGCGGTTCACGAATCACCGCTGGCCGTCCATCTGGAGGAATGGGAAGCGGAAATGGACCCCGGCCTTGTCGCCTGCATCCGCACCGGGTGCGGACACTCGGCCGAGACCTACCTCGCCATGCGGGCCAGGAAGCTGGCCTACGTGGAGCAGATGCACCGCTGCATGGCGGATTGGGATCTGCTGCTGACCCCGTCGGTGTCGGTCGCCGCGTTTCCAGCCGACCGCCTGCAACCCGCCCATTGGCCGCAACATCCCTGGGATTGGCTGAGCTGGTCGGAGTTCTGCTACCCGTTCAACATGGCGGGGTTGCCCGCCGCGAGCGTACCGTGCGGATTCACATCGGATGGATTGCCCGTCGGTTTGCAGATCGTAGGTCGACGGGCGGCGGACCATCTGGTGCTGAGGGCCGCGGCAACCTTCGAAAGGGCACAACCCTGGGCGGACCGAACCCCGTTTCCGTAGGAGCGACGGCTGAGACCGCTAGCCTGAGAAACCGATCCAGCGTCCAGCCGCCGCAACGGTGAACCAGAGGCCGAGCGACAGGACCGCCACGCCCTGCATCGCGCACATCGAGATGCCTTCGCGAACCGCGACGCGGTCTCTCACGGCCAACGTATAGAGCACGGCCAAGAACAACGTCGCGATCTTCACCTCGAACGAATGGTTGAAGCAGCACTTGTTCGTCAATGACAGGAAGAGCGGGATACCCGTCGCGATCATCACGACCACCCCGGCGATGAACCAGGGCCGCGTGTTGGCGAGAACCCTTGCGGGTGTCGCACCTGTGAGGCCAACGCCGAGCAGGCGCAAATCCATCACGATCACCGACCCACCGAGCAGGGCTAGACCGAACAGATGCACGATCTGGATGGCCGGAAACAACCACAGGACGCTGCCGACAGCCTGTCCGATCGAACCGTCTCCCATCGTCCGATAGAAATCGGCCCACCCAAGAGCTTCGCACCACGTTGCACCATTGGACTTCCAGGGCAACAGCAGCCACCAGAGGACCGCCATCAGGACGACGCCGCCTAGCGCACATCGATGGCCGACGATCCAACGGCCGACCAGCTCCGGCCACTCGGCGGCAGGCAAGTTCATGGCGTCAGGTCTACGGCGCATCCCGCCGCCCAGAGGATGAACGCCGACTGGTCGCGCCCGCACTCAAACCAGTTGTAGGCGATCATCCGCCCGGCGAGGATCACCCCCGCCCAAACCGATACCGAGGTCGCCGCGACCAGCCGAACCGAGACTGGCGGCCGCGGTCGGCTATCCCAACGCTCTCGATCCCGCGAGACGCGTCGATGGAACGCCCACGCGTTCACGGCGGCCACGACGAGCAGGACGACCTTGAGGCGGAACCAAACGTTGTGCGCCAGGTGAACGGGATTGGCGTAGAACAGCAGCAGACCGGTCACGACCATCACGCAAAACCCGGCAATCGACCAGGGCAGCACCCGAGCGGTCATCGCCGAGACCGGCGTGTCCTTGAACGCCACGCCAAGCAGGCGCAGGTCGACCAGCACCAGCACACCCACGAACAGGGTGACGGTCAGAACGTGGGTCGACTCGACCAGTGGCCACACCCAAAGCGACTCGTGCAGTGCCGTGCTCCAGGCGTGGCTGTCGAGCCACGCGGTAAAGGAATGCACGAGCGACGGCTCGTAGCGCGAGTCCATTCTTGACGGCGCCGCTGCAGAATCGGGTTTAAGTTAGCTTAATAGGCTATTCTTTTTCTTTATCCGAATCGGCTTCCTTGACCGCCTCCAGCTTTTTCTGTTCCTCGCTGGTCGCGCCTTCCGTCGGATCGGCACCGTCGCGCGGTGCCCCTGTGCCGCTGGATCCCATGAACATCGTCTGGCCGTTGGCGAAGGTCATGTTGCGGCCGTTGGCGCGCATGGAGAGATCCTTCGACTGGTAGCCGTCGACGACCACCTGCGTGCCAATCGGCACCGAGTTGCGGTGGATGCCGCGCCGCAACAGCGTGTTCGGCGTGCCCGCTTCCACCATCCAGACGGTCTTCGTGCCGTCGTCGTTGGTATGTTCGATATGGAACCAGGCATGGGGATTGGTCCACTCGATCTTGACCACCGGTCCACGGAGGATCAGCGGCCGGTTGGGATCGAATTCCGCACCGAACGCATGATGGGCGGAGGCCTTCACGCCGACCAAGACCGGCACTGCGCAAAGGGCGGCTAGGCAGGTTCGTTTCAGGTTCTTCATTCCTATGACTCCTCAATCGCCGCTATCTTCTGCGGCCCTCTCCATTGCTTCCCGTTCCAACCGGCGAGCACCGTCCAGAATTCCGAACATCGAGTAGTTGCCCTCGTGGCAGGCGTATTCGTAGACCGGCTCGTCGGTCTGCCGCCAGGAGTATTGACCCGTAAAGGGACGCTCCCAGACATTGGGATCCTCGACCGTGAAGTTGTATAGCAGCGTGTCCTCGTCGATCCTGCTAAACCGTTCCACGACCCGTAGATCACGGGTGGTGCCTCGGCCGAAGTTCGGGCGGTCCGTGAAGTTCGTCGTCTCGACGACCAGCGTATCGTCCTCCCACCAGCCGATCGAATCGCCGAACCAGCGCCGCACCTCGTCCGGCGCGTGTTCGCCGTTCATCCGCACGATCCGCGCGTCGTGGACCATCTCGGTGAGAATCATCACGTGGACGGGCGTCTGCACGATGCGCTTGTGGTTGTTGTAGAGCGTCGACAGCATCGGCGGCCCTGCGGTGCTGCCGAATCCGGACAAGCAGCGGTCGGGGTAGGGTCGGACCTCTGGATTGTCGTAGGGCCCGGGGCCCGGGTACCACCACGCGGTACCGTCGTTGCGCCGGCCGTAGTCGCCTCCCAACCGGAACGCGGCGCGGCGTCGCTCCTGGGCGGCCTCCGTCATATCCGGCAAGCGACCGTTCGGTGGATCGATGACGATCGAGGTCGGATACTTGCCGTCGATCTCGAAGTTGTCCTCGCCGGGATCGACCCAGAACGCGTTGTAGCCGCCGACGTTTCCGGCGGCACCGGGCGACCCGTCGCCGCCCACCGGCGGGGCCTCCCGGTTGGGATCCGAACCCTCCAAATCCCTAGCCCGCCAAGTCGCGGAGCGCTGGGCGTTCTGTTCCACCTGTGCCTCGGACAGAAAGTCGTCGCTGCTGCCGCGCCGCTCGAACGGCGTGATCGTAGCCGTGTCGTAGTATCCCGAGAGATCCGGCTTGCCGTCCGAAAGCCGCGGGATGTCTCCCCACGCCATATTCGCGGCGAACACGATCAGCACCACCGCCGCCACCGCGAAAGCAAGCTGTATCCAGGTGATCAGGTTGAACTGGCCCGCTTTGTGGGCGTTGGTTCTTTCAGTTCTCATTGTCTCTCCTGTGGACCGTCCCTAGGGTCCTTTGGACATCGTCATTCCGACTCGGTCGATTCGACCGAAGGATCGGGCAGCTCGAACCTCGGCAGTGGTTCGCGCCGGTATTCCCCGTAGATCAACTCCTCGACGAACTCCACGCATTTGAAGTCGAGGATCATGGCGTTCGGCTCCATGCGTCGATACAGCGGCATGCTGATCTTCCACGGTTCCGTGAAGGTCTCCGGATCGTCGATGGTCGCCTCGTAGTGCAGGTGGTTCGGGCTCGTCGGCGTGTACCGCTCGACAACCGTCATCTGGTTGCTGTGGTGGTTGCCGGCGCGATCGAACCAGGTCTGGTCGTTCTGTGCCGTGACGGTGAGCACCAGCGTATCGCCGTCCCAACTCGCCACCGACTGGCCCATCCAGGAGTCCACCGGCGCCGGGCCCGGATCTTCGCTGTATATGTTGCGAACCGCGCCCGCGTACTGGTAGACGATCTCGATTTCCTTCTCGCCCTGCAGGATCTGGAAGGGCTGCGGCATGTAGGTCGCCCGCGGAACGCCCGGTAGATAGCACTTGATCTCCGGATCCCGGTGGACCCACAGGCGGCGGTTTTCCTCGCGCTTGGCGAGCGCTTCGGGCGTGTAGGGAATCTTGCCGCCCTCGACGACGCCGAGACTCGGCGGGACCGAGGCAACCGCGCCGAGGTATAGGGTCGCTTGATCCGGCACCGGACCGACCGGGCCATCCCGAAGCGACATGGACGCCCGCGCGAGATGACGTTCGATGTCGTAGTTGGCCTCGTTGACGGCCTGCCAGATACCGTTCAGGTCCGGGTTGACGCCGCCCGGGCCGCGCGGCGCGACGTAGCCGCCGGCTGCATCCTCCTCGGCCACCGCGGACCATGCGGCCACCGCCAGGAACCCGGACAGCAAGAACGTCGTGGTTCGGATCAATTGCATGCGAAGTCCCCCTGTAACCGCGCGACCATACCACAGTGTCGGCCGAACAGAGCATGGCAGATCAGCACGTCAGGCCGCGGCCTCCCGTGCGTTCGCTCTTGTTTCCCGGCGCCCGAACCAGAACCCGCCGACCGCGTCGGCCACCTGGGTGGCGCGGACGCCTACAGTCATCCAGCGCGCCGGGAGGAACGCGCGATAGGCCGCATGCGAGAAGCGGGGGTCGACCAGTACCGCGATACCCCGCTCGGACGCGGATCGAACGACCCGCCCCGCAGCTTGGACAACCCGCGTCATTGCCGGTTGCCGGTACGCGATTTCATCCCCGTCGACGCCCAGTCCGGCGGCTGCGGCGTCGGCGGCGACAAGATCCCGTCTCAAGGACCGGGGCGGCAGCCCAGCACCGATGACGATGACACCGTCCAAGGCACCGTCTCGGAAGTCCACGGACTCGCCGAACACACCACCCATCACCACGAAGCCGACGCGGCCCGCCTGTGGCTCGGAAATCCAGCGGATGAAGTCCTCCCGCTCGTCGAGCGTCATCGCCGGCTGCTGGCACCGTACGTCGATCCCCTGGACGACGCTTGACACGGCTTGGGCGTACTCGAACGACGGCAATGCCACGAGGTAGTTGCCGGTCGTTTGCGTGCAGACGCCCTCGACCAGGTTGGCGACGCGACCGAGCGTCCGTTCCCGGTCCCGATAGTAGGTGGAGACGTCGGTGACGGCGAATACGCCGAAATGCTCCCGCGGGAAGCACCCGTCCGAGATCAGCACGTCGTCCGAATCCGATGCCCCGTGAATCCGCTGGAACACGGATGCCGGGGTCAGCGACCCGGAAACCCGGGCGCTGCCGTGGAACCCCGACATGCACTCCCGGATATGGTCGCCGGGCAGCGTGCAAGTAAGCTCGACGGTCAGTTCCCGACCGGCACCGGTAGCAATGTAGTGGTGGGTCCCATCGGCAGCCCTCTCGGCGAGATAGGAGAACTGGAACGCCTCGAAATACGCCGCCGAGGTCGCCGGGAACCGCTCGCTGTCGACCGCGGTCTCGAGGGCGGCGCTCTGCAGCCGCTCGATGGCACGCAACAGCGCTCCCGGTTGGACAATCTCGCTCTCGTCGTCGGTCGACCCACTGCCGACGGCGGCGAGCGCCCGGTCGACGGAACGGAGGCCCCGGGCAAGCGGGTCGGGGACGCCGGACTCAGCCAAAGCGGCCTTCATCGCACGGCGCGAGATACTTGATCCGAGCATGTCGCGGACACGGTCCCCAAGCTGGTGGGCTTCGTCCACGATCAGACCGACCTTCGCGAACAGCGGGTTCTCCAAGCGTGTGAGCCGTACGATGGGGTCGAACACGTAGTTGTAGTCGCACACCACGACGTCGGCCCACGCCGCAACATCCAGGGACAGTTCGAACGGGCACACTTCGTGTTCTCGGGCGATAGCTTCGACCTCGCCGCGTCGAATAAGGCGGCGACCGAGAAGTTGACGCCTCGCCGCCGGCATCCGCTCGTAGTAGCCCCGCGCGAACCGGCATGCCGTGCGGTCGCAGGGCGGTGCGTCGCCGAAGCAGATCCGGTCCTTGGCCGTGACGGTAACCGCAGTCAGGGCTGAATCGGCCTTGATAGGGTGCACCGCATCGACGAGCGCGTCCTCGATGGCGCGTTGACCGGTGGTGCGGGAGGTCAGGAATACCAAGCGGTCGAGTTCGCCCTCCCCCATGGCCTTCATTGCAGCGAACAGACCGGCCATGGTCTTGCCGGATCCGGTAGGCGCCTCCACGAGCCAGTCGGCCCCGTCGCGGAACCCTCGATAGAGGTGCTTGGCGATGCGGCGTTGGTCCGTTCGGAACTCGCCGTAGGGAAAGCCAAGTCCGGCAAGCTGCCGGTTTCTGTCCCGGACCCGGGCACGCACGTTGGCGATCCACGCGGCGTAGACTGCGCAGGTCGTCTCGAAGTAGCCGATCAGGTCGTCGCGCCCCGCCGTCTCCTCGAACACGGTCTCGTCGGGATGCATCGGATGGAGGTAGACCAGCCGCAGGCGCACCTCGATCAACGCCTCGTCTGCCAGCACCAGCATCGCCCCGTAAAGCCGCAGTTGGGCCTCGTGGACATCGCCGGCGTGGACATGCAGTTCGGCGGGATCGTTTCGCGTCGTCTTGATCTCCTCGACCAACCGGGCAGCGGGATCCCACCCGTCGATGCGGCCACTGATCGTATGCTCGCCGAACGTCGCGCTCACGCGGTGCTCGCGGCGATAGCTCTCGCCGCGATCCGCTTGGTAGGACTTCTGCCGCGCGATGCCTTCTGCGGCGAGCGTTGCGGACTGTTCGTGGTAGCGGATATCGCCCCGCCGATGGACGAACTCCGCCAAGTCCTTGACGCTTATTCGCATGAATTCAATGAGGAATGGACACGTAGGGGCGACCCTTGTGGTCGACCGCAACGGGACACGGCCTCACGCGCAACGGGACGGGACAAGCCCGTCCCCTACGGCCCGTTGTTCCTTGCGCGACCGCGCCCCGGACCCCGGAGGTGGGGACTGTCATTGGGGCGGACGCCGGTAGCGCAGCACCCGGACGGGAAGGCCGCGCCGCTCGAGTGCTTCGATCCACAGGCGCTGGTGGATCTGCAGTTGGTCGCCCGGTCCCTTCACCTCCACGAATTCGTAGCGTCCCGGACCGTAGATCACGGTCAGGTCGGGAAACCCGGAACGCTTGCCGGCGAGATCCTCCCGGACGATCTCCACCAGCGCCCGGAGATCCGCCTCGGGGATATTGGCCGTGACGGTCTCCGCGACTTCACGCGTATAGCGATGCCAACTGAAGAGCCGGTTCGCGATGCCCGCCTTGGCACCGGCCGTCGCCTCGAGTCGCGGCTTGAGCGGCCCGTCCAAGGGATCTTCGCAGATTGCCTGGCGGGACTTGAAGAAGTCGGGCCAGTAGAGGTCGGCGGGGCCGGTCTGGAAGGCATTCACGAACGCGCCCGGGAGCGGTGCGAACAGCCAGGACCAGTACGCGAGCGCGAACACGCCCATCGGGAAGTGGTTCTCCAGGTGCCAGCCGATGCCCCCGTCAGCGACGAGATGTGCCAACGCCTGTGCCTCGATCCCCGCAGCGGACCCGGTCAATATCAGATCCTCGACGGGTGCTGCCCGGCGCCGGAACGGCCGCGCGAACCGGGTTGCGAAGTCGGCCTCCAGCGCTGCCCAGGGCGACTCGAGCACTTCGGCACGCAATTGCTCTACGCCACTCCCATCTCCCAGTCGATGCAGGATGCGCATCCGACGCTCCCGGGCCGGCGCCAGAGTTGATCGTGCATAGCAGGCAAGCGCCCCGTCGAAGTCCCCTTCCCGCTCCAGGCTTCGGCCCAGGCGGTTGAGCGCGCGGCTCCGTCGTCGCTCCAGCATCCGGTTGTCGAGTGGTGTCCAAAGTCGTTGAACAAGATCGGCGATCGCCGTGGTGCGCACGGCCTCGTCGCGCGGTTCGTCGACGGCACGCATCGGAAACAGCGCACTCACGTCGTCGTTCGCCACGGCAAGGTCGAGGAACTGCCGCAGGGCTTCCCGATCCGGGAACTGACGCGTCTCGCGGGACAGGTCCACCGGCTCGTAACGATGCACACCCAGGTCGCGGAGCACGAAGGTCGTCAGGTCCTTACCGCGGTCGCCGAAGAAAAGCAGCCGATAGAGGTCCAGGAACGCGGATTCCGTGAACCGCAGCCAACCCACGAAGCGGCGCACGCGCCATCGGCAGAAGACCGGCGGATTGACAGCGACGATGCGCTCCAGAAAGTCCGCCTTGGTCCCCTTGCGGGCACCGTCCACGTCCCAGAAGACCCGTTGCATCTCCAGCCGGGTCAGCAAGCCCACCACGGCCTCGGCTGGCATCGCCGGACAACGCTCGATGAGTCCGCAGGCTGCCAGTTCGGCAAGGGCTTCGGACAAGTCCTGAACCTCGGCGTAGTCTAGGCTGTCTTCCCGGATCGCCCCATCCCGGGCCGAAGCGCGACCCAACACCCGCGCCAGGAGCCTCTGGGTTTGGGGTGCCAATCTCCTTACGCGCACGCCGAAGTCCCGCTCCTCGTCCGTCAGAATATCGCCGTAGCGGTCGAGTACGGTCTCGATCACCGTCAGGAGATTGTCGGCGTAGTAGCCTGCCGGGGGCGGCACGCGGGGATCGAGCCGGACGCTCGGGCTGAAAAGGGGCTGCGGCAAGTGCGATCGCTCCTCGCTTCTCCCACCCGCCTCCCTGCGATATGGACATACATACAGCACCTGTGATCCTGATGCAACCGAGGCAACGCAGCCCTTGCGAGGCTGGAGGTCGCACGACCCATGCGATCTGCCGCGGCCCGGATGCATCTCCACGTTGTGATCGAGGTCGAATGACGATTCGGGTCGCGAAGCGGGGCGGGCGGCTGGCCAAGGCCACCGCCATCGAGTTCGTCGACGCGATGGCTGCAACGGTTCAGGACCAACGCCGAGCAATTCGCCAAGGCGCTGGTCAAACGCGGGGTCTTGGCCATCGCAGACGGCGGCGCGTACGACGTCGCGATCCCGTCGATGCTCGACTACCTGAACGATGTGTCCCGACCCGCATCCGCAAGCTAGCAAACACGCCGAATCCCCCGATTCGCGAGTGGGCGGATGGGATCGGATCGTCCCCGTAGGGAATACTCCGCAGCGTGCGGCGTATACGTCCCAGTAGGAGTCGGCGGTGAGACGTGCCCAGTTGATGATGCAGCTTGAACAGGTTGGTCCCAGCGGACATGCGTTGGCTGTGAACCTGCTCGGCAACACCGACGACGCGGCTGACGTCCTGCAGGACGCCGTGGCAACGGTTCTCAGGGTTCGTTCCTTCGATCCGTCCCGGGGGACCTTCAAGGCGTGGTTCCTGGCCATCGTCCGCAATCGCT
>JAPPND010000062.1 GCA_028818795.1 Gammaproteobacteria bacterium | reverse complement strand
CCCGTCCCGTTGAGCCTAAGGCTATAGATACAACGATCAGAATCGTGAAGGATCGCGCAATGAGGATCATACGAATGACCATGGAGAACGAACTGGTCGAGCGTGTCGACGCACGTGTGAAACGCCTTGGAACCACGCGGTCGGCGTTCACGAGGCAGGCTCTCAGAGATGCCTTGAGACGTCTCGATGAGAAGGAACTCGAAGAACGGCACGTCGAGGGATACCGTCGCGATCCGGGGCGACCGGGCGAGTTCGAAGTTCCGGAGGCCGACCACGCCTGGGGCGACGACGCATGGAGCGCCGACCAATCAACGCCGTAGCTTCGACCTTCGCGTTCCCTCTGCCTCCGCGCCTGCCCGTATGGCTTTCAGCGTCCGGGTCAAGTAGCAGAAGGCCGAAATCGCACAACGAACCGGGCCAATGTCTGTAACGGTCCCGATGCCGCCTGAAAGAGAATCTCGGCGATTGGCACGGCCGAGAGATGAATCGTGGTACTTTCCGATGATGAAGCCGAGATCAAGGACCGGCGAAACGGCTGTCGTAGCGGGGGTCGAGCCCCTGCGAACCGCGACCGAACTGCCGTTGTCCGTCATCCATGCCGAAGCGCTCTACCGACCGGTGCCGCCGGTCGAGTATGACGACGAAGGCTATCCCGGTCCGGACAGCAACGTGCCCGAGAGCACCAAGCACGCGCACACGTCGGCGTACGCCTTCAACTCGCTGCGCGCCGTGTTCCGCGACCGGCCCGACGACTTGATCGCGCACGACCTGATGCTGCTCTTCGAGGAAGGCAACCGGAAGGCCATTCTGGCGCCCGATCTGATGGTCGTGCTGGGCGTCGGGAACGAGCCCAGGGATTCCTACAAGACCTGGAAAGAGGGCAAGGTGCCCGACCTCGTCATCGAGGTGGTCTTGAGGAGCGCCTGGCGCAAGGACGTGCATGTCAAGCCGCCGTTATACGAGGCGTTGGGCATCGCGGAGTTCTGGCTGTTCGATCCGTTGAATCCCCGCTTGGCCGGGTTCGAGCTGATCCGCGGCAGGTACCGGGAGATTGCAGAGCTGCCCGAGGGCGGTTTGAGGAGCCGTGTTCTGGCGTTGGACCTGCTTGTCATGGACGGCGAGTTGCGGTGCCGGGATCCTCGCGACGCAAAGGTCATCCCGGATCACGTGGAAACGGTCAGGATGCTCGACGTCGCCGAGCGGAAGCTATCGCAAGCCGATCATGAACGTGCCGAGGCGGACCGCAAACTTGCCGAGGCTGATCGCCAACTTGCCGAGGCCGACCGCGAGCTTGAGGCATCCAGGCGCGACCGCGAGCAAGCGCTACGTCGCGTCGCGGAGTTGGAGAAGCTGCTGCGGCAAGCACGCGCGGAGAGCTGACCTTCGAAGCCCAATTTGACTGACGCCCTCTGTATCGACTAAAAGGGAGGGTTAAGGACTCGTTGAGCATCCTTGGAAAAGGCCGTCGAGGGGGCGGCTTTGAGAGGAACGAGCGGGGTGCGCTCCGGCTGACAAGTGATACGCCGTCCGGCGGCATTCAACACTTGTCCGGGGACGAGCTTTTTCCGACGGACATAGAGAGAAGGGGAACCCAATGGCACATGACATCGTGATTCGTGGTGGCGAACTCGTCGACGGAACCGGCGTAGATCCCATGACCGGCGACCTTGCGATCGACGACGGACTGATCACCGCCGTCGGCAAGGTCGACGGCAAGGGCAAACAGGAGATCGACGCCAAGGGTCTTGCGGTGACCCCGGGATTCGTGGATCTGCACACCCACTTGGATGCACAGATCGGCTGGGATCCTTCGCTGACCCCGGTTAGCTGGCACGGGGTCACCACGGCGCTGCTCGGCAACTGTGGCGTCACCTTCGCGCCCTGCAAACCCGACGATGTCGAGCTTCTCGCGGGCATGATGGAGACCGTGGAGGACATTCCCAAGAACGCCATTCTCACCGGGCTGCCCTGGGACTGGGAGGACTACGGCGGCTATCTCGATGCCATCGAGCGGCTTCGACCGGCAATCAACGTGGCCGGCATGGTCGGTCACTGCGCGGTGCGGTTCTACACCATGGGCGAGCGCGCCGTCGAAGAGCAGGCCTCCGACGACGAACGCCGGCAGATGGCGGATGTCGTCGCGCACTCCATCGACCGCGGGGCCGTCGGGTTCTCCACCAACCGCTATCCGCCGCACAAGCTGCCGGACGGACGTTCGATTCCCGGTACCTTCGCGGAGGTCGGCGAACTGGTCGAGATCGCCAAGGCCGTGGGGCCGCGCAACGCCTTGATGCAGGCGGTGGGTGCCAACTTCGACGTGCTGAGGGCGATGGCGGAGACCACCAAGGGCCGCATCCTGTTCAGCTACGGCACGGGTCCGCAGGAAGGCATGGGCGCCAAGAGCGCGGCGGGCCTTGAGCACCTTTCGCAATACGGCGACCTGACCGCCATCACCCAGGTCCGGGGGTCCGGCTTCATGTTCGGGCTGCAGTCGAACCTGCCGGTGCAGGGCGAGACCTGGGACAAGCTGCGCAAGCAGAACCTGGAGCAACGTCTCGCTGCCATTCGTGACCCGGAAACGCGCGAAAAACTCGTGGACGAAGGGCTCGCCATGAAGCGCCGCTTCCCGATGACCAACGTCTTCTACCTGGGCGACGGCGAATCTCCCGACTACACCACGCCGCCGGATCAGAACCTCGAGGCCGTGGCCGAAGCGAACAACGAGCACTGGGTGGAGACCTTCCTGCGCCTGTCGGACGAGACCGACGGCCGGGCGCTCTTCAACCTGCGCATGTTCAACCAGAGCCTCAAGGAGTTGGGCGACCTGTTCAAGAGCGAGCACATCTTCCCGAGCTTGGGCGATGCTGGCGCGCACGTCTCGCAGATCATGGACGCGGGCTGGTCGAGCTTCATCCTCTCCTACTGGATCCGGGAGGCAGGGATCTACAGTCTCGGCGAAGGCATCCGGCGCATGACCTCCGGTCCAGCGCGGGTTCTAGGGCTCAAGGACCGGGGCGCGCTCAAGCCGGGTCTGCGCGCGGACATCAACGTCTTCGACCCGGACAGGGTTGCCGAACGCCAGCCCGTGCTCGTGCACGACTTCCCCGGCGGCGCGCCGCGCTACATCCAGAAGTCGATGGGCTACAAGACGACCCTCGTCAACGGCGAGGTGACACTTGTCGATGGCGAGCACACCGGTGCGCGGGCCGGCAAGGTGCTGCGCCACGCCGGGTAGCTTGATCGTAGTCAACGGGCGGGTTGCTGGCTCGCCCGTTGTCCATGCCGGCGTGCCGTCAAGAGGGCGGAGCCGTGTCGAGAGATGAACCGATAGGCTGGACTGCCCGCTGGGTCGCGTTCGGCTTGGGCGCCATCGCTTGCCTCCTCGTCGTTGGCCTCTCTGGCGCGGTCTTCGAGTTCTGGACGCTGGGCATGATACTCGGCGCTATTGTGGGCGTAGTGGTGGCTCGGTTTGCCATTCGCGAGGCCAGGTACGTCAGGCGTGACGGGGATCCCAGGAAAGCGGCGAGGCGGGGATCGTGGGAGCCGTAGGCGACAAGCGGCTCCCCGCCGTCTCGCTTGTGATTGATGGTGGCCGTTCAGTACGATGCATTCCCTGATTCCTCCTCGCCTGTGAGGTTCCGATGACCGCCAGCAACAACAGCCTGCGGGGTAGCCTCGTCGCCTTGGTGACCCCGATGAAGAGCAGCGGCGCCGTGGATTGGGCTGCGCTCGACGGTCTGGTCGACTGGCACCTGGAGTCCGGAACCCACGGCATCGTTCCCGTTGGCACGACGGGCGAGTCCGCGACCCTCACGCACGACGAGCACAAACAGGTCATCAAGGCCGTGATCCGCCGGGTGGACGGGCGCGTGCCGGTCGTCGCGGGTGCCGGTGCCAACGCCACGGCAGAGGCCATCGAACTCACGGAATCGGCGAAGGGCGATGGTGCCGACTATTGCCTGTCGGTGACCCCGTACTACAACAAGCCGACCCAGGAAGGACTCTACCGGCACTACTGCGCCATTTCGGAGGCGGTTGACCTGCCGATGGTGCTCTACAACGTGCCCCCGCGCACGGCCTGCGACATGAAGGCTGAAACGGTGGCTCGGCTTGCCCAGGTCGACGGCATCGTGGGCATAAAGGAAGCTTGCGGCGACGCCGACCGGGTGGCGGAGATCAAGGCTCTCGTCCCCGACGACTTCATCCTGCTGTCCGGCGAAGACGCGCAAACGCTTACCATGGTGGGCCATGGGGCCGTTGGCGCGATCTCCGTGACGGCGAATGTGCTGCCGGCGATGATGGCGGCCTTCTGCGAAGCGTTTCTCGATGGCGACGACGCCAAGGCCCGTGAAATCGATGCGAAGCTCCAACCCGTCCACGACATCCTGTTCGTCGAAACGAGTCCGATACCCTCGAAGTGGGCCCTTCACGCGATGGGCCGGATCGACGACGGCATTCGGCTCCCGTTGGTGGAACTGACGGCACCGGCGCAGGTCGAAGTGCGGAAACGACTCGAGGAACTGACGGGGTCGGCGCTCTAGGCGGGTCGACGAGGGAAAACGAGGCGTCCGATGGGGAATAGTGTTTTGGCATGGCGTGGATGGCGTGCAGGATGCGTCGCAGCGGTTCTCATTGCGGCGATGCTGGCATCCGCGGGTTGCCGGATCTTCGGGGACGATGCCGGTTTCTTCGTCGATCCCCGCGACGACTACGTGGCGGCGAGGGTCGGCGAACCGCTCGAGGTTCCGGAGGGCATGGAATCCAGTGTAGGCGACACTTGGCCGATACCCGATATCGTCGTGCAACCCACCGCGAAGACCTATTCGGACGTAGTGCCGCGTCCGAGACTCTTGGCGGGTGCAAGCACAGACGCGATCAAGATCCAGAGACTCGGTACCAAGTCCTGGATCGTGCTTGCCGACGCGCCGGAGCAGGTCTGGCCTTTGGTCAAGCAGCTGATGGAGGACAGTCGCGTCGACGTGGCGCGCGAAGACCCGCCCGCGGGCATCATCGAGACCGCATGGTTCTCCGTCGACCCCAGCGCCGGCGATATCCTGCGCACAGCGGTGGGAACGGGTCTTTCGCAACAGCAACAAACGGCGGAAGGATCATGGCTCGACCGGGTGCAGGTACGCATTGAACGCGGAATCCGCCTCGGTTCGTCGGAGGTCCACATTGTCCATTACCGGACGAGGTCGGAAAGCGAAGGGACCATCGACGCCTCGGCGGTACCCGAGGTGGAGGGCGAGCTGATCACCGAGATTGCCGACTACCTGGCGCAAGGCGTGGCTTCGGCGTCGGTATCCATGGTCGGCCGAGAGATCGCATCCGAGCGCAAGGCCCGCATCGTGGAAGACGAAGACGGCGCACCCACGCTCGTGCTCCACATTGGCTTTGATCGGGCATGGGCCACGGTGGACGGCGCATTGGAACGAGCGGATATGGAGGTCACCCAAGCGGATCGTGACACCGCCACCTTCCGTGCCGTGCTTCGCGCCGAGGCCAAGCCGGGATTCTTCGCGCGGGTGTTTTCGCGCCGGGGCGCCGGCGGAACCCTGGTGACCCTTCGCCTCCGCGAGCGTGACGACGGCGTGGTTGTCGAGGTCCGCGACGATGGCGGCCGGCCCGTCGCCCGGGAGTTGGCCGAGCAGGTGCTACTGACGCTGCGGGAGTTCGCCGCGTAGGGGACGCGACCGCTTCGCGGTCGCCCCGAGAATTCGCTGCGCGAATTCTCCCGAGGTGGAGTCGGCACATAGCGAAATGGCGAAGGCGCGTCCTTCGGATGCGGCCGGCCCGGCACTGGGGCTGCTGCGGCCGCCCCATGCGCACTGACGTCTGGACCGGATTCTCAACTGCCCTTCTCGAAGAACGGATGGGCGAGCACCGGCGGGCGCGGCGAGTTGCCTATGGGCTTGCGCAGGGTCACTTCCTCGAACAACAGATCGGGCACGACGATGGATCCGATCGTGTCGTGTCGTGGCGAACCGTACACGGCGGATGTCTGACGCAGGATGGACGCCCACGAGGCGGAGTAGCGCAGCGTGTGGGCCGTCGACGTTGCGGAAGCCGCGACGATATCCTTGAATGCGGATACCGAGAAACCGGATAGCTCGGCTTTGCGGATCGGCACCGTGCGACCATCGGGGTAGACCTTCGCGGCCTGAACCACCGTTGACCCGCTCAGGCGGCTGACCACGATGCCGAATTCGTTGCCCCGCTCGTGGATGAGCGCAACGAATTCGGTGTGCATTTCGGCATCGTCAAGGCCCTGCTCCGTGGACACGATCAGGTTGGTCGGCACCGGGGCGATGCCGCGCCGGTTGCCGGTGCTGGCGGCGATTCCCTCCACCGGGTTTCGGGTCGTGAGCAACGACCTGAGCCGGCCGCGTTCGACGAGGATCGTCGGCGCGGCGGGCACCCCTTCGTCGTCCACGCGATAGCCGCCGTGCAAGCGACGCGGGCCGTACCGGTCGAGCGTGGGGTCGTCCCGGACATCGAGAAACCGAGGCATGACGCGGGCGCCGATCTTGTCCGCGAACGGATTGCGAGCCGCTGCTGCGGATCGTTCGTAGCGGTAGCCGTCGGCGACCGGTACTCGAACGGCGACGAGCCGGGGCGCGAAGGAACCGGCGAGGAGTCCGGCAGCGGCGTGCCCCTTGAACAGAACCGGTCCGCTGTAGCGATCCATGCTCTCCGCCCCGCGTCGTGCACTCAGCGCCTCGGCCATTGCCCGGACTCGCTCAGCCAGAATCTCCCTTTCGGGCAAGGCGTCTGAGCGGGCGTAGAACACTTCCGAATCCTGCAGGATCGTGCCGTCCGCAGCTTGCGTGCTGGCCCAGGCTCGCACCTGTACCCACGGCTCGACCTTCACGTAGGAGGTGCCCTCGGTGTTGACGTAGTAGCTACGGCGGATGTCCATGTCGGTATGAACGCGCGATTCGTGGATCCCCGGGGTCTGCCTGAACAGGGCCGACAGCGTTCGCGCCAGCGATTGGGCGTCTTCCACCGTCCAGTTCACCGAACCGGCCGTATCGATGGTCTGCACGGCCTGCGCATCAGCGAAATCGGGAACCGCGTCGCGGGTGCGGTTCTGGAGGGCCGCGCGTTTGCCGGCCAGCTTGCGTTGGGCGCTCTTGTAGGCCGAGTCGGTCGCGAGCCACAGGCGACGCCGCAAGGCGTCGTAGTCGTCGTCGAGCGGCAGTGTCGCCGAACCCCCGCTGCCGTAGCTGCCGAGGAAATTCGTGTTGTCGAACTCGGGACTGCCGACGCGCAGTTCGACGGACAATGACCGCCGCTTGGATGGCGAACTCCGGTCCAGCGCGCCGAACCGGGCGGAAACTCGGAAGCCTTCGACCTCGTCGACCCGATAGGCGAGGAAGTAAGGCGTTTCCATGCCCTCCATCGAGAGGCGCTGGCTGGATCGTTCGAGTTCGTCGCGCATCGCCTGGAACAGCACGCCATCGATGTCGTCCCCCGCGTGGTCATCCACAACGGGCTTCTCATGGGCGTCGACGGCTGCCTGCGACGGCCGGGGAAGGATGGGAAGCCGCTCCTGGGACTTGCCTTTCTTCTGTACCTCGATCTGCGAGACGAGAACGCCGGGTGCCGCGGCGGAGACGGGTACGCTGCCGGACTCCGCACCGCAGAAGCCGTTGAACACCGCCACTTGGTCGTCCGCCGCAATCACGCGACTCAACGTGGTCAGCGGCGTCCCGATCAGATCGACGCCCCGAACGAGTTCTTCGCGACCGTCGGGATAGATCCGGTAGACGACGTTGGGCTCGACGTTGAATGCGTTCGGCATGAACCGACCCGTGGTGGTGACACCGCCCTGGATGTCGTCGATGAAGAGACCGAACGGCCTGCCGCTGTCGCGGATCATGGTGAGCAGTTGCTCCCTAAGCGCCTCTCGGCTCACCGCGTCGCGGACCTCCACGATCAGGTTGGATTGGCGCGACACCGGGCTGAAGCCGTACTGCTTGCGTCCATGGCCGTTGGAGCCCGGGAACCCCTCGATGGGTGTGCGGGACATCAGGAAATCCACGAGGATCCCGTCGTCGACCACCACGACGGGCCGTCCGCGGACTCCCTGGTTGTCGTAGGTGTACGAGCCGACCAGGTCCAGTCCCGCGAGGCGCCGACGACCCGGATCGAACGTCACGCTGAACCCCGGCGGCAGGATGCGCTCGTTGATCTTCTTCTTGAAGGTCTGGCCGTCGTCCGCCCGCTTCTGACGATGTCCCTCGACCCGGTGACCAAGGATCTCGTGGAAGAAGACCCCGCTCGCTCGCCCGGACAGTATCGCGGGACCCGTGTACGGGTCGACCAGCGGGGCATCGCGGAGCGCGGCGAGATCCGCGATCATCCTTTCGACCGTCGCCAAGACCGTGGCGTCGTCGGGCAGACCGTCGGGCGTGAACGAGAAGAAGGACTCGTAGCGAGGCAGCGTCATGCCGTCGTCGGCCTTGGTCCGCGCCGAGACGAATACCCGGTAGTGGACATCCGCCGTCTCGATTTCGCTTCCCTCGCTGTTGACGAACCAGCGCGTCTCGGCGCTACCGGAGATCGAGGCGGAGGCCGCGAGCATTCGCTCATGGTCGGCGAACGGCTCGGAATAGAGCCTCGCCCTGCGTTCCCAATCCGCAAAGTCGGCATCAAGCCTCGCAGTGCTGATGGCGTCCTTGGCCGGTTCCTGGTGCGAGAAATCGGCCGAGGTGTCCTCCGCCTCGACCTTGACCTGGATGTCGGTCTCGACCTTGGTCAGCTCTTCGAGAGCCTGCTTGTAGCGCGCGTCGGTGGCGCTCCAGATGACACTGCGGATCGCATCCACATCGTCGTCCAGTGGGATGCGTACGGTCGTTCGCCGGTTGCGCGCGCCCTGGATCGGTCGCGTGTTGTCGAGTTCGTAGTTGCCGACGCGAAGATCGATATCGAGGTACCGGGCCCGCCCGCGGCTGCTGCTGGTGAGCGAACCGAACGCGGCGTTCGCGGAGGCCGTTTCCCGCTCGGTGACCTCGTAGCTCAGAAAATACGGCGGCACCGGTTGTTCGCCGAGCATCTCCATGGACCGCGCCAGTTCGGTCTTGAGCGCTTCCATGACCGGCGACTCGGCCGCTACGGCGGGTGTCACCACCAGCGTCGCGACGAGGAGGGTGCGCCACAGAAACGCGTAGGGGCGACCCTTGTGGTCGCCCGCGGTGGCCCAGCGCATGCGGCTTTCGAGTTGGTGCGGGCGGGGACAAGCCCCGCCCCTACGAGGAACTGGCGTATGCACAATGAAACCCGTCATCGGATCGGGCGGGATTGGTCCGGTTCCAGACAGCCGCACAGGTCTATCCGTCCGGCCCGCGGCGTGCCACGAGTTGCCGCTCGACGACCTCCTCGTCGAGTTCGAGTCCTAGCCCCGGCGAGGTCGGCGGTTCGATGAAGCCGTTCTCGAACTTCACGGGGTTCAGGAAGATCTCGTTGTGCAGGCTCGCGCCGTTGTACTCCTGGATCAGGAAGTTCGGCGAGCAGGTGTCGACCTGCACGGCCGCGGCGGCAGCGATGGGGCCGACGTACATGTGCGGCGCGATCATGGCGTAGTGGCTTTCCGCCAGGCTCGCGATCTTCTTCGACTCCAGGATGCCGCCGCACTGGCCGACATCGAGTTGGATGATCTGCGCCGCCTGCTTCTCCAGGAGATTTGCGAACTCGTACTTGGTGACGAGGCGCTCGCCGGTGGCGATCGGAATGCTGGTATGCGCCGCGACCCGGGCCATCTCCTCGACGTTTTCGGGTGGCACGGGCTCTTCGAACCAGTACGGCTGGTATTCCTCGAACACCTTTGCGACGCGGATGGCGCCGGCGGTGCTGAACTGGCCGTGGGTGCCGATGCCGATCTCCAGTTCGTCGCCCACGGCGTCGCGGATTGCCTTGAAGATCTTGGCAGCGTGCTTGATCGTCTTCAGCGGGCAGTCGCGGGGTAGGGGGAAGTACGGCATGAAGGGATCGATCTTGCAGGCCGTGTTGCCGTTCTGGACGAGTTGCTCGGCGATGGCGCCGGCCCTTGTGGGATCTTCCCAGACGCCGGTCGTGGGCATGTAGGCATACGCGCGGAGCTTCTCGTGGCAGCGTCCGCCTAGGAGGTTGTAGATCGGCTGTCCCGCAGCCTTGCCGACGATATCCCAGAGGGCCATCTCGATGGCGGAAAGCGCCGGGGTCCCGTAAAGGCTGGGGTGCCGGTAGTCGTGGTTGGAGGCGTAGACGCGCTGCCAGGTGTTCTCGATCTCGAACGGACTGTGGCCGACGACGAAACGGTCCACCAAGTCATGCAGGAGGGCGATCTGCGACGTGAGATCCGGCGTGTGCCCCGTGGGCCGCTCGCCGAGGCCGACGATGCCCTCGTCGGTGTAGAGCTTGATGAAGAGCCACTGCCGGCCGCCCACGAACGGCGGGTTGTTGTTCAGCAGGATGGTTTCTACCCCGGTGACTTTCATTCCGGTCTTCCCAATCGTTAGAAATCTACACGTTCGTGCCGAGCATCGATTGCCCCTCGGCACGAGGTCGCCGGCCCCAGACGATCAGGCCAGGTCTGCCGTGGGACTGCCCGGCAGTCTGGGCGTTTGCCGGATCCCGGTAGCCCACCCGGACGATGCGCCGGACGGCATCGGTTCGGTTGATGCACGATCCATGGATCATATGGATGCTGAACGCCACGACGTCTCCTCGTTTCGCCGGCACGGGCACCGTGTCTTCGATGTCCCATTCATCGGTGGGCAGGTGAGGAGTGCAGGGGGATCCGTCGGGGTTCTCTACGACGTGTTCCCGTGCGCCTGCGCGATGGGATCCGCCGAGGAAGCGAATACAGCCGTTCGTATCGTCCGTGTCGTCCAGGTGGATGAGACAGTCGACGTAGCGGCCATCGACGTGCTGGTAGAACGCCCAGTCCTGGTGCATGGGAAACGGGTGGCCGGTCTCCGGCGGCTTGGCGTGCAGCGTGGTGTGGTGCAGTTCGACGTTGGGGCCGATGAGATCGGCGATGGCGCCCGTGAGCCGCGGATGGGTGACGGCGTCGCACCAGGCCTTCGAGTAGCGGTGCAGGTCGTGCAAGGCGATCAGCTTGGAGCGCCGTTCGACCTCGGCGGGCATGTAGACCCGCCGCCAGGGTCCGCTCCAGCCCGGGCCCTTGGCGGCCCAGGTGTCGATCTGCCAGTCGAGTTCGTCCGCCATCCGGGCGATCTCGGCCGCCGAGAACACCGCGTGCAAATGCAGGTAGCCGTGTTGGCGATAGGAGTCGACCTGCTCGTCGGTCAGTTCGTTGTGGTGCCTCAACGCGGCTTCGGCCATGGGTGTTCCCGGTTCCCCCGAAGGGGAACCATACCACCGTGTTGTTTTCACACCACACAGTAGAATCTCGGCTTGCGAGACTACGAGGACAGTCGACATGGGCGATTTCAGGCTCGACGGCAAGACGGCCGTCGTTACGGGTGGCGCAGGCGGGCTCGGTCGGCCGATGGTCGAGACGTACGCGGCGGCGGGGGCGAACGTCGTGGTGGCGAGCAGAAACCGCGACAACATCCAGCGGGTCGCCCACGGGATAACCGAAAAAGGGCAAAGCGCCATCGCGGTCGCCGTCGACATCACCGATGCGGATTCGGTCGACGCGTTGATCGCCGAGACGGTCGACGCCTTTGGTTCCCTGGACGTCATGGTCAACAACGCGGGCCGTTGGGGCCGCGGTCACGAGCCGGAAGACACCCCGCTCGAGGAGTGGCGCATTGTCGTCGAACAGAATCTGACCGGGATGTTCATCCCGTGCTTGGCTGCGGGCCGGCAGATGATCGAGCAAGGCGGGGGCAAGATCATCAACATCTCGTCGACGGCGGGGTCGAAGGGGAATCCCGGTCAACTCCACTATTCGGCAGCGAAGGCCGGCGTCATCAGCCTGAGCAACAACCTGGCCATGAAGTGGGCGAGGCACAACATCAACGTCAACTGCATCCTGCCGGGCCTGATCGCCACCGAGGAACTCAAGGGTCTCGGCATCATCCCGCCCACCGTCGACAAGGATGGGAACGTGGTGCCGAGGCTTCAGCTTACGCCCACTCCGGAGAACGTTGCGGACCTCGCGCTGTTCCTCGCCTCGTCGGCATCCGACGGCATGACCGGTGAACTGTTCCCGATCAGGACGTGGCTCCGCTCGGAGCGGTTCTGGACGTAGGGGACGCGACCGCTTCGCGAATTTCTCCTGCCTGCACGTTGCGCGGGCGCGCAAGATAACGCGTTGACTCGGTGGGGTCGACTCGATAAAGTGACTCAATGTGAGTCACTTTTTGGGTCGAGCGCCTGCTATGAACCAACTAACTATTCGTGGCTTCGACGACGAGCTGACGGACTACATCCGGAGCCTGGCACGTCGCGAGGGGATTTCCTTGAACCGCGCGGTCATGCGACTGGTTCGACGGGGTGCCAACTTGGACGATCCCGATGCGGATGTGATCGGCTCTTCGCTGGATCACTTGATGGGAACCTGGACCGTTGACGAGGCGGACGCGATCGACCGCGCACTTCAGGACTTCTCGAGAATCGACGAGACCATGTGGAAGTGAAGATCCTGTTGGACTCGAATGCGTATTCGCTATGGAAGCGGGGACAGGCGCATGTCGCAGAACTGATCCGGTCCTCGGGTGAGGTCCTTATGCCCATTGTTGTCGTGGGGGAGTTGCTCTACGGCTTCCGCTACGGCTCGCGAGGCGAGGACAACGTCCGCGAACTCCACCTCTTCCTGGGCAATTCTCGGGTGGACGTCGTTGCCACGACCATGACAACCGCAGACCGCTACGCGCGAATCGCTTCGGCTTTGCGGGCGAAAGGGCGCCCTATCCCCACGAACGACATTTGGATTGCGGCGCACGCCATGGAAACCGGTGCCGACCTCGTTTCGTCGGATCAGCACTTCGCGGTTGTGGACGGGTTGGCGTGGATTCCTATTCGCCGAGTTGGATCGTCAATCGGTGATTAGGCGGAATCCGGTTGGTGTGACCACGCACCGGCTCGCGGCGGAGACCATAGGGCGGGGTTTGTCCCCGCCCGCGCCGGACATCGTCGCTGCCGCGGAGACGGGACGGGACAAGCCCGTCCCCTACGGGGTGTACCAGATCGGCGACGAGTAGGCCCGCTCCCGGGTCGCCACCGGCACGCTGTCGGGCAATGCCGGAATCCGAAAGAACGCTGCGTCGTACGCCGTCCAACGGGGCGTCGGAATCTCCAGGACGCGGACGTAGTAGAACGCCGCCTCGTCGGCATCGAAGTCGGGGTCGGTCCACGTGACGGCCAGCTCGGGGGCGCCGACGCTATTCAGGTATTCTGCCGTCGCGGGATCGACCGTCGATTCAACGTCCTCGAGTACGCCGTCTACCACTGATCGATTGCCGGCCCAGGCCGCGTCGTAGACGCGTTCGAACAGCCCGCCGTCCTTATTCCGCCAACCCTTGACGACTTGGACGCGGTCCAGGTTGGCGCCGTCGGGATCCTTGACGGCGCGGATCAGAAAACTCGGCGCATCGCCGTCATCCGGACGAGTCAAGTCGCCGCCCATGGGCACGCCGCGGCGATAGCCGATGGCGGCGAGATCGGGCCGGGCTGCGTCCGCCTCGCTGTAGTCCCAGCCGCCGAAGAAGCGCAGCACGATTCGCGGGCCGGTGGTCGCGTAGACCTCGCGGCGCTTGAATGCAGCGAACAGGGCTTGGCGGGTGTTGGCCTCGGACCAGACGCCGGCGTAGCCGGAAGCCGCGTAGGTCCACTGGCTGGATGCCCGGTAGGGGTTCGGTTCGTTGCTGGCGAACTTGCCCCAGAAGTTGTCGTCGTCGGCGGTGGCGAGGCCGTTGTGCGAATCGCTGCTGCCGATCAGGCCGAACTTGAACGGGTTGGACCCGGTGGTGGCTTCGATGCCAAGTCCCCGGGCAAGCGCCGGCCGGACGTACGAACTCCCGACCCAGGCGTCGGAGGCGTCGTTCTTGTCGAAGTTCGCACCGCCCCAGGTCTCGAAGTCCGCGAACGGATCGTCTGGGGAGGCCAGCGGATGGGTTTCGCTGTCGCCCTTCATCTGGGTGACCTCCACGACGGGTTCCCGGGCGGCCCGCAGGCTGGCGTAGTCGGCGGTGATGGCCGCGCCGTCGTAGGTTTGTTCCGTGAACATCCGGCCCCGGCTTAGGTTGCTGTTGTGCGGGATCGCGATGACGCCGCTGCCGGTGCGGGCTTCGTACTCGGCGAGGTGGGCCCACAGGTCTTCGGGGTTGGCGCTGTCGTACTTGGAGAACGGTCGCGCTTGCCGGGTTTGCTCCGGGTCGCCGGCGAACAACACGTTGCGATGCAGCATCGGCGGATTGCTGCTGTATTCGAACCCGACGAAGGTCGTGAACGTGCCCGGGTCGTTGTGGCGTTCGGCGGCGTCGATCACGGCGTTCCAGACCTCCTGCCGGAACAGCGCGTCGATGGCGTAGTCGCCGTTCCAAGCCTGCTTGCCGGTCATCAGCGCCGCCGAGAGGGCGTCGAAGGCGTCCGGATCCTCCGCGTTCAGCACGTCCGCGAGTGGCGTGATCTCCGAGAAGAACCGCCTCCACGTGTGGCCGTCTTCGCTGAGCAGGCGTTCGTCGCCGTCCACCAGGCGCGGCAGGATGCCGACGTTCTCGGCATGGTCGGAGATCATCAGGAAGTCCAGCGGGCGGCGCAGCCGGGCCGGTTTGCCCCCCGCCGAGACGACCTGCTCGCCCTTCGCGAATCGGTAGGCGGTATCGGGCGTGGTGCGGGTGCCCATGCCGAACGCATCGCCGGACAGATACGTGTGGACGTGCGTATCGCCCCAGTAGACCGTATCGGGATAGGCGTCGCGGACGGTGGGTGAATAGGCGTCGTCGGCGGTGGTCGTGGCGGCTGCAAACGCGAGAGCTGCAGCGCAGACCAAGCCTCGTGCAGGTGGAATCTCTCTCGGCATGACGGCGGTTGGCAGTTGCGATTTGGACACTGTAGCGCTCGATGGCCTAGACGGGGGGATTATGGCGTGTACCAGATCGGTGAGGAGTAGGCCCGCTCGCGGGTCACCAGGGACACGGTGTCCGGCAATTCCTCGATTCCGAAGAACGCCGCGTCGTAGGCGGTCCATCGGGGCGTCGGTATCTCCAGTACGCGGACGTAGTAGACCGCTGCATCGTCGGCGACGAAGTCCGGATCGCTCCACGCGACGGCCAGCTCGGCTGCACCCACGGTGTTCAGGTACGTAGCCTCGTCGACAGTGGATTCCACGTCTTCCAGCACACCATCCCGCACGGTGCGGTTGCCGGACCACGCGACGTCGTAGACCCGCTCGTGCAAAGCGCCTTCGCCGTCGCGCCAACCCTTGATCACCTGCACGCGGTCCAGGTTCGCACCATCGGGATCCTTGACGGCGTGGATCAGGAAACGGGGTGCCCGGCCCGCTTCGGGCCGTGTCAGGTCGCCGCCCATGGGCACGCCTTTGCGGTACCCGATGGCGGCGAAGTCCGGCCGGTCGGCGTCGGTCTCGGTGTAGTCCCAGCCGCCGAAGAAGCGCAGCACGATGCGCGGTCCGGTGGTCGCGTAGACCTCGCGGCGCTTGAATGCCGCGAACAGGGCCGCCCGGGTGTTGGCTTCGGCCCAGACGGCGGCGTAGCCGGCAGCCGCGTAGTTCGGCTGGGCCAACGCCCGGTATGGATTCGGTTCGTAGCCCGCGAACTTGCCCCAGTAGTTGCCGTCGTCGGCGGTGGCGAGGCCGTTGTGGGAGTCGCTGCTGCCGATCAGGCCGAACTTGAACGGATTGACCCCGACATTGGCCGCAACACCGAGGCCCCGTTTGAGCGCCGGACGGACGTAGGAACCGGCCACCCGGGCGTCGGAAGGGTCGTCCGTGATGCCGGGACGTTCGAAGGTCTCGAAGTCCGCGAACGGGTCGTCGGGCGATGCCAGCGGATGGGTCTCGCTGTCGCCCTTGATCTGCGTGACCTCCACGACGGGCTCCCGGCCGGCGCGCAGGGTGGCGTAGGCCGCCGTCATGGCAGCACCGTCGAAAGTCGCCGCGCTGAACGTCCCGCCGCGGCTTAAGTTGCTGTTGTGCGGAATCGCGATGACGCCGCTGCCCGTGCGGGCCTCGAAGTCGGCGAGGTATACCCACAGGTCCTCGGGGTTGGGGCTGTCATATCCGGAGAAGGGCAGCGCCTGCCGGGTTTGCTCGGGGTCCCCGGCGAACAAGACGTTGCGATGCAGCACCGGGGCGGTGTATTCGTATCCGACGAAGGTGGTGAACGTTCCGGGATCGTTGTGGCGTTCGGCAGCCTCGATGACGGCATGCCAGACCTCCCGCCTGAAGGCGTCGTCGATGCCGTAGTCGCCGCTCCATGCCGGCTTCCCCGACATCATCGCAGTGGAGAGGACATCGAAGGCGTCGGCATCCTCGGCGTTCACTACCTCGGCTGCCGGAGGAGATTCCGCGAAGAACTCGGCCCACCTCTGGCCATCTTCCGTTGCCAGCAACCCCTCGTCGCCGCCCATGAGCCGAGGAAGGATGCCGACATTCTCGGCATGGTCGGAGATCATCAGGAAGTCCAACGGGCGGCGCAGCCTGGCGCGCTTGCCCCCCGTCGAGGTGACTTCCTCGCCCTTCGCGAACCGGTAGGCCTCTTCGGGCGTGGCCCGGGTGCCCAGGCCGAAGGCGTCGGCGGACAGGTACGTGTGCACATGGGTGTCGCCCCAGTACACGGTGTCGGGATAGGTGTCGCGCACGGGCGGCGCGTAGGTGTCTTCGGCGCCGGTCGTGGCACCGGCAGCGATCGCCATGGCGAGCAAGGCCGTGCGGCACGACGCCACGTGCCGCGGTCGCAGGGAAAGGTCCTCTCTCGGCATGGCGTTGATGGGCGGCATGCGTTGCGGGCACTGTAACGCTTGAACCACGCGGTCGGGGGAGCGTCGGTGACGGAGTTACCCCATTCGAGCATTGGCGTGGTGGCAAACTAGGCGTTACGTGCACTAGTGGACCGACCATGCCAAAGGCGCTGAAAGACCCTCTCGGACACTTCCTGGTGCTGGGGCTCGCCCTGTTCGCGCTCTTCGCGTGGGTGACCCGGGACGAAGCATCGAGCGACGACAGGGTCATCAATGTTGATCGCCCGGCGCTTCTTACCCACATCCAATACCACGCGCGCGCCTTTTCGCCGGATGCCGCGGCTGCCCATCTCGATGGCATGCCCGAAAGCGAACTCGACAGACTCATCGACTCGTTCGTGCGGGAGGAGGCGCTCTACCGGGAAGCGCTCAGCCTCGGCATGGACCAGACCGACCACGTCATCAAGCACCGCCTGGTGCAGTCCATCGAGTTCATCACGGACGACCTGGCATTGCGGACGACCGAGGTGTCGGACGACGAGCTCGAGACCTACTTCGAGGCGAACCGGGAACGCTACCGGATCGAACCGACGGTCACCTTCACCCATGTGTTCTTCAACAGCGAGCGGCACGGGGTGCAGGAAGCTCGGGACCTGGCGGCTGAGAAACTCGCCGACCTCAACCGGAACCGCGTCCCGTTCGCCGATGCGCCGGGCCACGGCGACCGCTTCCTGTACCTCGTCAACTACGTGGAGCGCACCGAGGACCTCGTTGCCAGCCACTTCGGCGACGAGATGGCCGGTGCGGTTTTTGCGCTTGTCGCCGACGATGCCAACTGGGTCGGGCCTTTGGCATCCCGCTACGGTCAGCACCTGGTGCTCTTGACCGGCAGGACGGTGGAACGGAACCCGGAACTGGCCGAGGTGGAGGCGCGCCTTCGGGCCGACGCCGAGCGCGAAACGGCCCAGATGCGTCGCGACGCAGCCATCGAGACCCTCGTCGGCACCTATGAAGTCCGCCGCCAAGTGGTGCGCAGCCGAGAGGATCCAGGCGAATGAGCTTGGCGCGCATAGCGGGTCTCGTCGCCCTTGTCGCCGCCTGCGGTGTGCAGGCCCACGACGTCCGTCCGAACACGGTGCGGATCGTGGCGACCGCCGAACATGTCTACAGCGTGGCGTGGAAGGTTCCGGCAAGCCTGCCTGCGGACGCGCTGCCGTACCCGGCGTTGCCGGCGGACTGCACGTCGGGACAGGCACCGACATGGCGTTCGACCGGCGGCGCGTATCTCGGCCAGCAGACGTATCGATGCGCCAACGGCCTCGCCGGTCGACGGGTCGGCATCGCCTACCCCGGCATCAACCCGTCCCTGCGCACGATCTACACCATCGCACTCGGCAACGGGGCGGAGCACATTCGCATACTGGGCCCCGACGAGGTCGAGTGGGTGGTTCCGGCAACGCCCGAGCCGTTCGCGGTCGCCCTTGAATACACGTGGCACGGCGTCGTGCATATCTGGATCGGCGTCGACCACCTGCTGTTCGTCGCCTGCCTGATGTTCATCGCGCGCACGCCGCGCCGGCTGCTGCTGACCATCACCGGGTTCACGGTGGCGCATTCGATCACCCTGGCCTTGTCGGCTCTCGAGCTCGTACGTGTGCCGACGCCGCCCGTGGAGGCGACAATCGCTCTGAGCGTGGTGTTCCTCGCTTGGGAGATTGCCCGCAACCGCCCGGAGTCGCTGACGCATCGGCTGCCGGTGGTGGTGTCGGTGGCGTTCGGGCTGCTGCACGGGTTCGGCTTCGCAACCGTGCTGCGCGAAGTCGGTCTGCCGTCCACCGAACTGCCGATAGCGCTGCTGTTCTTCAATGTGGGGGTCGAAATCGGCCAGATCCTGTTCGTCCTGGCGCTGTTTGCCGGCTATGCCGTCTTGCGCGTCCTATCGCGGCGAGCGACGGGTGAGGGCGGAGCCTCCGCGCTACCCCTTGCCGTCCCGGCAAGCTACGTCATCGGCACGGTGGCGAGTTTCTGGATGATCGAGCGCATCGCTGGCTTTTGGGGATGACGATCAGCCGCCGGCGTCGAAGGGCAGGACACGCCGCAGGTAGTCGTCGAAGAGTGGAACGGTAAAGGCGGTGTCGCCATGGGCGGGACTGTAGACCATGCCCTTGGCGATGAGTTTTGCCCTGGTCGGCGCAACCGCTCGCACGGACCGGCCAAGCGTCTCCGCCACGTCTCCGGATCGATGCGGCCCGCCGCCCCGTTCGGCCATGGCTCGGAGATAGCGCTTCTCAGAGGGCGTTAGCCGATCGAACCGCGCTCGGAAGAAGCTGGCGTCCAACTCGGCCGTCGCTTCCTGGCTGGCCACTTCCACGTCGACCAGGGTGACCGGTGAAGAAGCAGCGCAGTCCCAACAGTGTTTGCCCCACTCCTGCAGGAAGTACGCGTGGCAGGCCGTTTCCCGGAGTACCATCGACAGGGCATCCCCTTGGAATGCCACGCCGAGACGCTTTGCCGGCGCTTCAATGGCTAGGCGGGCGGCATCCTCAGTCAACGGGCCGATTTCTGGGAACGAGAAGAGTCGCTCCGCATAGGACTTGGCAGATGCCGTACGGGCAACGAGTTGGGGAAGGCCGGCACCGACCAGCACGACGGGCAACTGCCGCTGGGTGGCGCGGTGAAGGGCGGCGATGAGCGCGGCCAACTCGGACTCGTCGACGTATTGGAGTTCGTCGACGAACAGCGCCACTGCGGTGTCCTGCGTGCGAGCGGCCTCCCCTACTGACTCCAGCAGTGCCGTCAAGTCCGCAGCAAAGTTGCCGCTGTCCGCGAGACCGGGTTCGGGTGCCACGTCCAGACTGATGTTGATGTCGTCGTTGCCGATCTTGACTGCGCCGACAAAACCAGCCAGAGCCCTCAACGATCGGCGAACGGCTTGGTTTGCCGCCGCCCGGCGGCTGAGTCGAACGAGGGCGGCGTGCAACGGCGCCGCAAGTAGTGCGGGCAGCCGTTGACCTTCGGGCGCCTCGAGTTCGATCGTGGTGAAGCCGCGACAACGGGCGTCTTGGCAGATCCGATTCAGCAATACCGTCTTGCCGACTCCCCGCAGACCGACCATGAGCACGCTCTTTGCGGCTAGGCCACGCCGGATGCGGTCGAGCGCGATGGCGGTCGACTCGATCAACTCGTCGCGACCAGCCAGTTCGGGCGGTGGAGTACCGGCGCCAGGGGCGTAGGGGTTGTTTCTGGGGTCCATTTCAACCGAAGTTAACCAAGGTTAGCGTCAAACGCAAACTTTTGGTGGGCTCCATTTCAATCAAAGTTACCACGGGTTAGCGAAAACTGATAACTTCAAGCGCCCGAAGGGTGCGCGTTGGACTTCCATGCCATCACGGATTCGCAAACCGAAACGGCGATAATCGTTCGGCCAACTACTCTCAGGGTGGGACGGACTCAAGTGGAAATCGCGGAACTCGAGCCGGCAGAGCGGCTCAAGACCCTGGTCGCCGACGACCCGGGCGCCATCGATCGCTACCTGGCGACGCTCTCGGGCGCGGACGTGGTGCGTGCCATGTTCCGCCTCGAGTCGGAGGAACGCCACGCCATCCTGGTGGCAGTGGCGCCGGAAACGGCGGCGGAGTTCATCGAGGACGTGCCCGACGAAGTGGCCGCCGACCTGATCGAAGCCTTGCCGGTGGCGGATGCGGCGTCCATCGTCACGGCGTTGCCGAGCCACGAACGGGCGGACGTGCTGGCCGAGGTCGAAGACGAGGACATGCAGCGCATCCTGGGTGCGATGGCCCCGGAGTCGGCCCGGGAAGCCCGCGAGCTATTGAGCTACCCGCCTGAGTCGGCCGGTGGCCTGATGGTGCGCCAGTACCTGGCGTTCCCGGCATCCGCCACCGCCCGGGAGGTTCTGATGGAACTCACGTCCGGTGTTCGCGACCTCTCCCGGTACCTGCTCCAGTACGCCTACGTCGTGGAGTCGGACGGGTTTCTCGCCGGCGTCGTGCGCACCCGCAACCTCGTGGCGGCCCCGCCCGCGGCGGCGATCGGTTCGTTGATGAACCGTCCTACGGCTATCAACGCCGACGCCGACTTGGCGACCGTCGATGCCTGCCTCGAAGAGTCGGAGGTGCTGTCGTTGCCGGTGACCGACGATGCCGGCCGGATGCTCGGCGTCGTCGAGCGGGAACACGTCGACGACGCCCTGGTCGAGCGCGCAACCGACGATCACCTGAAATCCCAAGGCATCGTCGGTGGCGAGGAGTTGCGCAGCATGCCGCTGGCCGAGCGCTCGGGTCGGCGATTGTCGTGGCTGTCCCTCAACATCGTCCTGAACATGATCTCGGTGAGCGTGATCGCGTTCTTCGAGGAGACGCTGGCGGCGGTGATCGCGCTCGCCGTGTTTCTGCCCATCGTCTCGGACATGAGCGGCTGTTCGGGCAACCAGGCCGTGGCGGTCAGCATGCGCGAGTTGACGCTGGGCGTTGTAAGCCCCCGGGATGCGCTCCGAGTCTGGTGGCAGGAGGCAAAGGTGGGTGTCCTGAACGGCCTGGCCCTCGGCGTGCTGCTCGGCGTAGCGGCGTGGCTGTGGAAAGGCAATCCCGCCTTGGGTGCGGTTGTTGCGGCGGCGCTCGCGATCAACACCGTGGTGGCGGTCTCCATCGGCGGTACCGTGCCGTTGTTGCTGAAACGCCTAGGCGCCGATCCCGCCGTGGCGTCGGGACCGGTTTTGACGACGGTGACCGACATGTGCGGATTCTTCCTGGTGCTCGGGATCGCGACGCTCGCGTTGGGGTGGCTCTAGCGACCTACAGAGCACAAGAGCCTCCGTTGGTCGTGTAACAATCACTGGATGGCTGCGCGTGGCTGAATCGACATGACCAATATCTCTCGACGTGCCGTGATCGCCATGTCCGGCAGGACGTTGCTGGCGCTTGCCGCCTCCGGGCCCGTCGCCCGCGCCGCCTTGGCCGGGGAATCGGAGTCCGTGAGTTGGGAACGCTTTCTAGCGTTGTGCCACGAGCTATCGAAATCGCAGTTTGCGCCGAACTGGAATCAGGACACCTATACGAGGGAAGTCGAGGGGCTTGTGCGGCGGTTGAAGCTCGATGACCGCAAAATCGTCGAGTACATCGATCGCTACCAAAACCTGAACCTGCACTTTCCCGAGATCCGCAGGATGTATTACGAGCGTCAGTTCCAGGTTTCGCTGCTGGACTTCGAGCCCGGTGAAGACATTCCGCTGCACGATCATCCGGACATGACCGGCGTGGTCTACTGCACGACGGGTCGGATCGTTGTCGACCACTACGACAAGCTGCAGGAGACCGCCGAGAACGGCAATCCCCTGTTGAGATTCGAGCGTCACCTCGAGATGACCGCAGGGGACACCGCCACGCTCACCGCGACGAGGGGCAACATCCACATGCTCAATGCGTTGCAGTTCACCCGCATGGTCGATGTGTTCACCCCGCCCTACGATCGCGACCGCGTGAGACGATCGAGGTACTACGGCATGGACTCGACCCCCTACCTCGGTCGCGATGGAGTGTTCGAAGCCGAGGCGTCCGTCAGCCCGGTCTAGCGTCTCTTGGGCGGCGAATGCACCGTTGGGGGCGAGGCTTGTC
>JAPPND010000030.1:6426-22639 GCA_028818795.1 Gammaproteobacteria bacterium | reverse complement strand
GGCCGGCGAAAGTGCCGGCAGTTGCGAGAAGTGAGAAGTAGCGTGCTTTTCCTAGATTCCTAGTGTGTTCCATGTCGCATCCCCCCGATGCGTATCTCTATCCGGAACCTAGACCTAGGTTGTTGCGAAGTCAATGAAGATGGGGAGCGGCAAAGGCGTGGCAGTTCTTCAATCGAGGTGCGTCACGGTGCCGCAACCGGGATGCCATCGAGTTCGAACCGCGCGAAATCCACAAGGTTGTACGTGAGAATCTGGTCGACGCGTTCCCTGCGGGCACAGTGGGCGTGAAGGGCGTCGTAGATCGCGCCACTCGACAGGCCGAGCGCGGCGACATCGCCAATGACGGCGCGGTAGTCGTGCTCGCCGAGCGCTACAACGGCAAGCCGATCAACGACCGTATCCTCGATCACGAGGCGTGCCTCCTCGGGAGAGACACGTCGTGCGACAGGGAGTGCGGTCATCGTCGCGTAGCACTCCGCGAGCGTATGCGTGGAGCAAAACCCGTCGTTCTCGCCGCTCGTGTAACGCTGAAAGGCACGGAAGGCGGCCTCGTGATTTCCGAGTTGGTCCACCAGAGCCGCAACCAGGACGGAAGTATCGAATAGTGTTCGCACTTCAGCGAGCGTCGGCGTCGCGGACGATTCGGGCTTGTCGAGCGTTGCGCTCGGCGCGGACGAAGTCGCCGACATCAAGAGCTGTGCGTGTGGTCCCGTGATGCACCAGGATGCCCTGTTTGCGAACGAGGGCGGGTTCGGCAACGGCCCGGCGCAGGTGGATACCGTCGCCGACTGCCTCGATCTCCAAGTCGCAACCCGGTGTCAGGTTGAACTGTTCCCGGAGCGATTTCGGTACGACGAGGCGCCCGGCGTTGTCAATGGTAACAATCATGCCGAAATGGTATGTAGAGTGGTAGATTCATGTCAACGGACAGCGGGAGGCCAGGACAAACAACGCTTGGTTGAGTCGGCCTCACCCCCCGTAGCGCTTCGCCCGCTGCGGATCGACAACATGCAACCTCGAGTGCAAGGTTGCCGCAGCTTCTCGCCGCATGTCGTCGCTCGTAAGGCGGTTGTACATCCGCTCCGCCAACGCCACGTCGTTGCCGCGCGACAGGGCATGGTCGATGATTCCCATGATGGCCGAGTCCCGTGACGCATTGGGTAGGCGACCTAGGAACGAGGTGGCCGCATCGGGATCGGATTCGCACCAGGTGCGAAACGCGTTTTTGAACAGGGCGTCCGTCTCGTCCACCCCCAAACGTGGAATCACGCCCACGGCAGCCTGCGGATCCACGCTGATCCATGCGGTCACGAGTTGTCCTGCCGCTCTTTCCTTGGCAGGCCCGCCGGGTATGCGGTCAAGGAGATGCCTCGCCCGGTCTGGCGAACCCTTGGCCGTTTCGGTGATCAGCCGATCGACATGGCGGTGCTGGGAAGCATCCAGAGACATGAGCCAATCGAACGCTTCTTCCGGATCCAGCTTGGCATATGCCGGGATGAGCTGGTACGCGGCGTCACCTGTTGGTTGGGGCGATGCAACTATCCATCGGGCGGCGGCGCGCACATCGCTCTGCGCCCAGGTCGCGAAAACGCTCCTGAAGGCCGCAGCGCGCTGCAGTGCGTCGTCGAGGCGGGATGCGAGGGAAATGGCGTCTTCGGGCGCGGACCGGGCGATCATGGACATAACCGGGTGGATCAACTCGCCCTGCATCTGGGATGAGGCCTGGGCGACCGCCCAGTCGTATGCTGCTTGCGGGTCGTAGTTTCCCCAGGTCCAGGCCATGCGCAAGCCAAGCCGATCCACCAGGACACGATCGCCCAAGTTGACCAGGGTATCCAGGGCAGCCTTGTGGTCGGTTCGTGCCAGCGTATTCAGCGCGGTCGCGACCGCCTCGCGGTGGCTTGAGAGTGGGAGTGCCAGTACCCAAACCAGCGCGGCGTCGGGGTCGTTGCGCATCCATTCCGACACCACGCCGCGTTCCACGTTCTCGCGAAGTTGCGAGTCCGCGAGGGCGCCCGCAGCCTCGAAGGCTGCCACGGGATCTGACCGTGCCCAATCGGTTGCGATGAGGTTGAGCGATCCGGGTCGGGATCTGGCATCGAGCGACAAGGCGGCGTGCCAGGCACCCGCCGGATCGGTATCGGCGGCCTCCAACGCGCGCGCCCGATCAAGTTCCGCGTAAAGCGAGAACCGGGCCGCAAACGCGTTCTGAATGTCACTTCGCCCCTTGGCTTCCCTGAGAATTGTCCCGGCCAGCATCTTCCGGTGCGGTTCGTCCAGGGCATCTACATAGTCCAACACGCCCTCGGGGTCAGTCTTGGCACACAGCGCGATTACTTCACGGAGCCCCCACCAGCTGACCTCGTCGGCGACCATGCGGCCGAGGGCACCCTGTGGATCGAGTTCGGCATATCGGGTGTAGATCGCATGTTCCGCGAACTCGCGATTCGGGGAGAATCGGTCGAGCTCGCCGGCCTCATCGAGTAGCGCTTCCATGGTTTGAGGGTCGGGCGACCTCAACAGAGCAAGAAGCGCACGTTGCTGCTCGAATTGACTGGCTAGGTGATGGATTTCGGCGAGCGTCGAAGGGGCTTGGACATGCCTCAAAAACAACACTGAGGCAGCGCCAAGCAGCGCTCCGATCACAATGCCACCCAGCCATTTCAGCACGATGTCGCCCTCCGTCAGTCGAACAAGCTCGTGAAGCTCGGTGGCTCGTTGGTGGTGCGCGCCTCCCGCAGGCACTGCGCGAGCACGGGCATGCCGTCGCGAATGACGTCGTCCGGGACATGCCCGAAGGCGAGCCGCAAATAGGGCACCGGATCACCGCGGATGTGGAAGTTCGCACCGGGCGCGTAACGGAAGTTGCGCTCGGCGGCGAGTCGGAGCAGCTTGTCCTGGTCGACATCGTCCGGAAAGCGCACCCAGACGAACAAGCCACCGGGCGGGTTGGAGGTCACGCAGACATCGGATCCCGCGTCCGCCAATCCCTCCACCACGAGGTTCTTCTTCACCTTGAGGGCCTCGTTCAACTCCTCGGTGATCTCCCAAACGCCATCCTTGTAAAGCTCCGCCACCACGGCGGCGGCGAGGTAGTTGCCGCCCGCGTCGTGGCGGCGTGCGAGGATCGTGTCGAGCAACGGCGGCTTCGCATAGAGGTAGCCGAGCCGCAACCCCGGTCCCAGGATCTTCGACAGCGAGCACATGTAGATGATCCCGTCCCAGTTCGACAGGGCATACAGCGACGGCGGCTTGTCGCCGTCGAAGTGGACATCGCCGTAGCAGTTGTCCTCGATGACGGGAATGTCGTGGCGCCGGGCGATGTCGATGAGCCGGTGGCGACGGTCGACGGACATGTTGTTGCCCGTCGGATTCTGGTAGGTGGTGAGCGCGTAGATGAACTTCGGCTTGCGCGCCTCGCCGAGTTCGTCGAGCTTGGCGTCGAGAAGGTCGACGCGCATGCCATTCGCATCGACGGGCAGGCCGACCATGTCGATGCCGAGCGCGCGGTAGGCGGCGATGGTTCCGGAGTAGGTGAACTCCTCGCAGATCACCGCATCGCCCGGCTGGGTCAGCGCTTCGGCGACCAAGGTGACGGCCTGCATGGAACCGTTCATCAGGGATAGCTGATCGGGATCCACGGACACGCCCTCGCGCTCCGACTCGCGGCGTGCCATGGCGGCGCGCAGACCGGGATGGCCGAGTTTGCCGTGGTAGTCGGTCAACTCGACGTATTCGTTGGCGATGGCGTGGTGCGCCGCACGCTGCAACGCCTCGACCGGAACGGTCTCGGGGTTTGTGCGGCCAACGGCGAAGTCGAATACTTGGGCGGGCATGGATCGGCGTCTTGAGTGGATCGGCAGCGAGGCTACCGGGCCAACTCCCGGTACGTGTCCGCCAGATCGGGGTCGACGTCCTGTAGGTATCGCACCATCCATCCGGCAGCGTTGCGGCGGGCCTGGCGCCCTTGGAGATCCCCGAACAGGCGCTCGAGGAACTCGGTGTCCCTTGCGAACATCGCCTGCCTCATCATGGCCATGGTCGCGTCGTTCCTTGTGGACGCGGGGAGATCCCGGGCCGCCGCAACGGCACCCTCCCGGTCGACGCGGCTCCAATACTGGAATGCCGTGGAATACAGCTGGGAACGTGTGCGGGAGTCCTCCTCGTCGGCGATCCATTGCACAGCGTCCTCGGGGTCGGACTCGACCCACCTGGCGACCAGGGGCCCGGCAGCGTTCCGGCGTGCCGTTCGGTCGTCGATGCGTTCGAGGAGCCGCCTTGCGATTGGCACCGAGTCATCGACGACCGCACGCATCAAGTCCGGAATCGTGGAGCGTTGGAGATCAGAGGGAAGCGTGGCCACCCAGTCGAAGGCCGCCTCGGCATCGAGCATGGCGTAGTTGACGACCACCGCCTTGACGGCATCCCGCTCGAAGAGGGAATCCGCGTCGATCCAGGCGGCAGCGGCCTGCGGATCGTCTTGTGACCAGACCTCGAGGATTCCCCCGGTGATGTTGCGACGTGTGTCGACATCGAGTTCCTCGACGAGGGCCATTGCCCTCAGCGGCGATGTCTGGGCGAGTACCTGCAGCGGCGTCTCAATGAGCCACTCGTAGTCCTGCGAACGAGGCTGCGACACGGCCCAGCCGAACGCCGCCTCCGGATCCACGCCGGACCAGGCTGCGACGAGCCCCCGCCGGATCGAGCCGATGGACTGTTCCGGCGCGAGGTCGTTGAGCGCCGCCAATGCGCCAGGAGGATCTTCCCGTCCCCAAGCCTGGAACGCCTTGTTGCTGACCCGTCGACGCATATGGGGTTCGAGATCGCCCGCAATCTGAAGTGCTTCCAAGGGCGAGACCGACGCCAATACTTCGGCGGCCTGGGCGACGAGGTCCGAGCGCTGGCGGGAGGACGGTTGTGCGCGCGCCCAATCGACGGCCGCATGGACATCTGCCTTGGCCCACATCCGGACCAGGTTCATGCGCCAGGTATCCCGCACCCGGGGTTCCGGGAAGTCGCCCACCGCCCGCAGGGCGTCTTCGGGCGACCTGGCGACCCAGACGCTCAAGGCGCGCCATGCCGCTTGGGTGCGTTCTGCGCCCGGAGCCATGGCGACGGCGGCTAGCCATGCGTCCTCGGGGTCCAATTCGGTTTGCGACGTATCGAGGGCGGTTGTCAGGACATGCTCTGCGTAGAACTGCCTAGCGATCTCTCGTTGACGCGCGACTCCCAGGTCTTCGCTGACCGACAGGATGGCCACTCCGGCTTGACGTTTTGCCGGAAACTGCAGGGCGTCCGCGCCTTCGATGGCGGCATCGAGATCCGTCTGTGCCCAAGCTGCAAACACCGCACCTAGGAATCTGGCCTCGTCGGCACCGCGGGCGACGATGCGAGCCACGGCTGCTTCTGGATCAAGCTCCGCGTAGCGCTTGTAGATGATCGCCTTGGCGGACCGCCGCTCTCGCTGCAGACGCAGCCAGCCGGCTTCCTGGAGCAGTCGTTCGACCTCTGCCAGGTCGGCGTCCAGAAGGGTGTCGTAGAGCGCGGCAGTACGCTGGAAGTCGCTCCCGCCATGCCAGATGTCGGCGAGGGCAGTGGGTGTCATCGTGCGGGTTGCGTCGCGATTGTCGGTAGTCTGGCCGACGGCAGGCATCTCCGTCGGTGAAACCGGCACGCGCGCGTCATTGTCGGTGCCTGGAAACGACGTGACGAGTAGAAACGCCACAACGCCAATCGTGCAACCGATGGCGAAGAATCCGATCCACTTGGCCATCGGGAACCCTTCGATCAGCTCGCCAATGCTCCGCCGAGCCCGGCGAGAAAGTGGTAGCTTCGCTCGACGGCGGTCATCATGTCCGTGTCGCAGTCGTCGAGTTCGACGACGTTCCACTCCAGCACATCGCGATCCGCCGCGTCGATGACTCCGGCGATATCCATCTTGCCGTCGCCGAGGGCAACATGTGCCTTGCCCTGCACAAGGGGGCCGTCCTTGATGTGCAGGAGGGGAACGCGGTCCTTGACCCGGGCCACTTCGGCGACCACGTCCACGGCCCCGAAATTCGCGGCCCAGTAGGTGTCCACCTCGAACTCCACCTGCGGGCAGAGTTCAGCGAGCCAGTGGTAGCCGAGTTTGCCCTCGATCTCGGCGAACTCCCACCAGTGGTTGTGCAGGAACAGGCTCATGCCCTGCGAGGAGAGGGCGTCGATCAGCGAATTGACGGTGTCAGCCGTGCGCTTCACGGCGTCGAGGTTCGCGAAGTCGTCGGGTCCGAAGCCGCCCGCCGCCCGCGTCAAGCCCAGGGCACTCACGGTGTCGACCACTTCGCTGGTATCGGTGCGGTTCGCCCAGGGGTGGTGGGACGACGAGACCACCATGCCGAGGTCCTCCACCTGGGCTTTGAACGACTGCGGCATCTTGCCGAACAGGTTGAAGGGTTCGACACCCTGGTAGCCGATGGCGGCGAGCCGTTCGAGAACGGCATCGAAGTCCTGCTGGGACGCTTGGCGCAACGAGTAGAGTTGCACGGAAATAGGCTTCATCGGCGATCCTGGCGACGGTTTCGATGTCGAGCATACATCGTCGATGTCATGTGGAGCGATTTCACCGCACACCACACTGTGCGGTCACGGTCCGCCATCAGGGTTTTGGATTCGACAAGAGCGAATAACCATGACCGACCCACGACCGGGCACCGAACGACCTTGGCACTTAGCGATGGGCGACCCAACGACGTTGCAGATCGTCGTACGGTTTCGCACACTGGATGGACCTGCAGATGGGCAGTGACACAAGGCGTTGCCTTTGATCCATGCCGAGAAGCAGTTGTTGGAAGGCCATGGACCATGCTGAAGCGGTTTCCAGAGCTTGGGAGAAACGAACAGCGCGGCAGCAAACCTCGTTGCCACTTGCTCACGGACGGCACTCGGGCTGAGGTAGCCGGCCGGCTGACCGGATTGGTGAAGCCGTTTGGTTCAGTTTCCAAGGGGTATGTCTGGCGGCCCCGCGGATTCGAACGCACTGACGAGCTACAGCTACACATCCAGAACCGCGTCATACCCCTTAAGGTGAGCCGCGAACTGCAACGCTGGTGGTTCGCCGTTCGAGGTGGGGCAAGTCCGAATTGGGACATTGTTAGTCAATGTTCGGTTGGTAAGGGTACGGACTCGAAGGATGGTGTCCTGCTCGTCGAAGCCAAGGCCCACTCCGCAGAGCTAAACAGCGACGCAAAGAGTCCGGCCGGCGCGAGCGATGGGAGCCAACGCAATCACAAACGGATCGGCGACGCCATTGACGAGGCGAATGTCGGCCTTCAACGGTTGACGGGCAATGCTGGGTGGTCACTCTCACGCGATCACTGCTATCAGATTTCAAACCGATTCGCATGGGCATGGAAGATTGCCGAACTAGGTGTGCCCGTCGTCTTGGTCTATCTGGGGTTCCTCGACGCTTCCGAGATGTCTGACAAGGGCGACACCTTTGCCGACCCTGAGGGATGGGGCAGATGTGTGAAGGCTCACGCCAAGGGGCAAGTCCCCGAAGACGTGTGGGAACAGCCACTCCAAACGTCTAGCGGCGTGTCCTTAATCGCGCGGGCCGTGGCGGTTCGCCAAGCGCTAAGGGCTGCTCGAATGCCCGCCTGATGCACCTGGCTTAGGCGTATGGATCGGAAAGCCTTCTCATTGGATTTCCAGACCCCTCGAATCCGTAGCTGCCAGGGATTGTTTGCACGCGACGAGGGTGTCTACCGGTCCCGCACGACGAACCGGGCCAACGGTCTCGCAAGAGCGGTGAGCAGCGCACCCCAAACGACGACAACCAGCGCCGATCCCAACGTCGAGAAGACGGTCATCCCGCCCAAGGGCCCCATGTTCAGGTCCACGTTCGACAGCAACTCCGTTCCCTGCCAGTAGATCATGGTGATCATCGAACTGGCGGCGATGAGCGCCTGTGTCGTGAGAATGAGGCCGGCAAACACCGTCAATGCGCCGGCGAGCCGGATCGCCACGGTCGCCGCCACCCGAATGGTGTGATCGGTGGGCCCTGCCGCCGGAACACCCGATACCGAGCCGATAATCGTCATCGTGCCCTCCATGTCTTCGTTGCTTCCATCGTACTGCGCTCCCCGCGAGCACGCATCCAGCCACGTCGGCGGTATTGACCTCGGTGCGGTCGTCACCGTTCAATGCTCATGAGGGTTCGGAGGGACGTCCCATGGCGAAACTGCAGATGGGCTTGGTCGGTGGCGGCGAAGGTGCGTTCATCGGCGCCGTGCACCGCATGGCTGCGGAACTAGACGGTCGGATAGCCATCACCTGCGGAGCCTTCTCGAGCGACCCGGCCAAAAGCCGCGCGGCGGGCGTGGCGCTATACGGCATCGATCCCGACCGGAGCTACGGCACCTATGCCGAGCTGATGGCGGCGGAGGCGGCGCGACCGGAGGGCGACCGCATGGACTTCGTGGTCATCGCGGCGCCGAACCACACCCACTTCCCGATCGCCAAGGCGGCGCTCGATGCGGGCTTTCACGTCATGTCGGACAAGCCCGCCACGTTCAACCTGGCCGAGGCGAAGGAACTTGCCGCGGTTGTCGAGGAGACCGGGCTGGCGTTCGGCCTTACCCACAACTACACGGGCTACCCCATGATCAAGGAAGCCCGCCACCTTGTTCGGACCGGCGCGTTCGGCAACATCCGCCGGGTGGTCGTGGAGTACATCCAGGGGTGGCTTTCGGAACGCCTGGAGGGGGAGGGCAACAAGCAGGCCGAGTGGCGCACCGATCCGGCCCGTTCCGGTGCGGCGGGCTGCATGGGCGACATCGGCACCCACGGCGAGAACCTTGTGGAGTACGTCACCGGCCTCCAGATCGAGTCGCTGTGCGCTGACCTCACCACCTTCGTGCCGGGCCGGCAACTCGAGGACGACGGCAACGTTCTGCTACGCTTCGACAACGGCGCCAAGGGCGTCCTGTTCGCCAGCCAGATCGCCGTGGGCGAGGAGAACGGGCTGAGACTTCGGGTGTACGGCGAATGCGGCGGCCTCGAATGGTCTCAGATGGAACCGAACTCGCTGGTCGTGCGCTGGCCGGACCGCCCCTACGAAGTTCGTCGCACCGGTGGCCCGGGCGTCAGCGATGGCGCCACCGGGGCAACGCGTTTGCCCGCCGGCCATCCCGAGGGTTTCCTCGAGGCGTTCGCCATGCTCTATCGCAACTTCGCCGACACCCTGGAAGCGAAGCGGGCAGGGCGGCAGCCGACGGAGGAGAACCTTGACTTCCCGACCATCGCCGACGGCGTTCGCGGCATGGCGTTCATCGAGACCGTGGTTGAGAGTGCCCAGGCTGGCGCCCAATGGCTTGCGTTCAAAGACTAGGCAGTCCCGTAGGGGCGATTTCGACGCGGGACGGGACAAGCCCGTCCCCTACGAGAGGAAATACGATATGAAAACACTTAAGGGACCGGCGATCTTTCTCGCCCAATTCATGGCCGACGAGGATCCCTTCGACAACATCGAATCCATGGCCAAGTGGGCCGCGAACCTGGGGTTCGTGGGCATCCAGGTGCCCATCGGCAACCCGGCGTTCATCGATGTCGCCAAGGCGGCTGAGAGCAAGGACTATTGCGAGGAGTTGTCCGGACGGGTGCGCGAGTGCGGCGTGGAGATCACGGAACTATCCACCCACCTAGAGGGCCAGTTGGTAGCCGTACATCCGACCTATGATCGACTGTTCGATGGCTTCGCGCCCGCCGAACTCCACGGCAAGCCGGCGGAACGCACCGAGTGGGCCATCGAGCAATGCAAGCTGGCGGCGAAGGCCAGCGCCAACCTCGGCCTCTCGGCGCACGTCACGTTCTCCGGCGCCTTGCTGTGGCCCATGATGTACCCGTGGCCGCAACGCCCGGCCGGCTTGGTGGACACCGGCTTCAAGGAACTGGCCGCCCGATGGCGGCCGATCCTCGACGTGTTCGAGGACTCGGGCGTCGACTGCTGCTACGAGATTCATCCGGGAGAGGACCTGCACGACGGCATCACTTTCGAGCGTTTCCTCGACGAGGTGGACGGCCACCCGCGCGCCAACATCCTCTACGACCCGAGCCACTTCATCCTGCAGCAACTCGACTATCTGGCGTTCATCGACATCTACCACGACCGCATCAAGATGTTCCACGTCAAGGATGCCGAGTTCAACGCGAACGGCCGTGCCGGCGTGTACGGCGGCTACCAGGACTGGGTGGACCGCCCGGGCCGCTTCCGCAGCCTCGGCGACGGACAGATCGACTTCCGCTCGATCTTCTCGAAGTTCGCCGCCCACGACTTCGACGGCTGGGCGGTGCTGGAGTGGGAATGCTGCCTGAAGCACCAGGAGGACGGCGCCCGCGAAGGGGCGGAGTTCATCCGCGACCACATCATCCGGGTCACCGACAAGGCGTTCGACGACTTCGCGTCAGCCGGCACCGACGAGGCGGGGAACCGGGAGGTGCTGGGGCTTGGGTGATGCCCGGCTAGGTTCCTTGAGCGGGCTCGGTGTTCACCGGCAGGTTGCATGCTGCCAAGTCGCCGTAGGGGCGAGGCTTGTCCTCGCCCGCGATCGGGAGCCCTCGTCTCTGCCGCGGGACGGGACAAGCCCGTCCCCTACGACATGCGTCGTTCGGTCTGAGCGAGCCTCGCTACCTATACGGCGAGGAACGCCCGCGGCGAGATGATCTCGATTCCCCGCCATGGATTCATGGTGAGCAGGTCTTGATCGCCGGTCAGGATGTAGTCGCTTTCGGAATCCAACGCCAGAGCCAATAGCTCGTTGTCGTCGACGTCACGGCAATCGGTCACCTCGGTGAGAACCGGAAAGGTCGTGGCGACTTGCAGGACACGACGCAGGAACTCCTCGCGATCCGCCAGAGATACGTAACGGTCAAACTTCCCCCGCGCCAGCACATCGGCCAATTCTTCGACTAGGCGTTCTGACACGACGACTTCGGATGACGAGAGCGCCGCATCGACGGCTCGTGCCGCCATGGAGTCCGCGAGCAACAGCCGGCTGACCCAGACGTTCGTGTCGATGACGACGCGCACGGCTGTTAGGAGTCAAGCAACTTTTCCAGTTCGTTCTCGGTCAGTCCCCGGGCCTGGGCGGCCGCGGAGACGCGGTTGCAGAAGCGTTGAAACTCCGCGACGTTAGTCGTGACTAGCCGTCGGTAGTCCAAGGGGGAAATGACGACGGCAACCTCGCGGTTTTGGCGGCGAATGGTTACGGGTTCCCGCTGAACGGCATCGAGAACGGTTGCGAGCCGCTGTTTTGCTTCGGAGGCCGATACGTAGCGCATGGTTGTGTGCCAGACTGTCCAAAACGTCTATATTAGACAATTTTATGGCTCTTGGCATGGCAACGGCAACTTGGGGGTGTGCCTAGCGCAACAACTGCTTCGCCTTCTCCCGCAACTCCACCTTGCGGATCTTCCCCGACGCGGTCATGGGGAACTCGTCGAGGAAGATCGCATGGCGGGGAATCTTGAAACTCGCGACCTTGCCGCGGCAGTAGGCGAGTATGTCGTCCGCTTCGATGACGGCTTTGGGTTTCCGCTCGACGAACGCCACCGGTACTTCCGATAGCCGACGGTCCGGCAGTCCGACCACGGCGACCTGCTGCACTGCGGGATGTTCGAGGAGAAGCCCCTCCACCTCCATCGGGTCGACGTTCTCCCCGCCGACCTTCAGCATGTCCTTGAAACGGCCGAGGAAGCGGATGTAGCCGTCGGCGTGGCGTTCGGCCATGTCGCCGGTGCGGAACCAGCCGTCGGCGTCGTAGGACTCCGCCGTCTCCTTCGGTTTCTTGTAGTAGCCCTTCATCAAGGCGTAGCTCTTGACCCGCAGTTCGCCGGGAACGCCGTCCGGCAGTTGCTCCCCGGTGTCCGGATCGACCACCTTGAACTCGTAGCCCGGCGCCGGGTAGCCGGAGGTCTCCAGGCGATGCGGCGGGTCGTCGTCCAGGGCCGATAGCGCCGCACCAACCCACACCTCGGTCATGCCGTACGCGGAGAGCGCCTTCAACGGGGCCATCACCCGTTCGCCCCGCCGGGCCACGGGCGTCGCGCTGTGCATGCCGGCCGCGAACAAGCCGGTGCGCAGGCTGCTCAAGTTCCGCGGGTTGGCTTCCTGGGCGTCGCACAGCATCTGCATGTGGGCTTCGAAGCCATGTGCGATGGTGGCGCGCTCGCGTTCGATGAGGTCAAGCGACTCGTCCGGGTCGAAGGTCTCGGTGAGGACCTGCCGGGCCCCGGTCGCCATCGACATCATGGCGGCTTCCGAGTAGCCGAAGGCGTGGAACAACGGCAGGTAGCTCATGATGGTGTCGTTTTCGGTGACCGCCATGCGGAACGCGCGTTCCTCGACGTTGCGGATCAGCCGGTGATCGTGGAGCACGCCCTTGGGAAAGCCGGTGGTGCCGGAGGTGTACATCATGAACACGGGGTCGTCTGGATCCACGGCGTCGGCGCGGGCGGCGAGGTCGGCGTCGCTGATCGTCTCTGCCTCGGAGAGTGCCGCCGACCAGGACGCGGTGCCGGCGTATTCGGCGTCGCCGACGATCACTACTCGATCCAGTTCGGGGAATGAAGCGTCCGCCACCGCGTCGCCTTCGACGGGCAGGTCGACGACTTGGCGCACCATGGCCAGGTAGTCAACGGGGCCCGAGGTGTCGTGGGTGATCAACATGGCGCTGTCCGACTGGCGCAGTACGTAGTCGAGGTCGTTGGTGCGGAACCGGGTGTTGACCGGCACCTGGACGGCGCCGATCGTCGCCAGCGCGTACATCAGGAAGACCCACTCCGAGCGGTTGTTGAGCCACAGCGAGACGTGGTCGCCGCGTTCGACGCCGAGTGCCATCAAGGCCTTCGCAGCCCGGTCGACTTCGGCCCCTAGTTCGGCGAACGTATAGCGCTCGGCCTGAAAAACGAGCGCTTCCCGGTGCGGAAACCTACGCGCCATATCGCGGGGCAGGTCGCCGAAGCGCTTCTTGGGGTACCAGTCGGTCATGGTGTTCGACGCCGCGTTGGTGAGAGCCTTACCCGGGTCTCGTACGATCCCGGAACGACGGTATTATCGTGCATCGGGTCGGGGGAGACGCCAATTGCGTCATTTCCAGCCGCACATAACGGGATCACGGCTTGCCGTCGTGACGGACGTTCCGTGACCGACGTCGCCCCGTCCCGCGGCCGCCCACTGTGAATCGGATCGTCGCCTGGTTCGCCACCAACCACGTCGCGGCGAACCTGTTGATGGGCCTCGCGATCCTGGCCGGGCTTGCGTCGCTCACGCGGATTCCGGTGAAGCTCTATCCGGATGTCGACTTGCCGATCATCACGGTCACCGTGGAATACCTGGGCGCGGCACCCGAGGAAGTCGAGTCCGGGGTCTGTACCCGCATCGAAGAGCACCTCGACGGCCTCGACGGCATCAAGGAGTTGCGGGCCATCGCCTCCGAGGGCGTCTGCACGGTGCAGGTGGAACTGTTCTTCGATGCGGATCGGCAGCGCGCGCTCGGCGAGGTCGAGAACCGGATCAACGCCATCGACACCTTCCCCGAGGAAACCGAAAAGCCCGTCGTCGAACTCGCCGTGATGACCGATCTCGTGCTGGAAATCGCCGTCACCGGACCGACGGACGAGCGGGCCTTGAAGGAACTGGGGCGCCGTTTGGGGCCATGCGCTGTTGAAACCGTTCGGTGTTGTTGTGGGCTTTTCGTTGACGTCGATCTTCGGTGTCGTCGCGGCCTGCGGCGCCGAGGTCAACGCGACGCTGGTGCTGATCCACGGCGTCAACCGGTTTCGGGCGTCCGGCGGCGCGATGCCCGACGCCCTGCTCAATGCGGCGGCGTCCCGCTTCCGCCCCGATCCTGATTACCACGGTCACGACCATGTCGGGGCTCACGCCGCTGATGTTGACCCAGAGCGTGCAGGCCAAGTCCATGGTGCCCATGGCCATCTCGCTCGGCTTCGGCGTGCTGGTCTCGTCTGCGGCGGCATTGGTCCTCGTCCCCGCTTTCTGGCTGTTTCTGCACAACATCTCGCAAGGTGCGAAGCGCGTCACGGACCGGGTGAGCGGGCGTGAGTCCCCAGGCGTTCCCGGGACGCACCGCCATGTAATACTACGGACGCCGCGCCGAGAACCCGCCCCGGGAGGACCCCGTGCCCAAGAAACGCCTTTCCGTCGCGCTCATTGGCGCCGGCGGCAACATGCGCAATGCCCACGTACCGCGCATCGCTGCCGATGGTGCAGTCTTGATCGCGGCGGTGGCGGATCCGGCCGAATCACACGCGCGGCTGTTGATGGACCGCGCAGGTCACGACATTCCGCATTACGGCAACTGGCGAACGATGCTGAAGGACATCGACGTCGATGCCGTCCTGATCAGCACGCCGCACCGGGACCACTACGTTCAGGCCAAGGCATGCCTTGATGGCGGTCTGCACGTGCTGGTCGAGAAGCCCCTCGTTGTTCGCCCCGGCGACGCCAAGCGCCTGCTTGCCTTGGCGGCCGAGCAGCGACTGGCCCTGGTCGTCGCCTACCAGCGGCATTGGATGCCGCACTTCGTTTTCGCCCGGGAGCTTGTCCAACGCGGCGTCTTGGGAGAGATTCGCGGTGTCGTGGCGTACGTGACGCAGAACTGGCTGGGCGTCGGCGGCTGGCGCCTCGATCCCGACTTGGCGGGCGGCGGCATGTTCATGGACACGGGCAGTCACCTGGTCGCCTCGATGCTCTGGGTGACCGGCTTGCAACCAAGAATGGTATTCGCCTCGTTCGACAACTCAGGACGCGCGGTGGACGTGAACGGCGGCGTGATCGTTCGTTTCGGAAACGGTGCCCTCGGAACCCTCACCACAACCGGCAATGCCTCTCGCCACGACGAGCGTCTTGCCATCAGCGGAAGCGAAGGCTCGCTGGTCGTGCACCTCCACCGATGGCGCGTGCGCTCAATGGTTTTCAACGACGAACCGGTCGACCTTCCCAAGCGCATCAAGCCGTCGACCCCCGATGCCGCTTTCTTCCGCTGGATACGCAACGGTCATCGCGGCTACGAGCGGCAGGACTTCGCCTTGCAGGTCGCAAGACTGACGGAAGCGGCCTATCGCTCGGCCGACGAAGACCGGCCCGTGACGGTCCGTCGGTGAACCTGGCCCCCGCCACCGACTGGAAGCCGACGTGGTGACGTTGCTCGACGGCGGGATGGGCCGGGAGATCCAGGAGCGGCGACCCGGGGCCGCCCACGGTCTCTGGTCCGCGAGCGTGCTCCTCGACGAACCTGGCCTCGTCGCGGAGATCCACCGTGAGTACATCGACGCGGGCGCGGTCGTCATTACCACGAACAACTATTCGACGATACCGAGCTACCTGGGCAAGGCAGGGATGCAGGGCCGGTACCGGGAGCTCACCCGGCTCGCCGCGACCTTGGCGCGCCGGGCGGTGCGGGAGAGCGGCAGGGATGTCGCGGTGGCCGGTTCGCTGCCGCCGCTCGAGGAGAGCTATCGAGCCGACCTTGTGCAGCCGCCGGAGATCGCGCAACCGATCTACCAAGGCGTCGTCGAAGCACTCCGCGACGAGGTCGACCTCTTCATCTGCGAGACGATGTCCTCGGCCGTCGAGGCGCATACCGCCGCCAGTGCCGCGTTGGCACACGGGGAGGGCAAGCCGGTGTACGTCTCCTGGACCCTCGACGAGACCCCGGGTCGGGGACTGCGCAGCGGCGAAACCGTAAAGGAAGCCGTGGACGGGTTGGCGGGGCTTGCCGTCGATGCCTACCTGTTCAATTGCACCCACCCCGAGGCCATCGAGGCGGGATTGCGGGAACTCAGGGCGCTCACCGCCAAGCCCATCGGCTGCTACCCCAACCGACTCAACAAGGTTCCCGAAGGCTGGACCTTGGACAACGAGATCACCACCGGGCTGCGCAGCGACCTCCCGCAGCACATCTACGTGGCGGCAATGCTGCGCAGCATCGAGGCGGGCGCGACGATGGTCGGTGGCTGTTGCGGCATCGGCCCGTCGGATATCCGGGCCTTGGCAGCAAGACTTCGGGCCTAGGCCAGGCTCGCGGCCAGTGCGTCGTCCAGTTCCACCGCCCGTTTGTGGGCGGGACGGGCGTGCGTTCGCGCCACGTAGTCCGAGATGGTCGGTCCTTGATCGCGCCGAACTCCATACCCCACCCCAATTGCGCGGCCACGT
>JAPPND010000030.1:0-6326 GCA_028818795.1 Gammaproteobacteria bacterium | reverse complement strand
GGTCGGTCCTTGATCGCGCCGAACTCCATACCCCACCCCAATTGCGCGGCCACGTAGACGTCGGCAGCAGTGAATGCCTCTCCCGCAATGTGGGGTGACTTCGCCAGTTGCCACTCCAGCGTATCTAAGGTCGCGGCGAAGGTCCGATAGCCCACCATGCCTTCCTGTTCGGGCGCGATCTCGACGCCCAGGCCGTGGTTGATGGCCGCCGGTTCCAGGCAACCGGCACCGAACAGCAGCCAACGGTAGTAGGGACCTCGCTCGGCGAGCGGCGGGGCTAGGCCCTTGTCCGGGAACACGTCGGCGAGGTAGGCGCAGATGGCGGCGCACTCGGTGACGACGACGCCGTCGTGGACGATCACCGGCACCTTCCCCATCGGGTTCAAGTCGAGGAACGCCGGGTCGGTGATCTTTTGGCCGAGTTGCATCACCACGGTGTCGTACTGCGCGCCCGCTTCCTCGAGCATCCAGCGCGCAACACGGCCGCGGGACCTCGGGTTGGTGTAGAAAGTCAGGGAGTGGGTCATCTCTTGCTCCAGTGTTCCGATTGAATTGCCTAAAGCACATCGAAGATGTGACTGTATTTCAGCACCAGTTCGCGACCGGGTTTGCCGAGCCCGTCCCGGGCATCGATCTCGTTGTAGACGACGTAGAGGCCCGCGTTCGCGGAGCGTAGCCAGGAAAACCGGACGTTTGCGGCGAACACGTCGTCGGCGTCGTTGTACTGGATCAATGCGCGCAGGCCGATCTTCGGCGTGAACGAATAGGAGAAACCGGCGCGGGCCAGGTTGACGGTGAACGACCCCTCCTCGCTGCCGAGATCGATGGTGTTGTGATCCCAGCCCGCCCAGGCGGAGAGGGTCTCGTCCCGTCGATAGTTGACGTAGGGCGATACGGCGTGCCGCTTGCCGTTGTAGAACCCGCCCGCGGTCATGTGCGCACCCCCGCTCCAGGTCTTGTTGGGCGCCGAATTGATGCCCATCTCGAAGTTTCGGGTCTCGTAGTCCCCCGCAGGAACGGTCTCGCCGGCGATCGTGAACGAATGCTTGACGCCCTCGTGGGAGAAGTTCACCGCCGGCCACACGTCCGCGGCGCTCTTCCAGACCCACCAGCTCTCGAGGTGGAGGTTGCCGCTCTCGTAGTACCCGTCGAAGTCCCAGGACCCGTTGTAGGAAACAAGGGGTCGCCACTCGCGCAACGTCTCCTTGTCAACGAATTTCCTCATGGCGAAAACGGCGGTGCCGCGGTAGTCGCGTCGGCCAACGAAACCCACGGCGGGGTCGAAGCCCGCGCCGACCTCCGTGTAGCTTCCGTCAAGCTCCCACTCGGTCGAATTGTAGGCGCCGTAGAACGAAACGACGTGGTCGTCGCCCTCGACTCCGGGGGTTCGAGTTCGCGCGGCGATGGCGCGCAGTTGCCCGTTTGGTCCGAGCCCTAAGCTGCCGTCAATACCGTACGTCTGTCTGCTGGACCCGGGGTCGCGGCGGTCCGTGGCGATCAACCCCACGGACGACCGGTTGCTTAGGTCCCGGCTCAGCCGCGCCACCGTGAATTCGTTGGAACCCTCTGCGTTGGCGGCCTCCGCACGCATGTGCAGGAAACCGAGATTGGTGGCGGTGGCGACCTTCCCCGATACCCGCACGCCGCCCTTGATCGGTAGCCGACGACCGTCCGGGGCGATGCCGATGCGCCGTGAGTGGAACAGTTGCATTCCCGGAAAGCCAACGCCGAAGGCTCCTGCGTTTTCGAGGAAGAAGGGGCGCGTCTCCGGAAAGAACAGGCTGAAACGCCCGAGATTTACCTGTTGGCGATCCGACTCCACCTGCGCGAAGTCCGTGTTGTAGGTCATGTCGAGGGTGAGGCTTGGCGTGATCGAGTACTTCACGTCGAAGCCGAAATCGTCGTCGTATTGGGTGCCGTTCAGATTGCCGCCCCGATTGCTCCTTCCCAGCGCATACGGCGTGATCTCGAGATTGCGGCGCTGCGCCGGTACGTGGATTCCGTCGATCCGTCCGGCTAGCGACAGCCGGAACATGCTGAACTGTCTTGGCACCGGCGACCAATAGGAGATCTCGTTGTTGCGCCGGATCACGCGGGCGAAGTTCACGCGCCAGGACTGCACGTCGCCGGCGCCGTAGCGCAGGGACTGGAAGGGGATCGCGAGCTCGGCGCTCCAGCCCGCCTCATGGGTCCGGGTGCGCACCTCCCAGAGCGTGCTCCAGTTCCAGTCCGCGAACTCGTCGGCGACCTGGCCGTCGTACTCCGCACCGACCGGATTGGTGCCGAACACCATGCCGGCGAGGCCCGTGCCGGATGTGTCGAGGACCATCGAGAACGAATCGGACTGGGATCCGTCGTTGGAGACGGTGATGGCCTCGGTGTCGGTCTCAAAGCAGATCACGCCGACGTGGAGCGCGTCTTCGGTGAAGCCGAAGTAGACCTCCGTGCGCTGGGACGCGGGCGCGCCGTTGTCGGGCTGCAGTTGGGTGAACCCGGTGAAGGGCGCGAGGCCGTCCCACGCCGGGTCGTCGGCCACGTTCCCGTCAAGCGTTGGCGCCTCGGATAGCAGTGTCGCCTGACCGCGGGGACGGTCGTCCGGTTCTGCGGCACTTGCGGCAGCTAGGAGAAACGCAATTGTGGCGGATGACGAACGAAGGAACTGCATGGTGTCCATCCAAGGCGGGAACTCGCGACAAAAAGTTCACGTCGCTTTGATGGCAAGACCCACGCGGCATCGGAAAGGATACGGTGGAAGACCTGCCCCAGCGGATCTGCCGCCCTGGTCCGCAACTAAAGGCGCGCGATTATCTGGACGCGGGCTTGGTGAGTCAACAAGAACGACGCTTGTGCGCTCGGTGCGGTGTCATTGGCGCTGGTCGGCGCGCGTCCGGTCTCGTGATTTCTCTTCTCGGTAGGCACCGACGATTGTTCTCCGGGCGCGTATTGGGTCGGCGAGGATGCGAGCGCGGGCTGTTCCCACCTCGGCACCCTCCAACGGGCGAAACCCCTGCGGCAGCGTCTCGGCATTGAACTCCTGCAGAATCCAGTTCAGGAGCCTCGCGAGATCCTCGTCGTCGAGTGGCGATTGGGCGACTTCGGGAACCCGGGCGATGTATTCACGGCCTTTCGGAGTGGACACCAACGAACCCACCGCGCCTCGGAGAGATGGGACGTCGGGTGCCGATCCGGTGCCGTCCGGGCGGTGGCAACCCGAACAGTGGAGCAGGTAGTCGAATCGCGCCGCGGCGTTTGCACGCGAGCCATCGTCGTCGCCCGTGTTCGGTTCGGCTCTGGATACCGCACATGCGAACGCGACCGTGCCGAGCGTCGCTCGGAACATCGTCCGCAAGTTTGGCGAACGCCGGGCGCGCGTCATGGGTGGGCGGCGGATTCCTCGGTCTTCTCGGCCGGTGGCTCGTCCGGGGCATCGCCGATCACCGTGGCCAGGGTGCAGTGGTAGGCGTTGCTGTCGACGCCGAAACACCACAGCACGTTGCTGCTCTTGCTGGGGAAATAGACCGGCTTCGCGCCCTCGGTGCGATGGCAGAAGCAGCGGGGGCAGACCTCCTTGCCGCAGCAGTCGTTGTAGGAGATGAGGTACTGCTTGCCGTCGACGGGGTTGCGGCAGGTGCCGATCCACGTGATCGGCGACGGCTCGGCCCCCGGCGGGCACCTGCTCGGACTACCGCCGCAGCAGGCGCATAGGGCGCCGCCCAGGGCGCAATAGCGCCAGTAGTCGCAGGATTTGGGATCGCCGAACTCGCTTAGGTTCTCTACCCTGTCGCCGTTGGCATCGGTGGTTTCGGTTGTGTCCTCCGCACCGAACGCGCGGGAAACGGGCAGCAGCGGCAACGCGCCGGACCCGGCGAGCAGGGTGCCGACACGGCCGATGAACCCGCGTCGAGATGTGCGCTCGGCGAGGCCCGTGGTGGTGCGTCTCGTTGCCGCATCGAACCACCGTGCAATCGAGGCGCCACGGTCGGTGTTCATCATGAAATCTCCTTCGTCTCCTCGTCTGCGACCTCGTGAACGGCGGCCGAGTGAACGAAGTCCTGCAGGGTGGCCACGCCGCTGCGCCAGGACTCCATCAAGCTCTCGAGATGCTCGCGGGTATTCACCAGCCCGCGTCCGAGCAGCACGCCGTCCGCGCCGATCAACACGGCGAAGGGCAACCGGCTCACTCCGTAGCGGAGGCCAAGTTCCTGCGAGACCACGTACGGAAAGTGCTGAATCCCCACGTCTTCCGAGAATGCCCGGTGCCGAGCCGGGTCGAAGCCGTCGCTGGCGAAAACCAGGCGCAGCCGTTCCTTGGTAGCCAACGACCTCGCGGCAGGAAGCAGCGCCTTGCAGACAGGGCAGGTCGGGGAGATGAACAACACGAGGGCGGTTCGTTCCGACGTAGGGCCGCCGATCCGTTGCCGCGTGCCGTTCAGGTCATCGGCCTCCAGTACCTCGGTGAGTTCGCCGATCTTCGGCCCGGTAGTCGGCGTCAATGCGCCGGCAGGTGCGACGCGCTGGTTTAGTACGCCAACCTGGCGTGCCAGCGCGAGCACGGCGATCGTCAGCACGCCGACGAGCAACCAAAGCACGACGTCGAGCACCAAACCGGCTGTCATTGTAGTGGTTCGCTGAAGACGCGCATGGCCGCTGCATTCTCGAGCAGCGTGCGCGTCGTCAGGTACAGCAGCGCGGCTATCGCGAAGACCGGCGCCGACACGGCGAGATCCTGCCACCGGGGTAGTGCCGCGTCGGTGATGGCGAGGGGCAGCAGCGCGAACCCGGTCAGCACCAGGTTGCGGACGACCAGGATCCAGGAAAGCTGCTCGCCGCCACCGCAGCCGCAGTCGATCCAGGATCGCCCCCGCAGCAGGTTGACGGTGATCGCACCCCCGTATGCAGCCATCAATAGCGCCGTGCCGACACTGGCAATGATGGCTGCGTCGACGCGCCACGGGGCGACCAGCCACAACCCGGCGAGTCCCCCTTCGACCAAAGACACCGCTACCGCTGCCGGTTTGGTCGTGCGCGCCGGTACAAGCCGGTAGTCCGCCAATACGGCCCGGAAATCCTCGAGACCCCGGACCTTGCGCCATGAACCCGTTCCCAGGAGCAGCGCGAACCCGAAGGCGGCGGCCAGCATCGGCGAACCCTCCATTTGGCGCTCAGTACCGCAGGAGCGAACCGCCGCGGTTCGTCTGGACGACGCGCGCCCGGATGCCCGTGGCCAGTTCGAAGACATGGACACTGCCGCCGATGGCCGCGAGCAGCAGCGGTTCGTCGCCTTCCACGACCAGCAACCCGGAGGCCGGCGCCTCGAAGGTGATGCGACCGATCCGACGCTGGGTGCCGCGGTCGAGGATCCAGGCTTCGGTGCCGTCCTGATCCTGCGTATCGACGCCGCCCTGGTGCATCAGGACAACGAGCAGGTCGTGTCCTGCATGGAAGGCAGCGGGTTGGCCGCCGCCGGGACGCCAACCCTCATCGTCCTCGCCCAGTATCGACCACGACTCGCCGATGTCGATCTCGCCGTTCTCGACCACCGCCTCCATGGTCAGGCCGGCAAAGCTCAGGAACTGCCAGCCGGCCGGTGTTGGTGCCGGATCGTCGAATAGCGGGTCGTCCTCCACCGAGAAGAAGGATGCGCTGCGCACCCGGGCGGATTCCGCGCCGTCCTCGTCGAGCCCGATCCACTGCAACGTCCCGTCTCCGCACATCATCAGGAACCCGCTCTCACCTGTTGGCAACGTCACAGCGCACCCGGGCGTCGAGATCTCCCCGACGAAACGCCGGTTCTCCACATCCACCACCGACACCGACTGGGCCGGCGTCATGTTGAAGACCGTAACGAAACGACCGCCGAACAGGACCCCCAGGTAGTGTCGATGCAGGGCCGCGATCTTATTCGGGATGGGGATCTCGCCCACGGGCGCGAGCGTCTCGTGGGCGTAGATGCGCAGAATATCCGTGCGCTCGCCGTCGTGCCGTCGGGAGTAGTGGGTTTCCGCCGCGTAGATTTCGCCGCGCTCGGCATGTCGGCGCACGGTGGGCGTCCATGGCGTCAGGGACAGCGTGCCGATCATCTCGCCGTCGGCGGCGTCGAAGACGTAGCCCGCCCCAAGCCCAGCTTTTACCACGAACCACGTTGGGGCGGCGGCGCCCAATTCCGTCGTCGAGACGGTTTCGGTCGCCACGCCTGCGCCGGAGGCGGCCGCCGCGAGCAGGCAGGCAAGGAAAGTGACTCCACAGCGGGAACTGGTGTGGCGCATCGAGCAGGACCAAGCCGTACCAATCAATGAGTGTGTCGGGTTGCGTACCGGACGGCAACC
>JAPPND010000203.1 GCA_028818795.1 Gammaproteobacteria bacterium | reverse complement strand
ACAACACCCGGAGAACCGCATCGGATCAGACAATCTGCCAAAATGAGAATTGCTGGATCTCGGAGGGACGTCTTGCAGATGCGGCCCTGTTAGGTCGGTAAGGATTGGCGGGCGCGTATTGGGGACGACGGCGGACGCGGGACGGGACAAGCCCGTCCCCTACGGTATGATCGGAGGTTGCCCGGCTTGGGGGAAGCGCATGGAAATCGGCGACTGGAAATCGACCGGCTCGGTCGCATTGCTGCACCGGGAGCTCCGGCAACTCGGGCTCGACTCCAACATCGCCGAGCTCTCGTCGTTCGGCTTCACGGTGGTGCCGCCGGAGAAGGTGGGGCCGCCCGAGTTTGTCGAGGAGGTGCGCGAGGCACTCGAGAAGACGATGCTGCGCCGGTACGGGCCGGACGGGCTCGCGCCGGAGCGCTGGGCCAACGTCAACGACATCCAGCGTTTCATGCTCTGGGAGGATCCGGTCTTCGAGCGGCTGTCCTACAACCCCGCAGGTCTCGGGCTTGCCCAGTACCTGCTCGGCACGGATTGCGTGTTGAGCCTCTGTGCCGCCTGGGTGAAAGGCCCGGGCGAAATCCGCACCGGCATCCACGGCGACTACCTGGACCCCGCCATCAACGCCCAGCCCGAGCGAGTCATCAACTGCAACATGCACTTCATGGTGACCGACTACACGAAGGACGACGGCGCCATCTCCTTCGTGCCGGGCAGCCACATGTGGCGCCGTCAGGTCACCGCTGGCGAAGCGGAGAAATGGGCGGACCAGGCGGTGGCCGTGGAAGCGCCAGCCGGGTCCATGGTCATCTGGGGCAACCACACCTGGCACGGTTCGTATCCGAAGAAGACGCCGGGATTGCGCATGACATTGCAGTGCGAATACATGCGCCGGCGTCACCAGACTGAGGAGGCCTACCGCGAGACCGTCACCCAGGAAGCGCTGGACCGCAACCCGGTCCGCTTCGCCGGCCTGATGGACGTCTACAGCCTGTTTCCGTTCGGCAAGAGCGACTGGGACATCGAACGCCAAGCCAACGCCGAGCCCGGTTCCAAGGGCGGCCAATCCATCAACGCCTATCGCAGCCTGTTCGACATGGAACCCGCCAGCGGTCGTACCACGCTTCGCCCCTGCTACGACTACATGCACCACGACGGCAAGATGACGTCCGAGCGGAACGCCGAACGCGCCCAGCGAATGAAGGCCGCGCAGAACGGCGCGCAAGACCAAGAGCGGTCCAAGTCGTCGTGACGGAAGCGGTCGAGATGGCCGAGGACCTGATGGTCGACGGCCTAAACATCACCGAGCGGGTCGCCGAGATCGAGGATCAGGGCTTCACCCTCGTCGAGGACTTCATCACGGCGGAGGAAGTCGCACGAATCCGCCACGCCTTCGACACCGAGGTGCACATCACCGAAATGCGCGCCATCGGCACCAAGACCGGCAAGACCTGGCGCGCCCACAACCTGCTCGCCAAGACCCGCGCCGTCGACTACCTGTTCCTGGACCCGCGCATCCGCGCCCTCGTGGAGGGCGTACTCGGCAAGTACACGCAGATCAACGTCACGACACTGTTCAACGTGCTGCCCGGCGAAACCCGGCAGTTCCTGCACCAGGACGACGGGCTGTGGCCCATCAAGCGTCCGCACCCGCATTTCGTCTGCAACGCGCTGATCGCCCTCGACGACTTCGATCTCGAGAACGGCGCCACGCACATCGTGCCGTACAGCCACAAGTGGTACGACCGGCCCGTGGACCAGGACATCGAAACCCTACGCGTCGTGATGCGCTCCGGCACGATGCTGATGTGGGAGGGCGGCCTCTGGCACGGTGGCGGCGCGAATACGTCCAAGGACCGCGAGCGCCTGGGCTTCTTCATGAGCCACAACGTCGCCTATCTTCGTCCCCAGGAGATCCAGTTGCTCTCGGTACCGCGGGAAGTCGTCCGCGAGATGCCGGAGAAACTGCAACGGCTCCTCGGCTACCACCGTTTCGGCCTGGGCGTCGACGGCCGCGACCCCGTCGACGTGTTGCAGGACGGCATCGTGATCCATCCGACGGCGAAACTCGCCGAACATCACCGGGCGGACCCGCAACCCACGAATTCCTAAAGCTCCCAAGTACCACGAGGTAGACAATGCCAGCGATTTCACCCCAGGACGGCCCGGTGGCCGTCACCGGCTGTTCCGGGTTCACGGGCGGCCACATGGTCCGCGAACTGGTCATCCACGGCTACGAGGTCCGCGCCTGCATCCGCGACGCCAACTCCTGGCGCGGCAAGGACTGCGTGGACTACTTAAGCCGCCTGCCAAGGGTCGAGATCGTCGACGGTTGCGACCTCTTCACCCCCGGTTCCTACGACGACGCTTTCAAGGGATGCTCGGGCGTGTTCCATGTCGCCGCCGTATTGGGCAATTCCGCCGACGGCAAGTCGCAACCGCTCGGCAGCGGCGACGTGTCCCAGGACGTCTATGACGGCGGCATGGTCGGCACGCAGAACGTCATCGACGCCATCAATGCCAGCGGCAGTGTCCGGCGTATCGTCTACACGAGTTCGATGGCCGCGGTCTCGGGCGGTAGGGCCGCGACGATGCCAAAAGGCCACGAATGGACCGAGACGGACTGGGCGTCCGACGGCGTGGACCCGGAGCGCTGGCAGGGCCCGCGCAATTCCTACGCCCGCAGCAAGGTAGACACCGAGCACCTGATCAATCGGGCCGCTGACTCGAGCGGTGGCCGATGGGACGCCATCACCATGAACCCCGCGATGATCTGCGGGCCGATCCTGTTCAAGGCGCAGGTCGGCCAGTGGATCGAACAGATCGGCCGCCTGGCGGGCGGGCTGGAACCCAACTGGCCGTCCCGATACGACATGTACTACAACATCATCGACGTACGCGACCTGGTGAAAGCCCATCGCCTCGCCGCGGAGTCGCCCGTGGACCACCGGGCAACCCACGGCGGTCCGCGCTACGTGATGCATGGCACCGGCGGCCGGTCGGCGATCCGTTTCGGCACGGAACTCGCAGCGATCATCAACAAGTACTTCCCGTCGTATGTACTCGGCAAGCCCGCGACCGTAACGAGCCAGGGCGAACCGATCACCGTGACCTCGAACATGGTCAACGACTGCAAGAAGGCGAAGGAGGTGCTTGGCGCGACGATCCGGCCCGTGGAGGACACCATTCGCGCAGTGGTGGAAACGTCCGTAGAACTTGGGATAATTGACCCGCAGGTTTCCCAGTCCGCTTGACGCGGTGCTATCGGGGAGCCGGGAGGACACATGTCGGACAACGCACCGAAAACGGCGGAGATCATCCAGCTGTACGACGATGCGTCGCCCGAACTGAAGCGGGTTCTCGAACGCAAGCTCGGCAACGCCGCCGACGCCGAGGAGATCCTCCAGGACGCGTTCGAGAAACTCCTGCGGCTATCCGATCGCCAGCACATCCGGGACCTTCGCCGCTATTTCTTTACGATGGCGAACAACATGGCGCTCAACGCGTTGCAGCACCGCGACGTCGAACATCGATACCGGGCGGCCCAGTCTCTTGCACACGAGGACGAACGCCACGACGCGCCGGGGCCCGAGCGAACGGCCCTCGCAAACGAGGATCTGCTGCGCGTGCAGGTCGCACTGGCCGCGCTGCCGGAACGGACGCGGCATGTGTTCCTGCTGTTCCGCTCGGACGGTCTCTCCTACCGTGAGATCGCCGATCAGCTTGGCATCTCCCGCAAGGGCGTGGAATACCACTTGCGACGCGCCGTTGCCGTGGTCATGGACGCAATGAAGGAGTAACTCGACGTTGGTCACTAGGCGGAACCCGGTCTCAACTGTCGTAACTGTTGCCGGAAAGCAGTTTTGCAGAACCCGCGGGCGTTACGACCTATGCGATTGGTGACAAGCAAAGCACCTGAAGATGCCGCGGCCGACTGGTTCGTGCGGCTGCATTCGGGTGACGTCAGCGAGGCGACACGCTTAGAACACAAAGCCTGGCTGGCCGAGGACGACCGTAATCGAGAACGGTTCGAAGCCGTTGAGAACTCGATGCGCGACCTGGCGCCGATAGACGACTGGATGCGCACGGAAGTCAACCGGTTGAACGCCCGGGTCATGGCCCGACGCGCCCGGCGCACCAAGGGCTTGATTGGCGTTGCCAGCGCGGCCGCCGCAGTGGCCGCGGTAACCGTTTGGATCACCACGAATCCGGCGGGCTTCTACACGACCGAACGGGCCGAGCAACGGGAAATCTCTCTCGACGACGGCTCGAGAATCCACCTCAACTCGGCGTCCTCTGTTGCAGTTCGCTACAGCCCCGAGGCGCGCACGGTGGAGTTGAAAAGCGGCGAAGGCGTATTCGATGTCAGCCGCGACGCGCAGCGTCCCTTCGTCGTGGCCGCCAGGGATGCCGAAGTCGTGGCAATCGGAACCCAATTCCGGGTGTGGCTCAACGGTGGCGACGTTACCGTAACGGTGCTTGAGGGCGCGGTCGCCGTCTTCAACCGGCCCGCTTCCGGCCCGATGCCCGCCCCCGGTTCCATCCGGTCGGATTCGGAACCCACGCTGCTGTATGCCAACGACCAGATCACCCTGAGCAACGGCGTCATGACGGCGGTGGAGTCCGTCAACGCCTCGTTGGCGACGGCGTGGCGCGAAGGCAAGCTCATCTACGACGCGACCCCCTTGCGCCAGGTCGTGGCCGAGATGTCGCGGTACACGCCGATAGAACTTGCCGTGGCCGATGGCGTGCCTGATCATCCCATCACCGGTCTGATCCAGATACGCAGTCCCGACGCGATGCTCCGTTTCATCTCCAACGCCGTGCCGGTGACGCCGGTCCGAGCCTCCAAGGAGCGGATCGTCCTGCACGCCGCGCCGCCGGTGCCCGAATGAATCGGCCACTCGGCACCAGGACCCGTCGGGCCATGGCATGCGTCCTGGCGGTGGCGTGTCATCTTCCGGTCGCCGCCGTTGCCGGGGCTGGCCCGCTGAAGGCCGACACCGGCGTCGCCGAGCAGTTCCGGTTCGACATTTCCAGCCAACCCGTCGGCAAGGCCCTGATCCTGTTTGGGGCACAAACCGGCCTATCGGTAATCGTCCAACACGACGCGCGCACCGTCGTTGCCAACGCTGTCGTGGGCTTCTACACGATCCCGGAAGGACTGCGGGCGTTGCTTCGCGACACGGGCCTGGACTACCGGTATCAGGACAGCGGCGTCGTGGTCTCCCGCAAGCCGGCGCTCGTGTCCCCGGTGCCGTCGAGCTTGATGCCACCGGACGAATCCATTCCGGGCGATCTGGTCGCCCCCATCGCCGGACCTTTTCCGAGCGCCCAAGCCCTTGCCGAGGAGAACGCGCTAACGCGGGCGAACGACGCCCGTCCGCCCGATGTTGTTGTCACGGGCAGCCGAATCGGGCTGCCACCGTCGCAGGTATCCAGCCATGTCGTCGTGGTGACCGACCCGGGCGACGGCAGTATCGGGGGAGCGATCGACGACCTCCCCCAGAATATCCCCGGCAGCAATCCGCTCAATCCGGGCATCGACCTCCTCGCCAACGAACCTGACTCGCTCGGCGGCACTACGTTCGTGCAGCAATGCCAGGATCTGGCATGGGGCGTGGATAGCCAGCAACTCTCCCTGATGCAGGCAACGAACCTGTCGCTTGGGATGACGCCGATGAACCTTCGCGGCATCGGCTCCCGCGGAACCCTGGTCCTGGTCAACGGCAAGCGAATCGGCCGCTCGGGCTTGCTCGGTGGCTACGCCGACCTTTCCAGCATCCCCATGGACATGGTGGAACGAGTCGAAATCCAGCTCGACGGCGCCTCCGCCCTTTACGGGTCCGACGCCGTCGGCGGCATCGTGAACGTCATCCTGCGCGACCAACACGAAGGGACCACCGTAAAGCTCCGACGCACCACGGGGCTTGCGGGTGCCTTCGATGGGATCAACGCGGCTCTCGCCAGCACCAAGGCCTGGGGGTCGGGCAGGGCAACCGGGCTGCTTGGCTACTACACGACGAAGAACCGGATTCCCTACGACGACCCGGCGCAGGACTTCCTTGCCAGTGCCAACCCCTCCTTCGGCGACGATCTGCTCTTTGAGGAAAGCGAGCGATACGCGAGTCGGCAGCGAACGTACTTCCGAGTCGCTCTTGACCAGGATCTGCCCGGCAACATGGACGCGTCCATATCATTGGCCTACACGCCCGGCGATACCGAACACAGGACCGGTTACCGTCCAGCCACCACCAATGTCTCAAGCGACGGCTCTCGGTCGCCGTCCGGCCTTTTGGCCCAAATGTCCGGCGACTCGGAACTGCCGGCCATGTTCACGCAAGCAAAGTCGGATCGGTGGACCTTGTCCGCCAATCTCGATGGATCCTTCGACGCGCTGCTTGGCTGGGATTGGCACCTCGGCATCGACCATACCCGGGAGAACAGCAAGTCGACGACGAAACGTGAACTGTCGCGTGAGGCGCTCCGTGATGCCCTGCTCGACGGCTCGTTCGACACGGTCGCCGATGTCTCTGCAGAGGACCGGTACCGCCCGTTCCTGCTTTCCGACCAGACATTCGCTGCGAGCAACGAGGATCTCCTGGTCGAGTTCACCGTCAAACGTTCCTTCGCCGCCATGCCCGCCGGCAATCTCGACGTCCTGTTCGGCGTGTCCTCCCGAGAGGCCGATGTTCGTTTCGAGTATCAGCGGGATGCCCTGGCGCGACACCTTCCCATCGTGGCCCATGGTCCAATTGGCATGTTCCCCTTTCACCCAGGGGCCCTAGGGGATGGCGACGCGGACCTTTCGGGCATCGACGGCGTCGTACTCCCGGACGCCAACGGCGACGCCCCGGGACGCGGAATCGCGGTTGCAGGCGCGTTTGCCGAGTTCCAGATCCCCCTAGTCGCGGAACGCCCCTTGGTGGAGAGGTTGTCCGTCAACGCGGCAGTTCGGCGCGAGGACACCAGTCTCCACGGCGCCAACACGATCTGGTCCATCGGGGCCGTTTGGAACATCAACGACGACCTGCGCGTCCGATTGCGCAAAGGGACATCGTTCGCAGCACCTCCCCTTTGGCTGTCCTCGCTGCCAACCACGACAACCCCCCTATCGGTGTTTCTTGACGACCGGGGAGGTTCCGCCGACGTGCTTTGCTGCCCCCTGCAGCCCTGCGATGCGACGATAGTCTCCGGCGGCCGAACGTCCCTGCGAGGCGAATCGGCGGTGTCCTGGTCATACGGCATCGAGTTCACCCCCGCCCGGCTCAAGGGATTCCGTTCGATCCTCAACTACTCGAAGATTCACTTCCGCGACCGGATCGATGGCGTCACACCGATGACCCTAAGCCTGATTCCCCGGCTCACCGACGATCTGTTCGAACGGTATGGCAGCGTCTACCGGTTCGGCGAGGAAGGCGAGTTCCTGGGTATCGACGCCCGCGCCGCCAATGTCGGTTCGCAGATCGTCGCCACCTACGACTGGACGGCCGACTATCAACGCGAAACGTCGTGGGGTACGTGGTCCTTGAGTGCAAGCGTCACGATGTACGACCGGTTCGAATCACGCCTCGGCTCGAGCAAGGTCGCGGAAGACCTTGTCGGCCTTCCGTACGCCGTGCCGAAGTTCAAGCAACACGCCCGGGTAGGGTGGACCCGTGGCAACTGGCGCCTCGGACTGAACGCCTCGCACCGCGACGACGCCGATCGCCGGTACGGGGACATCAATTCCCGCATCTTGCTCAAGTATCCGGTCGTACTGGACTTCGCGGTTACCTATCGACTTGGCAATGACCGTTTCGGCGCGTTGAAGAACATGCGGCTGAACCTTGGCGCCAGCAACCTGGCGGGCGGTCACACCCGGTGGGTGGAGACGTCGTGGAATCCGACCGGCTACCAGTCCAGGAGCGCGTCGTATTCCGACGTCACGAGCCCTTGGACCGAACGCGCGTATTTCATGGAGTTGGTCCACACCCTATAGTGAGGGAAACCGCGCCTTGCCGGCGCGCACTCCACCGAGAACACCCCGTGCGGACTACAATCCTACGAACCTTCGGCGCGATGGTCGCCGCCGTGGCCTGCGGCGGCGAACCCGCAACGCCTTCCCCGCCTACCGAATCGGCAGCCGATACAGATGCCGTCGAACTGGAAGTCTATTCGCGTCCGCACAGCGTCTCGAGAGCCACGCCGACATACCCGCTCACGGCGGTGCGCAACAACAAGGAAGGCTGGGTGCGCCTCGACTTCATGGTCGACACCGACGGCCAGCCCTACGAGATCGTCGTTACCGAATCGGTGGGAGACGAGGTGTTCCACGACGCCGCGATACGCGCGTTGGAGAAGTCCCGGTTCGAACCTGCGCGATTCGAGGGTAAGCCGCTCGACGCAGGGCACCACCTCTACTACCACTTCGAGATGGACAGCTCGGGTGCCCGGGCGTGGTTCGTCAGGATCTACCGGGCCGCCATGAGAGCGATCGGCGAGGGCGATCAGGAGAAAGCGGACCGTCTGCTCGAAGAGCTCGACTCGAGCGGGCCCTTGAACCTATACGAAGACGCGTTTCTGCATGTCGCCAAATCCGGCTACTACGCCACGTGGGGAAACGAACAACAGCAGCTCAAGGCGCTGGACCGCGCGGTCGGCCACCGCTCCGCAGAGAAGCGCGTGCCGGAGTCGCTCTACACTTCCCTGCAGCGGGCGCGCTTCCTGCTGCAGGTCAAGACCCAGGATTTCGGGCGGGCGATCCAAACCTTCGAGACGCTGACCGAGTACACGCTCGACGAGGACGTCCTAGCACCATTGCGGGTTGTCATGGGTGAACTCGAAACCCTCCGGCTCGATGACCGCAGCTATTCCGTGCCCGGCGACTTCGCCGACCGCTACATCTGGAGCTACCAGCTATTCAAGGACGAGTTCTTCCTCGCGGATGTCGAGGGGCAGATCGAGGAAATCAAGCTCCGTTGCGCGAGGAAGTACGTGTTCCTTCGTTTCGACCCGGATCTGCAATACAAGATCGAACGGGAATACCTGCCTTGCCACCTCCAACTCGTCGGCGATCCGGGAACAACCTTCAGGCTGATCCAGTCCTAGGTTCGGACCCCGGTCGGGAACGATCAGGGATCGATCAACACGCCCGGATTCAGAATCCCGTTCGGATCGACGCTCCGCTTCGCAGCCCGCCAAAGGTCTCCGAAAAGGGCCGGACGCTGGACCTCCCAACCGGCCCGGTGCATGCGTCCCACGGCGTGGTGGTGGGTCACCGTGCCGCCAGCCGCGACCACCGCTTTCGTCGCCGCCTCCTTGACGATCCGCCAACGCTCCGTCTCAGCTCCCCGGGGCACGATGCCGCTGAAGCTGTAGTAGGGTGCCGGCCCGTCCGGGTAGACGTGCGTGAAACGGCACGACAGCCTCGCACCGCGCAGGGCACCGCGCAAAGTGGCACCCACGCGTTCTCGGACCTCCGCATCGAAGTCCGGCCAACGGTCCCAAGTGATCGCCGTCTCGAAGGTGTCCGCGAGCAGGCCGAGTCCGGCCGTGAGCCCCGCATTGACGCCGATGAACGCATTCCGCCACGCCCCGACGGCCCCGCCGCGACCGGTTGCCTGACCGGTACCGTCGTCGACGAGGATGGCGTCGTCTTCGATGACGCCACCGAACGACCGGGCAATGCCAACCGCGGCGCGGATATTCGAGCCCTGGGGAACATCGCCCGACTCGAAGCCGATGATGAGCAGCGCATGATTACCGGACAGACCCGCCGAGAACTCGGCTTCCGCCGGATCCAGGATGCGCAGGTTGGCCGGCCAGAGCTTGGCCTGGGCAATGGCTCGCACCGCCTCGCAGCCGCTCTCCCAGGACGGGAATGCAACGCCGGCCGTGGCACGGTACACCGGTCTTTTCTGGAGCCTTAGCCAACACTCGGTGATGACCCCGAGCGTTCCTTCGGAGCCGAGCACAAGCCGATCGGGGCTCGGTCCGGCACCGCTCCCAGGTAAGCGCCGGGATTCGAACCAACCCCTCGGCGTCAGCATCCGCGTCGACTCGACGAAATCGTCGATGTGCGTGTGGTTGGTCGCGTAGTGCCCGCCGGAACGCGTTGCCACCCAACCGCCGACCGTCGACCAGGGGAAGCTCTGCGGGAAATGGCGGAGCGTCAGACCCAAGGGCTTCAAGGCCGCTTCCAGGTCCGGACCCAGGATGCCCGCCTGGACGCAAGCGGCGCGAGACACCTCGTCGACCTCAAGGACGGTGTTCAGGTTGTCGACATCAATCGTCACCGCGGCATTCGCATCGCCCGGCACGTTCAAGCCCCAGACCACCGACGTGCCTCCGCCGTAGGGAATGGCCACGTAGCCCTCGCGGTCGCACCACGCCAACGTCGCTTCCAGTTCATCTTCGCTACGCGGATGGGCAACCGCGTCTGGCGGATGATCAAAGTCTCCCCGCAAAGCCTTCAGCAGTTCCAGCGAGTGACCGCCGTAGGTGTGCGTAACGCGCTCCTCCGTCGTGGTCGACACCCAATCCGTTAGCGAGTCGGGCACCTCGAGCCGCGGCGAAGCCAGCACGATGTCGTCGATTGCCGGGACGTGCGGGGGCTCGACAACCTCGCCGATTCGCGCGGACAAGCGCTCGGCGGCCGCCCGGCGTTCGGCGATGCTCGGTTCGTCCGAAACGTAGCCCCAGGTCCAGAAACTGCGCCGTTCCCCGCGTGCCGTCATCGGAGGTCCATCGAGCTACTCAATTACCGTAGATGATACCCAGCCGCCACGCCTCGTCGGCGAATTCGGCGCGCAAGCCTTCGGGTCCGAGCACCTCTACGCTGGCCCCGAAAACCCATCAGCCGCCACGGCAAGTCCACCGTGGCCGGTACCGTGGCTTCGATGAGAACGCCGTGGGGACCGCTCATGGACGGAATCTGGGTGAGTGCGTGCGGGTCGCTCCAATACCGGAAGTTGGCACGCCCCTCAGGGTCCGTCGCGCCGGCGCCTAGCAGCCGACACGGGCGCGGCGTTCGTGGTAACCAAAGGAATCCTATTCCAGTGCCGGGCGCCTCTTCTCAATCTCCGCATCGAGATCATCGATCAGCTTGTCCGCGACCTCCCGCTGGTCGCGTGGCAGCGTCGCCATCATCCCCATCACGTCTGCCATCGCCACGAAGGCGCGGAGGTCCGTACAGGCAATGGATTCCGCTAGCACAACGAGCCGTGTTCAGAGTGTTCGTAGCGGTTGCCGTTGCCGGATCACTGTTCGTCGGTTCCACTCCCGCGCCCACAGTCCGAGTACGATGTTGGTGAACGCCGCCGCGGCGAATATCCCGACATGGCCGAACCATTGGCGGGCGAGGAGCGCCAGCGGGATGTAGAAGACCATGAGCCGCAGCAGCGACAGTAAGAGTGGCGGGAGAGGCTTCGACAGCGCGTTGAACGCGCCGTTGGCGGTGTTGAACATGCCAGCGAAGCCGATGGTGACCGGGATGATGTAGAGGTAGGCGGTCGCCGTGGCGACGACCTCCGCCTCGTCCCGGATCAGGGTGACGAACAGTTCGCCGCCGGTCCACATGATGACGGCGGCGATGACGCCCCAGACGAGGCAGTAGCGGTAGCAAAGCCGCAGCGCCTCGTCGACGCGGTCGAAGCGCCGGGCGCCCCAGTTCTGGCCGACCAGGGGCGCGGCGTTGGTGGCGATGCCGATCACGACCATGAACACCACCGACTCGATCCTCGAGCCGACGCCGAAGCCGGCGACGACCGCCGCGCCGAACGGCGCGAGCAGCCGGGTGACCACCGCCGATGCGAAGGGCTCGATGATGTTGCTGGTCATGGCCGGCAGGCCGACATGCAGGATTTCCCAGGCAGACGACCCGAATCGCGCCAGGGATCCACGGATCATGCGCTCGCGTATGCAGAACCAGTACACGCCGATCAGGAACGAGGCCGACCGGGCGATGACGAACGACCACGCCGCGCCTTCCACACCGAGCGCGGGAAAGCCCAACCAGCCGAATATGAGGAAGGGTCCGATCAATACTTGAAGGACGGATCCCGCGGTGATCACGATTCCGGGGTAGACCGGGTCGCCGATGGCTCGCATCAGTCCGGTGCCGACCATGGACAAGCCGAACAGCGGGTAGCCGATCGCCGAGATGCGGATGTAGGCGACGACCAGGTCGAGCACGGCTTCGCGGGCACCCAGCAGGTGGAACAACGGTTGTGCGAAGGCGATCAGAAACACCGAGCAGGCGATGTTGAAGGCTAGCACTAGGAGGAGACCATGCGTGGTGAGAAATGCCGCACGCTCCCGGTCGCCGGCCCCGATGGCCCGGGCAAGCACTGCGCCGATGCCGACGCCGATCCCCCGGGTCGCAGCGCCGATGATCATGAGGATGGGAAATGCGAACGTCACGGCCGCAATGGCTTCCGTGCCGACGCGGCCGAGGTAGAAGATCTCCACGAAACTCGCCAGGGTCATGGCGAGGAAACCGAGGATCATGTACCCCGAGAGGCGCATGAGATGCCGTGAGAGGTCGCCCTCGGTGAAACTCGCGGTGTCGGATTTGTATCCGGCGTCCATGCCGTTCATCCCGGCGGGTTAGTAATCGGTCGCCCTATAGGTCAGCCGACCGTCGCTGATGACAAGCCGCCTGTCCAATCGGGCATAGTCGGCACACGACAACGCCGCGCCGGGATCAAGCGATGTTCGTATCACGAAGCTCTGTTCGGTGTCGTCGGCACCCGGCTCGATCTTGAATTCCCGGACCTTCCGGGCGGTCTTGGCAAACCGGTCCAGCTTGTAGACTTCCACGTGCCATGCCTCTCGGTCTTCTTCGTCTTCCAGACCCCGCATCACGAATAACTCCTCGCCAACGAACCGACCCGCAAACAGCACATTCGGTTCGGGCCTGAAGAATCTCGGCATGGTCAACCGCATGTCCCTATAGGGTGGATCCCGTCATGGGCGATGCCGAAGCTCCAGACGTCATCGAACTCGTAGATCACGCTGCGGTCGTGAACGACCTGGACTTCGCCTTCCAAGCCGAACCCCGCGAGGATCGTTCCATCGGGCCGCTTTCCGATCGCGGGCCGTTCCGGAATGAATGGCAACGCGCCGTCGAACACGACGCCAAAAGTGTTCACCACGGCGAACCATGCGCCGTCTCCCAAGGGAAGGTAGACGAGGGCTGTGTCGGACGCCGTTCGCTGCCCGACCACCATTCGGCATTGCGGGTCGGCGAGCACCGCTTCTGGGGTTGGTGCGCCCACCACCTGCGTCTGTCCAGTCACCTGGACTTCGGGGGACGCGTCGTTCGCTACGGCGTCAGTGGTGGAGATACCATTCGCACCTTCGGTTTCCGCGGCCACGTCCGAATTCGATTCACCGTCGACAAGCCACCAAGCGGCGAGCAACCCGATCGCCGCCAAGATGGCTATCGTCAGCCAAGCGCTGCCCGGAACCCGCCGCAATCGAAACGTTCTCGCACCCGCGTTCGTTCCGCATACACTAGACCATTCCACCAATTCGAGGATCACCGATGAGAAATCCCCTCGCCACCGTCGCCCTATCAACCTGCCTCGTTACGATTGCCGTATCCGCGTCGGAAGGCGAGGTGAACTACCGGCAGCATACGATGAGCGCCATCGGCGGCCACATGCGGGCCATCGTCGACATCGTCCGCGGCGACGTCCCCCATATGGACCACTTGGCGACCCACGCCAGCGCGATGGCGGATCTCGCTGAGATCGCGCCGACCCTGTTCCCGGAAAGTTCGAAGGGCGGCGATGCCCTCGATGCGATCTGGGAGGACGGCGAGGATTTCGCGAGCAAGCTGGATGCGTTCAAGGAGGCAACCGCGGCCTTCAAGACCGCTGCGGAGTCTGGCGAAAGAGGCGAGATCATGGGCGCGTTCCAAGGTGTCGGCCAAGCCTGCAAGGGCTGCCATGACAACTACCGCGCGGAATAGCGCCGCCGCGAGCTCAGAACAGGCGTTCGGCGTAGGTCACGGCCAGCGCCACACCGGCGGCGAACACCGACGTCACAGCGGCACGCACCCAGAAGTGCGCCGTCGCCGGCAGCTCCAGTTGTTTACGGCCCGTGAACATCGACAGCGGTGTCGGATCGCGCAGTAGGGCGTACACCGCGTGGGCAGCAAGGTGAACGACGCCCGCGCCGAGCACGAGCCAGTGCACGCGGTGGTGAATCCACGAGGCGGTTCGGGCAAGCTCGTTCGACACGTATCCGTGTAGCGGTCCCTCGGTGAAGATGTCGTCCGTGGTGAAGAGGCCGGTGCCTACCTGCACCGCCGCCGCTGCGAGGAGCACGACCGCGAGCGCCACGCCCGGCGACGTATGGGCGCCTGGTCGACCACGCCGTCGGAAGTGGTCGAGGAAGGCCGTAGGCGTGGTCCAGTAGTGGCCGAAACGGGCGTAGCGACCGCCCCACATGCCCCAGCCTAGGCGGAAGACCAGCAATCCCAACAGGACAAGCCCAGATCGCTGGTGCCACTCGAGCAGGCCGATGTCGCCGGAGAGGCCGGAGTAGAGGGAAAACGCGATGAATCCCGCGAACGCCCAGTGCCAGAGGCGGAGCGGCCAATCCCAGATCGTCGGATCCGGTTTCACGCGTAGGGCGTCCCATCCTTGTGGGCGTACGTACCACCGGTGCCGCGGCCCCTGATCTGCATGTCGATGTCGGGGTAGTCGACGTTGTCGCCTTTGCGGCGGGTCCCCACCTCGAGGTAGGTCGCCGTTACGTCGGTATCGTTGACCAGGTGATGGCCGTTTGCCTCACCCGCCGGGAATCCCGCGCACATTCCCGGGGCAAGCGGCGTTCGGCCGTCGTCGGTCACAAGCGTGGGTCGACCCTCGAGGATGTAGACGAACTCGTCCTCCCCGGAGTGCCAATGCCGCTGCGACGACCACGTGCCGGGCGGCAGCGTGACAAGGTTGACGCCGTATTGCTTGAGCGCGAATGCATCGCCGAGCGGGTGCTTCACCCGTCCCGCACAAGGCACGGAAAACGGGTGCGGATAGCCGCTGCCCCGACGCGGGGGAACGGCGGTCGCGGCGATGGCGGGGAAGTTGGTCTTGGTCATGGCTGCTCCAGGTCGTCGCGGCCATTGTTCCCCTCGCGGAGACGGCGAGCAAGGCGGACCACAGCCCGTCGCCACGGCTCGGTATACTCGCGCGTCGCCATTCGATCGAGGGAGGCCCCGTGGCCCTGCTTGGAACCGTCCACTACGAAGTGCGCGACGGCGTCGCACTGCTCACCATCGACAATCCGCCGGTAAACCCCTTGAGTTCCGGCGTGCGCTTCTACATGTCGCAGCACCTGGAAACCGCGCTCGGCGACGACAACGTCGAGGCCGTCGTGATCACCGGCAAGGGCCGGGCCTTCATCGCCGGTGCCGACATCCGGGACTTCGGCAAGACGCCGAACCCCGACGAACAACCGAAGCGGCCCGCGGGCGCGGTGATCGAGGAGAGCGCCAAACCCGTCGTCGCCGCCATCAACGGCACGGCCTTCGGCGGCGGCCTGGAGCATGCGTTGACGTGCCACTACCGGGTTGCGGCACCGGGGGCGCCGGTCGGCTTGCCGGAAATCAAGATCGGTCTCCTGCCCGGCGGCGGGGGAACCCAGCGGCTGCCGCGGCTGATCGGTGCCGAGCGAGCCATGGACGCGATCCTATCCGGCGATCCCTTCGAGACCGAGGAGGCTCTCGAACTCGGCATCATCGACGAGATCATCGAAGGCGACCTGGTGGCCGGCGCCATCGAGTTCGCCAAGGCCAAGGCAGCCGCCGGCGGGCCGCATCCGCTGGTCCGCCATCGCCGCGACAAGATCGAGGCGGATCGGGCGAACCCGGATGTGTTCAAGGCGGGCGAGGCGTACCTGGCCCGGCGCATGCGGGGCCAGATCAACGGCCGGATGGCTTTCGACTCGGTCAAGGCTGCGGTCGAAATCGACGATTTCGACGAGGGGATCCGGGCAGAACGCTTGAACTTCCAGGTCTGCCACGACCACGAACAGCGCGCCGCGATGATCCACGTCTTCTTCTCCGAGCGGCAAGCAGCACGCATTCCGGACGTCCCCAGGGAGACCCCCCAAAAGGACATCGGCAGCGCCGCGACCATCGGCGGCGGCTTGATGGGCGGTGGCATCGCCATGACCTTCGCCGACGCCGGCATTCCGGTGAAGGTGCTGGAGGTCAGCCAGGAAGCCCTCGACAAAGGGCTTTCGGTCATCGAGTACAACTACAACCGAATGGTCCGGAGCGGGCGGATCACGGAAGCGGAACGGGACGCGCGGCTGGGTCTCATCGACGGCGTGCTGGACCACGACGCCGTGGCGGATGCCGATGTCGTCGTCGAGGCCGTCTACGAGAACCTCGATCTCAAGAAGGAGATCTTCGCCAAGCTCGATGCCACGATGAAGGACGGCGCCGTGCTCGCCAGCAACACCTCAGGGCTCGACCTCGATCAGATGGCAGCCATGACGAAGCGACCCGGCGATGTCGTTGGAACGCACTTCTTCAGCCCCGCCAACATCATGCAATTGCTCGAGGTGGTGCGGGGCGTCGAGACCAACCCCGAGACCCTGGCCACGGCGATGGCGCTCGGCAAGACCATCGGGAAAATCCCGGTCATGTCGCTGAATGCCCCGGGCTTCATCGGCAACCGGATGCTCGGCGGCTACACCCGCCAAGCCGGGGAGATCATCCTGCACGGGGCATTGCCCGAACATGTCGACAAGGTGATCGTCGACTTCGGATTCAACATGGGCCCCTTCGCGATGAACGACCTGGTCGGGCTCGACCTCGGTTGGCGGGCACGCAAGATGGCAGGCGCCACCGACAAACCGTTGACGACCATCGTACCGGACAAGCTCTGCGACCTCGGTCGTCTTGGCCAGAAGACCAACGCCGGCTTCTACACCTACGCGGAAGGCAGCCGCCAAGGCCAGCCCGACCCGGCAGTCGCCAAGCTCATCGAGGAGACTTCGGCGGAACTCGGGTTCTCGCGCCGCGAGATCGGCGAGGACGAGATCCTGAAGCGTTGCCTCTACCCGCTCATCAACATCGGCGCCCAACTGCTCGACGACGGCATCGCACTCCGGGCAAGCGACATCGACGTGGTCTACATCTACGGCTACGGCTTCCCCAAGTACCGCGGCGGCCCGATGTACTACGCGGACCAGATTGGCCTCGACAACATCTACCGGGACATCCTCGCGTTCCACCAGGAGTACGGCGAGGTTTGGCGACCCGCGCCGCTGTTGAAGCGCCTGGCAGAGGAGGGCAGCTCCTTCGCCGCGTGGGACGCAGCGAAGACGTAGACCTTTGGCGGAAACCCAGCCTAGCCGACGACGTGCAGTTCACCACCCGCAACAGCGACGAGATACGGGCAGGCAAGGTCACGGTCTCGTACCGCGATTGGCGACGACCACACGCCAAGGTCGGCGGTGTCTACCGGCTGCGACCAACCGGCGCGGTCAAAGATCACCGGGCTCGCTAGCGCACGCCTGGGCGATGTCACGGAGGACGACGCCGCGCGGGCCGGTTTCCAGTCCGTGGATGCCCTGATCGCATTCCTCGGCCTGTCGCGAAACGCTGTCGTTACGAGGGTCGAGTTCGCGCTGACCGACGATGCGCCCAAGAAGATACGCTCGCTAACGCCCGATGAAGTCGTCAAGCGCCTCAAAGCCACCGACCGGCGCAGTGCGGCACCTTGGACTGGTCGGGTCCTTAGATTGATCGAAGCCCATCCGGCGACGCGCACCGGAGACTTGGCGCCGGCGATGGGGTGGGATACGCCAAAGTTCAAATCCAACGTGCGAAAACTCAAGGCACTGGGACTGACCCAGAGCCTGGAGGTCGGCTACCGATTGACCGAGTTGGGGATTCGCGTGCTGCAAATCCGCCGGGCCTAGCGCTTGGTGACAACGTAGGTGGAAGCCCAAGTGCCTTGAACAAGGACACGGGTCGTCTTCCATCTCGCGCGAAGTCGCCGCAGCGTCGGCTCTAGCAAGTCGCGCCGTGACGTCAGGAGAACAACCATACCGTCGTCGGCAACGCAGTCGAGCAGTTTGGCGACACCTTTCGTGTAGACCGGTCCCCGGATCGGCGTCTGGTCGCCCCACGGCAGGTTCGTCACGACCCGGTCGAAGGTTCCGGGCGCGTAGTCGAGTGCGTCGAGTTCGCATCGCCGAATCGTCGCCTTTCCGCCGAGCCTGCCCGTGGCCGTTGTCGCTGCCTCGGCGGATTGATCGGCGCCGAAAAGACTTGCCCCGGGAAACCGTCGGCTGCACTCGAGGAGCACCGTTCCCGTGCCGCACATCGGGTCGAGAACCGCCTGACCGTCCTGCACGTCTGCAAGTTCGACCATCGCGGCGGCGATCGTCGGTCGAAGTGCACCGGGCAGTTCCGGTGGTCGACGTCCCCGGTATTTCAACGTCTGGTCGCTGAGGCGAAGCGCCAACACGGCGGCATCCGCCCAGAAGACCCAGAACTCCAGATCGGCCGGGTCATTGAGACGCCAACGCGGAAAACACCGGGCAATCGATAAGACGACGGCCTGGGACACTTGTTTTCGGTGGACGCGGTGATCCTTGTGTTGACGGACGAAGCAGCAAAACGTCGGCGGTCCACGGCGTCTGTGCTTCTTGTCGGGAAAGAGCTCGTTCTTCAACGCGACCGCTTCGAGCAAAGCCGCGCGATCAAGCCTTCGGGACAGCTTTGCATTGTCGGACGATTTCGCGATGTGAGGTACCTGCGAAATCTCCAGGAACACATCCTCGAGCAAGTGCACCGATCGAAGAGACCGGATCTTCGAGCGTTCCAGCCGAAATGACAGGTAGTCGAAATTGCGGACCCTGAACCCGGCGAGGATCCTGGCGCCCTGACGCTCCAGCGCTCTCTGAACCAACGGGCCGAGGCCGGCAAAGCACGTCGCGCCCAAGGATGCCGTCACGACGGATCCGGGCCGGGCCCGCAACTCAGCGCACCGCGTAAGGCATCTGCCGCAGGGGGATCGTATAGAGGTCTAGCGCTCGTCTCTGCTGCGCGACATTCCGCCGGAGTGCTCGCCACCGCTCGGGGCACTCCGCCTTCATATACCTGAACACCGCCCCGTACTTGGCGAGTCGGAAGCCGCTGCCGAACACCACCGGATTGGCTGCGAGCGTCGTGGCGGCGTCTTCGAATCGTCTGGTTATTCGACCGGGCCCGGGCCCTTCGTTATCGACGGCGATCCAATATGGCTCGCCATCAACGACCAGGTTGCCCACTTCCGGGCGGAATACGAAGTCGACGTCGAGGTCCGTGAACATCAGGTGATTTCGCCGCATCCAGCGTTTGAGTTTGCGCGCAGCTTGCTTGTCGATGCGGTCCGTGTCCGCGCCCACCGTGTATCCGGGCACGGGCGTCTTGACCACCCGATGCGCCTGCTCCGGGTTGCGCACCGAGCGAAACGTGTCGAGCAGGAAGAGGTTGAACCCGGCCAGGTTGCCCGCGAACGACCGGTGGTATTCGCCGTGGACGCCCATGTAGGTGAACAGGGCGTCCGACCCGCTCCGTACGAAACCAACCAGGGGTTCGAGTTCCCAGTCGTAGAGTGTGCCGGCCACGCGTTCGCCGGGGAAACCCACGCCCAGCCGCCGGCCGCTCTCTTTGTCGACGTCGATGGCAACGTCGGGACAGGCATATTGGGGAAGCTGCGGCCTTGCCTGCTCGACGAAGATGATGCCCCCTACGACGGTGATGGTCTCCACGGCCATCAGGTCCGGGGTTCCCGATACGTCGCGCCGGGCCGTGTGATCGAAGGTCAGGTTCCGCGTTCTACCGCGGGCGGGTCGAATGCCGAGCTTCTCAAGGCCTCGCTCCTCGAAAGCGACCTGCGTCTCGCCGGCCCCGGCGAACTCGATCGGCAGGATGCCAAGGATGACAGCGACGGCTAACGGCCGAAGCGACATTGCGAACGGTTCCCGCAGCGACGACGGGAGTCAGTCTCCGCCGCCGCCGACACGCGGTCAAGCGTCACTTACTCGCGACCGACCGCAAGTTGGGCCGTCAAGAACGCCACGGTTTCATCTCTTGCGCGATCGCGGTGGGCGTCGCGGAAGCCGTGTCGGGCACCCGCAAGGACAACCACGTTGTTGGCGACCCCAACCCCGTCGAGGGCTTCGCCCATGCGTTCGCTGTTGCGGACCGGCACTAGGCGATCCTCGTCGCCGTGGATCATCAACACCGGCGGGTCGTCATCGCTCACGAAGTTGATCGGGGACACGTCCGGCGCCAAGGCCGGATCGAAGTCGAGCGCCGGGAAGCGATCATTCGGTCCGGCGCTCTTGCTGAGATCCACTGGCGGGTAGTACGCCACGACTGCCTGCACCCGATTCGAGATGCGCAGCACGGGATCTTGGGCGCTGGCATCGCCCGAATCGCTTGCGAGACCCAGCATCAGCGCCAAGTGACCACCGGCACTGCCGCCCATGACACCCAACCGGTCCGGATCGATGCCGAACTGCTCGGCGTTCATCCGAACGTGGCGGACAGCACGGCGAACGTCGGCCACGGCGTCCGGCACCTTGAACCGGGGGGCGCTGCCGTGAAGGATGGCGAACACCGTGAACCCCGCATCCAGCAGGTAGCCGAATTGACGCTGGCGACGCTCGGGAGGCGCCCAGCCGGAGAACCAGCCACCACTGATCATGAACAGCACACTGGCGCCATTGGCTTCAGCGGGCTGGAACACGTCGTAGACGAGTGCCATTCCGTCCTTGTGGCCATAGACGACGTCGGGCGTGATCGCCACCTCCGCCGTGGCGGGCACCGCGAATAGCACGATGCCGAAACAAATCGAGATTGAACGGATGCGTTTCATTGGACCTCCCAAAGGCATGGCGCTTGCGATGGTAGCGTGAAAACCCCGGAAGACTCTTGCTGAAATCAAACAGCCTCTCCCCGTCGACGCGGGTGTTGCGCCGAATCGGACGCGTGTCGAATCGCGGCGGGTGTGCGAGACTGCCGGCTTTTGAACGTACCGTCGGGGGGAGCTTTCCATGGAAACCAAGCTGGTCTTGCATTCGCAATTCCCCATCGGCGAGGTGAGCCCGTTGATATTCGGCGGATTCCTGGAGCACCTCGGTCGTTCGATCTACACCGGCGTCTACGATCCGGATTCCGCCCACGCGGATGGCGACGGCTTGCGCCAGGACGTGATCGACGCCTTGGGCGAACTGGAGATGACCATCGTCCGGTACCCGGGCGGCAACTTCGCCTCCGGCTATCACTGGCGCGATGGCGTGGGTCCGAAGGAATCGAGGCCGACAGTCCGCGAACTGGCATGGCAGTCGATCGAGCCCAACACCTTCGGCACGGACGAGTTCGTAAAGCTCTGCCGCAAGCTCGATTGGCAACCTATGCTCGCGGTGAATCTCGGCACGGGCTCCCCGGAAGAGGCGCGGGATTGGGTCGAATACTGCAACGCCCCGATAGGCACCCGATTCGCGGACGAACGCGCTGCCAACGGTAGCGCCGATCCCTTCGACGTGCCGATCTGGTGCCTCGGCAACGAGATGGACGGCCCGTGGCAACTCGGGCACGTACCCGCCGACCAATACGCGATCCGTGCCCAACAGGCCGCGAAGATGATGAAGAACTGCGACCGGTCCATCGCCGCGGTTGCCTGCGGCTCCTCCGGGAGCCAGATGCCCACGTTCCTTGAGTGGGATCGGCAGGTGCTCGAACACCTTGGCGATCTCGCCGACTACGTGAGCCTGCACCGCTACGTCGGCAACCGCACCGGCGACAGTGCGGACTATCTCGCGATCTCGAACAGCATCGACAGGCAGATCGAAACCGTCGACGCCTGTACGCGTTTGGTCGCCGAACAACGACGCTCTTCGTCCCGCGCCTGGCTCTGCTTCGACGAGTGGAACGTCTGGTATCGCGCAAGGGGAGGCGACGGCGGAGGCGCCTTCGCGCCCGCACTACTGGAGGAGCGCTACAACCTGGAGGACGCCCTGGTCGTCGCCATGTTCCTGATGAGCTTCATCCGCCACGCCGACTGCGTGAAGATCGCCAACCTCGCCCAGTTGGTGAACGTCATCGGTCCGGTGATGACCCGTGGCGACGAACTGTTCAAACAGACGATCTTCCATGCCTTCCGGATGATCTCGTCCCGCAAGACCGGCGTCTCTCTCCGCGGCGCCGTCGTCGGACCGCGCTACTCGAGCGACCGCTATGGGGAGGTGGCGTACCTGGATCATGCGGCCATGCTGGACGGCGACCACCTGCACGTGTTCGCGGTGAACCGAAGCCTCGACAAGGACATGCGGCTAGTCGTCGACCTCGACCGATCGATTGCGAAGGTCGTCGATGCCGAGATGCTCCATGCCGAGTTGCGGGACGAGAACGGTTTCGATGCGCCCGACCATGTTTCCTCCGCACCCTTCAACGGCTGGGTCGTCCACGGTTCGGCCGAGGCGATTCTGCCGCCGCACTCGTTTACGGCTACGACGTTTGCGCTGACCTAACTCATGGAAGAGCCGGGACGCCACGTTCCCGACCGGGGCGTTACCCGCGCATTCGTTCCCGATGCGCCCGGGTGTGCGACAGATCTCAGGTAGCCGCCCGGGTGTAGTGCATGCCACGGCACGGGCGGGGCCGGGTGGCCGAGGGCGGTCGCCCGCCCCCGGCTCCCACAGATCCG
>JAPPND010000024.1 GCA_028818795.1 Gammaproteobacteria bacterium | reverse complement strand
TGGAGACCTTCCACCTGCCGGTCGAGGAGATGCGTTCCGGGGCGTACTCCGACAAGTACTTCGTTCGGACACGGCACGTCCTGCAAGCGGATCGGCATTCGCCGAACGTCTTGATGCAGGTGTTCTGCAAGGCATCCGCGGTCCTTTGCGGCGTCGACGAGGCCATCGCCATACTGAAGCTCGCGAGCGACGACTGGCCAGCGCTCACCGTGTGCGCCCTGTACGACGGCGACCGCGTCGAACCGTTCGAGACGGTGATGACCATCGAAGGCCCCTACGATGCATTCGCCCATCTCGAGACGCTCTATCTCGGTGCCCTCGCCAGACGCACCCGCATCGCCACCCAGACCCGGCGCGTCGTGGACGCAGCGGCGCCGAAGGAGGTGTTCTACTTCCCGGCCCGTCACGATCACCATGCCGTTCAGGCAGGTGACGGATTCGCAGCCCACATTGCCGGCGTCGCGGCCGTGTCGACCGATGTGCAGGGGGCATGGTGGAGTGGCGAAGGCATCGGCACGGTTCCCCATGGGGCGATCGCGGCCTACGGCGGCAACACGGCGCTGGCCGGGCGCAAGTTCGCGGAACATTTGCCGGACTCGGTGCGGTTGGTGGTGCTGGTGGACTTCGAAAACGACAGCGTCAAGACCGCGCTTGAGGTCGCCCGGGCGCTCGGGCCACGTCTTTACGGCGTCCGCTTGGATACCTCCGGTACCCTGGTCGACAAGAGCGTGATCCCCGGGATGGGTCAATTCGACCCGCGCGGCGTCAATCGTGAGCTTGTGGTCAACGTTCGCAAGGCACTCGACGACGCGGGGTTCGAGTCCGTGCGGATCGTTGCCTCCGGGGGGTTCGGCGTTGACAAGATCCGTACCTTCGAAGCAATGGGTGTGCCCGTGGACGCCTACGGCGTTGGTTCGTCCCTGGTTGCGAACCACGGCGACTTCGACTTCACGGCCGACATCGTCCTCACCGACGGCAAACCCAGCGCCAAGGTGGGACGGACCCACAAGCCCAACCCACGCCTTGAGGAGGTCCCATGACGAGAGTGTTCTGGGATGTCGATACCCAGGTCGACTTCATGCGGCCGGACGGCAAGCTCTACGTCGATGGTGCCGAGACAATTGTTGCGAACCTTCGGGCGTTGACCGACTTCGCCCATTGCAACGGGATTCGCATCGTCGGCAGCTCGGACAACCACGATCCCGGCGACGACGAACTCTCCGCGACGCCGGACTTCGTGGACACGTTTCCCCCGCACTGCCTGCGGGGTACCGAGGGGCAGGCGCGTATCCCCGAAACGGTTCTCCGAGAGGTCCTGGTCGTTGAGCCCGAGGACACGGTTACGGACGTCGTTCGGCGCGTTGCGAACCATTCCGGTGACATCCTGTTCCACAAGCACTACTTCGATGTATTCACCAACCCGAGTGTTGGCCCGGTGGTGGAAACGCTTGGGATCGATGAGGTCGTGCTATATGGCGTCGCGCTCGATGTGTGCAACCGGTACGCCCTCGAAGGGTTGCTGTCCCGTCATCTCGAAGTCGCGATCACACTGGTCACGGATGCGGTGCGAGCCATCGACGAGAACAGTCGGGACGCGTTGCTCAATGCCTGGCAACGTCGCGGCGTAGTATTGGCTGACACTGCGGGTATCGTTGAGATGTGAGCGCCCGCGTTCGGGTCTCGTGTTCGGCCCGCTACGCGGGGCTGAACAGCGTGGTCGGACCGATCTTGCTCGTGAGTGTGTCGTGAATCTCCGACAGCTCGACACGAGGATCGGCGCGAAGGCCAAGGCCGACAGCGATACCCTCCGCGTCGGTGCTTAGCCGCTCGCGCAGACTGAATCGGTTCGATGAAGCGGCGTTTACCTCAACCCCGTATGCATGGAAGTGCATGGCATCGCCGGTCTCGGCGGGGCGCAGATGCCCGAAGGCGAAGTTGCGCTGCATGTATTCCAGCAATCGGTCCTGGAGGACGAGCACCAGACGCTTGTTCAGGTGCTCGAACGTCTCGACCTTGTGCAGCATCTGTACCAGCGTCGTCTTGGCTGTGTGCTTCCAGTTCATCCCGAACGGCTTGCTAGACAACTCCATCCCGTTGCGGTCGGCAACGCCGTGCCTCCTCAAGAGCCGTTGTCTTTCGGGCCAGACCGTTCCGGTCGTGTCGAGAGTCTGCAGCTCGATGCCAACGAAGTCCTTGATTTCCCTTGCACGGGCTGACAGGAGAAAGTGGTCAACGCTCCCCCCGGGAACCGGCACCTCCGGGACGACATGGAGTTCGTTGCCCGGCTCGTGCGCTGTCAGCAGATGCAAACAATCGGTGAATACCTGCCGTCGCTCGAGCAATCGAGCCGGGCAAATCAGTATCGGTGCCCTCTGCCTCCCGTGGAGTACCGTACACGAGCCGATTGACGTTTGCGGATCACTCTTGCGAACCTTGTAGCACTTCCGGCCCAGAAACGGGCACTGCTGATCCGCCACGATTGACTTCCAATCCACGGAACGATCGTCGGACGGATGGCCGAAGAGTTCCGCGACTGCGTTCATAGGAGAGTCGTGGACCGATCATGGGCTTGGGCCAAGTAGCGCGGGGAGATGTCTATACCGACCGACTTTCTGCCAAGATCCCGCGCTGCGACAAGCGTGGTTCCTGTACCGCAGAACGGGTCGAGCACGATGCCACCGGGAGGGCATGTCGCCAAGATGGGAATCCGGCACAGATCCACCGGATAGGGTGCGAAGTGCGCCTTCCTGCGCTGGGTGTCTTCCGGGATTATGTCCCATACATCGCTCGGCTTACTTCCGTTCGGGTGGTATCTCAGGAAATAGAAGCCCTTGTCGCGTAGTTCCTTGGCGCGTCCCGACACGGTTTCGCTGTCCGAGTGAGTGGCCCGTTGCTGTCCTCGGATGACCATCCTGAAGTCGGAGATGCGACCTTCCCCGACCTCGCTCAGCATGGCCTCCAAGGATTGTAGGCCCCGGATTTTCTCTTCCGAAGTCAGTGCCGTGGATAGTTCGATCTGCCTCCGGTACCTCACCCCGGAAACCCCGGTCGCCGACACCACCGCTCCGTTCACGACCTTCGCCTTCCTCGGCTTGGATCTAATCGCATCGAGGTCGTAGTAGTAGCTCTTCGCTCGCTTGACGAAATGGAATACGTGCTCGTGCACGTTGCCGAGCCGATCCCGCGTGTTGTCCATCCCGCTCTTGACCTTGTTCCAGATCACGCTGTTGCGCAGGATCCAGCCTTGCTGATCCGTCAACGCAAACGCAACGCGCCACGGGATTCCCATCAGCGCCTTGCGCTCGTAGCTGTCTCCGATGTTCAGCCAGAACGAGCCCTCGGGCTTGAGGACCCGGTGCAACTCGCGGCAGATCGCCGCCAATCCGCCCACGTAGTCCCGATAGTCGGCCTCGAGTCCCAGTCCGCCATTGTCGTATTCCCGTTTTTGCCAATAGGGTGGTGAGGTCATTGCGCAGTCGACGGACTCCTTCGGGAACTCGGTCAGCACAGCCAGCGCGTCGCCGTCGATGAGAAGAGGCGATAGCCTGACACCTTGGCGGTACTCGTCGAATGCTCGACGGCATGTTCCCGATGGGCGAGTGTCTGTGCTTGGTTGCTCTTCGGAGCTAGCCGTCGCCGTCATCTCTATCTTCCTTGTCCCGCGAAGACAGTGCTGAGTTGCTGCCTGGTCCGTCAATACGTCTACGGTCGTTCGGCTTGTCGGGTGCGCTCCTTGAGAGCCCGAGCCACCCTGTGGACGCCTTCGATTCTGCCCCGTGCTCGCCGCGACCGACCGGCTCCTGAGGTTGTGACGGTCAGTGGTGGGGTCGGCGCATCGCCAGTCGATTCTGCCAATCGCCATACCGCCGACGAGACACGCTCTCAACCATACTCCACGAAACAGCCGTGGTAAATCTCTCGCCGTAGTTCACGCCGTGCGTCAAGTCCGACCGGGGTCATACGCTCGCGTACTCCGCGTCGCGCCGTCCCCAGGTGTCGATGATCGTCTGCGCCGTGGTTTCGTCCTCGGCAAGCAGGCGGTTGCCCAACTCCACGGCGCGCGGCAACAGGTGGCGGTCGATGCCGAGGTCGGCGAGCTTGAAGGTCTCTTCGCCGGTCTGCCGGGTGCCGAGAATGTCGCCGGGACCACGTAGTTCCAGGTCCTTTTCGGCGATCTTGAAGCCGTCGTTGGTGTCGCGCATGACCGCTAGGCGTTCGCGGGCGACGGCACTGAGCGGCGCCTCGTAGAGCAGGATGCACGTCGCCTGGGCTGAACCCCGGCCCACGCGGCCGCGAAGCTGATGTAGCTGGGCGAGGCCGAGCCGCTCGGCGTTGTCGATCACCATGACGGAGGCGTTTGATACATCGACGCCCACTTCGATCACCGTCGTGGCGACCAGGACGTCGATCTCGCCGGCCTTGAATTGGGCCATCACGGCGTTCTTCTCCGCCTGCGGCAGCCGACCGTGGACGAGACCGACGCGCAGGCGGGGCATTTGGGCGGCGAGTTCCGCGTGCACGGACTCGGCGGCGTTCAGTTCGTTCTCCTCGTCCTCCTCGATGGTCGTGCAGACCCAGTAGCCCTGCCGGCCCCTCTCGCACCAGTCGCGGACCCGGTCGATCACCTCGCCCCGCCGGGACATGGCTGCCCCGTGCGTGTGCACCGGCAGCCGTCCGGGCGGCAGTTCGTCGATGGTGGATACGTCCATGTCCGCGTACAGCGCCATCGTCAGGGTGCGCGGAATCGGTGTCGCGGTCATCACCAATTGGTGCGGCAGGCGGCCCTTGTCGCGCAACTGCATTCGTTGGTGCACGCCGAAGCGGTGCTGTTCATCGATGATCGCCAGCGCCAGTTGCCGGAACTCCACGCCGGCCTGGAACAGGGCGTGGGTGCCCACGGCGACAAGATCCTGGCCCTCCCGTATAGCTTCCAGCCGCGTTCGCCGTTCGGGGGCGCTTTGCCGGCCGGTGAGCAATCCCACGTCGATGCCGAGCGGTGCCAGCCAGGCGCTCATCGTCTCGAAGTGTTGTTCGGCGAGAATCTCGGTGGGGGCCATGATGGCGGTCTGGCAGCCTCGCTCGGCGGCTCGGGTCGCGGCGAAGGCGGCAACCACCGTCTTGCCCGAGCCGACGTCGCCTTGCAGCAGGCGCATCATGGGCCGCTCCTTCGCCAGATCCTCCAGCACTTCCCCGGTTGTCTTCGCTTGGGCTCGTGTCAGGCGGAATCCGAGTTGCTTGAGCAATTGCCGCCCGAGTTTCGGCCCGGAGGGCAGTGCGATGGTGGACTGGCGTTTCAGGAGAGCTTGGCGCCGCTTCATGACCAGGTAGTGACCGGTGAGTTCGTCGAGAACGACGCGTTCCCGGGCGGCATTGATCCGGTCCTGGTCGTTGCTCGGGGCGTGGAGGAACTGAATCGCCTTCATGAGGTCGGCGAACTCCATGTTGGGCAGCGTGCTGGCGAGGGCGTCTTCGCAACGCTCGAGCGCGGCGCCCACCCACTTTCGAATCCGTCCCGATGTCAGTCCGAGCGTGGCTGGATAGACGGGCGTTAGTTCGGCCCGTGCTGGCGGCGGTTCGGCGCGGTGCAAACGGTATTCGGGGTGAACCATCTCCAGCCCGTTCGGGCCGATGCGGACGTCGCCGAAACATCGCATCCAGCTACCCGGCTGCATTGACTGTTCCTGGCCGCGCGAGAAGTGGAACAGCCGGATGGTCAGCGTGCCGTGCCCGTCCCCAAGCCGGGTGAGTAGCGACCGTCGTCTACCGTAGCTGATGCTCGACGCCATGATCTTGCCGGTGACCAGGCATTCCGTGCCGGGTGCCAACTCGTCGAAGGGTACGGATCGCGTCCTGTCCTGGTAGCGATAGGGGAGGTGCAGTAACAGGTCGCCTAGTGTCGTGATGCCGAGTCGTTCAAGCTTCTCCGCGGTACCGGGGCCCACGCCCGGCAGGTCGGTCACGGGAGCGATGGTGGGCTGTTCGCCGCTGGGCGCGGTCATCAGCCGGGCAGTATCAGCACCGCGTCGATCTCTACCCGCGCGCCTCGCGGCAATGCCGCGACCTGGACGGCGGCTCGGGCGGGATAGGGTTCGTCGAACTCGCCGGCCATGACCTGGTTCACGGTCTCGAAGTCGTTCAAGTCCGTGAGATAGACGGTGAGCTTGACGACATCCTTGAGGCTGCCGCCGGTCGCGACCGCCACGGCGGCGAGATTGGCAAGCACCTGCTCGACTTCGCGGCGTATCCCCCCGGCGACGATCTGCATGGATTCCGGATCGAGTGGAATCTGGCCGGAGAGGTAGGCCGTGCGGTCAACGACAAGGGCTTGGGAGTAGGTGCCGATCGCCTGCGGGGCTGCATCCGTGTGTACGGCTCGTCGAGGCACTAGTGTACCGCTCCCGAAGTAACGAGGCAGCGAGTTGCACACGACACGTTGACGGGAACCATGCCTATGTTCCTGTTTCCCAGGCGGCACTCCCCCATTTGCCTTGCGTCGGTGGCTTCCGAGACGATGTCAGCATTGTCAGATTAGTTCGGAATCTGAGCACGACGGCTCTCAATCGTCCTCGACGTGACGTTCGGGGGCGACGGGACGATCGACGGACTGGACGGCCGCCACGGCCAGCAGGCGCTGCCGGACCCGTTCGAGGTGTTCCTTGTCGCGTACCGAGACTTCGAGACGAAGGCGCGACAGTTCCGCCGTTCGCTCGTCCACGGTGATGTTGTTGATGCCGGCGTCGGCGGCGTTCACCGCATTGGCAAGTTCGGCAACGACCCCTTTCTGACGGTTCACGCCGACGTCAAGGGTGGTTTCGAACTCGCCTTGCGTCGGGCTCGACCACCGCGACGGGATGATCTCCCGGGGGCTTCGCCGGCGCAGTTCGGCGACGTTGTTGCAGGTCTCGACGTGTACGACCAACCCCTTGCCCGGCGTCATATGTCCGACGACATGGTCGCCGGGCACCGGCCCGCAGCAGCGCGCGTAGGTGATGACCAGCCCCTCGCCACCGCGAATGGCCACCGGACCGCCGCGTTCGATGTCGACCGCCTCGTAGTCCGGGTTGTCGGCGGCCATCAGGCGTTGTGCCACGGCGTAGGCCATGAGGTTCCCGATGCCGATCTCGGCGAGCAGGTCATCGAGCTTGCGCACACCGAATTCCCGGAACACCGAGCGCAGCCGACGGAAATCAAGGGCCTTGATCGATGTATTGGCGTGACCGAGGGAACGGTCGAGCAGCGAACGCCCCAAGCGGACCGATTCCGAGCGCTGCTGAACCTTGAGCGCCTGGCGGATCGCCGCCCGGGCGCGGCTCGAAACCGTGAATGTCAGCCAGTCGGGGCTAGGCCGGGCTTCCATGGCGGTGATGATTTCCACGGTCTGGCCCGACTCGAGCGGGGCGGAAAGCGGTGCCAGGCTGCGATCGATCCGGCAGGCGACGCAGTGGTTGCCAATGTCGGTATGGATCGAATAGGCGAAGTCGATTGGACAAGCGCCTCGGGGCAGTTCCATGATTTCGCCCATGGGCGTAAAGACGTAGACCTCGTCCGGAAACAGGTCGATCTTCAGGCTCTCGATGAACTCTAGCGAATTGCCGGCGCGCTGTTGGAGATCGAGCAGCCCCGCCACCCACTGCCGGGCTCGAACATGGCTGCCTTCGGCCGCCAGATCGTTCTTGTAGAGCCAATGCCCGGCGATTCCCTTCTCGGCCAGGGTGTCCATCTGTCGGGTCCGGATCTGCACCTCGATGAGTACGCCGTGCATGCCGACCAGCGCGGTGTGAAGCGACTGGTAGCCGTTGGCCTTGGGGATGGCGATGTAGTCCTTGAAGCGGCTGAGCACGGGCTTGTAGAGATTGTGGACCACGCCGAGGGAGCGGTAGCAGGTGTCCACTCGGTCGACGATTATCCGAAACCCGAACACATCCATGATGTCGACGAACGACTTGTGCTGCGTCTTCATCTTCCGGTAGATGGAATAGAGGTGCTTCTGGCGACCCACGACGTCGGCGTCGATACCCTCGCGCCGAAGACTGGCCTGAATGGAGCGCTTTAGCTGCTCCATCATTCCCTTGCGGCGTCCGTGCGCCGACTCGACGGCTCGGCGGATGCGGTCGGCGCGTAGCGGGTAGAGCGCCTGGAAGGCCAGCTCCTCGAATTCGACCCGAACGGTATTCATGCCGAGTCGATTCGCTATCGGTGCGTAGAAGTCGAGGGTCTCGCGAGCCGTTCGTTTGCGCTTGTCCAAGGGCATGACGCCGATCGTGCGCATGTTGTGCAGGCGGTCGGCGAGTTTCACCAGGATGACGCGCAGGTCGCGGGCCGTTGCCATGGCCATCTTCTGGAAGTTCTCCGCCTGGGCCTCGGCCCGGGAATTGAAGATGGTGGACAGCTTGGAGACGCCGTCGACGATTTCCGCCACCTCGGCACCGAACGATGCGGCAAGCGATGCCTTGGATACGCCGGTGTCCTCGAGCACGTCGTGCATGACCGCCGCCATGATCGATTGGTGGTCCATGCGCATCGCGGCGAGGATGGCGGCGACGGCGAGGGGATGCGTGATGTACTGGTGGCCGGTGCGGCGAAACTGGCCGGCGTGGGCGCTCTCGGCGAATCGATACGCTCGCCGTACGGCTTCGACCTCCTTTTTCGGCAGGTACTCGAGGAGCGTCTTCAGCAATTCCTCGACATCGACGGGGACGGCGACTTCGGGCGCCGTTGCTTGGGCGCGGAGTTGGTTCTGGAAGTACGAACCGGTCTTGCGTTCGGGGCGAGTTTCGCGCTTGCCGGTTTCCGGTTCGGCAGCGACGGGATCGGCTAACGCGGGGGTGGCGATACCGGAAAGGGGCGGGTCGTCATCAGCGAATCGCTGACGAAGCTCAAAAATCGTCTGCTCGGTCATCTCCTAGGCCGCCAAAGGGATGTTGCAGTTCTTCTTCGTCCTCGATGGGGATCTCGGCGGCGTCCAATACCTCGTCGGTGATCAAGCCTTCGGCGATTTCGCGCAACGCGATGACCGTCGGCTTGTCGTTTCCGTCTTCAACGAGGGGTTCGACGCCTTGGTGCATCTGCCGCGCCCGCCGCGTGGCACGCATTACGAGTTCGAAGCGGTTGTCGACATGTTCAAGGCAGTCTTCAACAGTAACGCGGGCCATGCTCTCTCCAACGAACGGCGTCTGTATCGGCAGTTACATAATGTTACAGGGATTTACCAGCGCTGTGCCGCCCGATCCTCACTTCTGTTGGTCTTGGGGGGCGTACGCAACAGTTCGCCCAGCAGCGCTGTATGGTCCTCTTTCGGTAGTCGTTCTCCCGCGCGGGTGGCGTGCACGATTCGCCTAAGTCTTAGGACCGCTTCATCGAAGTCATCGTTCACCACGAGGTAGTCGAACTCATCGTGATGGGACATGTCGTCGACGGCCTGCTGGAGGCGTTTGGCGATGACTTCGGGGCGGTCCTGGCCCCGGGTATTGAGGCGCTCGATGAGTGCTGCCTGGGACGGCGGCAGGACGAAGATGGACACTGCGTCCGGGTGGCGCCGACGGATCTGCGCGGCGCCCTGCCAGTCGATTTCCAGGATCACGTCGTGACCGGTCGCTAGTTTCGCGACCACGGTATCGCGCGACGTGCCGTAGGCGTGGTCGAACACCCGGGCCCACTCCAGGAACTCGTCGGCGTCGCGCAGCGAGGCAAACGCAGCCTCGTCCACAAAGTGGTAGTGGACCCCGTCGGTTTCCGAAGCCCGCTTGGGACGGGTGGTGTGCGACACCGAAACGACCAGCGACGGATCTCGGCGCATCAGCTTCTCGATCAAGGTCGTCTTGCCGGCCCCGGAGGGTGCGGCCAGGACGAAAAGGTGGCCGCGACGGGCCCGAGAGTCGGGGCTGCTCACTCGACGTTCTGCGCCTGCTCGCGCATCTGCTCGATGGTGACCTTGAGATCCACCGCGATGCGCGCCGCTTGCGGGAGAACCGACTTGGCCGCGAGCGTATTTGCCTCCCGGTTCAGTTCCTGCATCAGGAAATCGAGACGTCGGCCACAGGGCCCTTCGGCTTCCAGGCTGCCGCGTGTCTCAGCGATGTGGACGTCCAGCCGGTCCAACTCCTCGGTAACGTCGGCCTTTTGCACCAGAAGGGCGACTTCCTGTTCGAGGCGTTCGCCATCAACTTGATCGACCAGTTCCCGAACCCGGCCGCGCAATCGGTCGCGTAGAACCTTCCCGTGGTCGGCGGCCAACTCGCGGATGGCAGCCGCTCCCTGTTCCAGAATGGCCAATCGCTCTCGCAGGATACCGTCGAGCCTGGCCCCCTCGCTGTTTCGGTGGTCGACGAGATCCTCGATGGCGGCGCGGAAACCCCTTTGTGCCGCGGCCTTGAAGCGGGAGAGATTGTCTTCATCGTCCCGGACAACGCCTGGAAACCGGAGCACCTCGACGGGGTCGATGGTACCCGCGGACGGGACGCGGCGGCGGATGTCCTCCACCGCGGCGACCAGTCCGTCGAGGGCCTCCTCGTTCAGGCGCGGCGAAACGCCGGCTTGGTTGGCGATTCGCAACGTGGCGTCGATCTTGCCGCGACGCAATCGGCCCGCGACGAGTTCGCGCAGCCCCGGCTCCATGTCCCGGAATGCTTCGGGCAGGCGGAACGAAATCTCAAGGTAGCGGTGGTTGACCGACCGGATTTCCCAGTCGACCAAGTCGCCTTGGGCGCGTCCGAATGCGGTCATGCTGGCCACCATGGAGCCATTATAATCGGCGCGGGGAAGACGCAATGCTGCCAACACCATGGATGTAGCCCGGCCGAGCGGCCGAACGGCGGACGAGCTCCGATCGGTAGCCCTCCACAGAGGTTTCACCAAGCACGCAGCGGGCTCGGTACTGGTCGAATTCGGCGACACGAGGGTGGTTTGCACGGCCAGCGTCGAGACCGGGGTTCCTTCGTTCCTGCGCGGACAGGGCCGAGGCTGGGTCACGGCGGAGTACGGCATGCTTCCCGCGTCCACCCACACGCGTTCCGACCGGGAAGCCACCCGCGGCAAGCAAGGCGGTCGAAGCGTGGAGATCCAGCGTCTGATCGGCCGCTCGCTCCGCGCTGCCGTGGACACCAAGCGCCTCGGTGAACGCACCGTCAAGATCGACTGCGATGTCCTGCAAGCCGACGGGGGCACCCGTACGGCGTCGATCACGGGTGCCTGCGTGGCGCTTGCCGATGCCTTGGGGAAGGTCGCGCCTGCCTCCCTCGTCGGTCTCGTGGCCTCGGTGTCGGTGGGCATCTACCGAGGTTGCTGCGTCCTCGATCTCGACTACGCGGAGGACTCCCGGGCCGAGACGGACATGAACGTGGTCATGATGGACGGACGCGGATTCATCGAGATCCAGGGCACGGCGGAGAACGGAGCCTTCGGCCGGGGACAACTCGACGAGTTGCTTGGACTTGCCGAGGGGGGTATCCGCACCCTGTTCGAAGCCCAGCGCCAGGCGCTCGCCGAATGACGGGCGGGCGGGGATGCACGACGGAGGGCTTCATCCGGGCGATGCTGGAACGCGACGCCCTGCTGTTCGGCGACTTCGTCCTTAAATCGGGTCGTAAGAGTCCCTATTTCTTCAACCTCGGCGCCGTCGCGGACGGTGCGGGCCACGACTTGGTGGGCAAGGCGTACTCGAACGAGGTCGTACACCTGCCGGTCCAACCGGACGTCTTGTTCGGGCCCGCCTACAAGGGCATTCCCATTGCCGTCTCGGTTGCCGTCGCGTTGGCGAGGGACCATGGCGTCAACATCGGTGCCGCGTTCAATCGCAAGGAAGCCAAGACCCATGGGGAGGGCGGCATGCTGGTCGGCGCGTCGATGGCCGGGTCACGGGTCGTGATCGTGGACGACGTGGTCACGGATGGTGCGGCCAAGCGGGATGCGCACGAGACCATCGCGGCCGCCGGCGGCGAAGTGGTCGGCATCGTACTTGCCCTGGACCGGCAGGAGCCGTCAACCGACAGTGGCGAAACGGCGGTTGCCGCGTTGGAAAGAGACCTCCAAGTGCCGGTTCGATGCGTCGCGAACCTTGACGACGTGATCGCGTTCCTGGCGTCCGATGGGGGTTTCGAGAACGAGCGGAAACGTCTGTTGGCCCATCGGGCCCGCAACCGAATTCGAGGGGTCCGTGGGGGCGACCCTAACGCGCCAGGGGCGCGCGGTCGCCCGTGACGGGACACCGCAAGGGTGTCCCCTACGCACGCCGTTCGCTCAAGACAATCCTAGAACAAAGCTCGCGCCAGCACCTGCCACTGGTTTGTCCAGCCGTCGGTGGGCTGAACCTTGAACTCGCTCCGCACGAACTGGCTGATCCGACCCTCCGCGCTGGCCAGGAGCAGGTTGGCCGCCCCCGCGGTAGAAAGAGGTGGCGCGGTCGGGCGGGTGGCGTAGGCCTCGCGGATGATTTGGCGCAGTTGCGTCTCGATACGGTCGTAGAACTGGCGCATACGTTGCCGCAGCCGGTCGGTCTCGCCTTGGAGGGCGTCGCCGGCGAACAGGCGGGCGAAGCCCGGATTCCGTTCGCAGAAAGCGAGGAGGAGGGTTAGCACCGCGGCGCAGCGGGGCTCGGGGTCGCGGTGTTCGTCGACGATCTGGCCGATCCGGTCGAAAATGGCGGCCTCCGCGTACGCGATCAGCCCGTCGATCATCTTGGCCTTGCTGGGAAAGTGCCGGTAGAGAGCGGCTTCGGAGACGCCGATGTGCTTGGCCAGCGCCGCGGTGGTGATCCGCGACCCAGGGTGCGTTTCGAGCATTGCCGCGAAGGCTTGGAGAATCTGTTCGCGTCTATTCGGTCGCGGCGACCGGTCTGCCATCCGTTATCGTCCCTCGCTCTCTAGGGCTGCGGTTCCCGTGGCGTCTTTATCAACGTGCCCACTCCACCGTCGGTCAGGATCTCGAGCAGCAGCGCGTGCGGCACGCGACCGTCGATAATGTGTGCGGCCGCGACGCCGCCGGCGACGGCGGAGAGTGCGCACTCGACCTTGGGCAGCATGCCGCCGTCGACGGTGCCATTGGAGATAAGCCGCTCGGCATCGCTTGGTGAAAGGCCGGTCAGGGTATCGCCGTCCGGGTCGAGAATGCCGCGGGTGTTGGTTAGCAGGATCAGCTTCTCGGCCGCAAGATGCGTCGCCACGGCGCCGGCTACTAGATCCGCGTTGATGTTGTAGGACTCGCCGTCGCCACCGATTCCGACCGGCGCGATGACGGGGATGAAGCCTCGCTCAACCAGGGTATCGAGAACATCGCTGTCCACCTCGGCGACCTCGCCGACGTGGCCTATGTCTATGATCTCCGGCGCGTCGTCGATGCCTTGCGCCCGCTTCGGCGTGAGCTTGCGGGCCCGGATCAGGTCCGCATCCTGGCCGGTGATGCCCACCGCGCGGCCGCCCGCGGTGTTCAGCAGCGAAACGATATCCTTGTTGACCAGTCCGCCGAGGACCATCTGGACGACGTCCATGGTGGCCGCATCCGTGACCCGCATGCCGTCGACGAACTTGGTCGGAATGTTCAGCCGGTCGAGAAGATCGCCGATCTGGGGGCCGCCGCCGTGCACGACGATGGGGTTCATGCCGACGAGCTTCATGAGCACGACATCCCGTGCGAACGCGCGCTTGCACTCCTCGTCGACCATCGCGTTGCCGCCGTACTTGACGACGATGGTGGCGCCCGCGAAGTCGCGGATGTACGGCAGTGCCTCGATGAGCACGCAGGCGGTGTTCTGGGCGCCGTTGCTCATGTCCGGTTGCGGATTGAGAGCGACGGGTCGACTCCGACCAGCGCGGTGTCGAATATCGTCTGGATTCGGTCTAGCGCTTGATCGTGGTCCGCCTCGAAGCGGAGACTGAGCATCGGAGAAGTGTTGGAGGCGCGCAGCAAGCCCCACCCGTCGGGATAGTCCACCCGGATGCCGTCGATGGTGGTGACCTCGGCGGCCTCGGTATCGAACACCGCGCTCCCGGCAAGCTCATCGATCACGTCGAATTTCCGCTGTTCGGTCGTCGGAACCCTGATCTCCGGGGTCGCCAGGGCGGCCGGGAAGTCCGCGAACACGGCGCTTGCCGGGCGCGGTTCGGATGACAGGAGCCCGACGAGACGAGCCGCGCAGTAGAGGGCGTCGTCGAATCCGTACCAGCGATCGGCGAAACAGATGTGACCGGAGAACTCGCCGCCGAGCACGGCGCCCGACTCGAGGATCTTCGCCTTGATATGAGAGTGCCCGGTCTTCCACATGATCGGACAACCACCCGCCTCGCTCACGACGGCGCCCAGGTGGCGGCTGCATTTGACGTCGAAGATCACCGTCGCGCCGGGATTGTCCGAGACCACGGCCCGGCTCAGCAGCATCATCAATCGATCGGGCCAGACGATCTCGCCACGTTCGGTGACCACGCCCAGCCGGTCGGCATCTCCGTCGAACGCGAGTCCGAGGTCGGCGCCGGTTCGGTCGACCGCGGCAATCAAATCGGCCATGTTCGCCGCGTCGGCCGGGTCGGGGTGGTGGTTCGGGAAGTCGCCGTCCACCTCTGCATAGAGCGGGACGACTTCGCACCCCATCCTCGCCAACAGCCCTGGGCCGACGAGGCCGGCGACGCCGTTGCCGCAATCGACGACGACCTTTAGCGATCGGTCGATGCCCGTGCCGGTCACCACCTCGGCGATATACCGGTCGACTAGGTCCAAGTTCTCGAACTGACCCTCGCCCGTGGAGAATCGAGGCGTTTCGACGAGTGCCCGCAGCCGTTGGATGGCATCGCCGGCGAGTGTCCTGCCGCCGAGTACCATCTTCAGACCGTTGTACTCGGCCGGGTTGTGCGAACCGGTGATCATCACACCGGTCCCCGTTTCGAGCACATGCGTGGCGTAGTACAGAAGCGGCGTGGGCACCACGCCGATGTCGACGACGTCGACGCCGCCGTCGCAAAGCCCGCAGACTATCCCGCGACGCAGCGTATCCGTGCTGTGGCGGCCGTCGCCCCCGACGACGGCGCGGCGTTGGCCGATCCCGCGCGCCAGGGTGGCGAACGCGCGCCCGATCCCGTACACCGCGTCGAGGGTCAGGGTTTCGCCGACGATGCCCCGAATGTCGTACGCGCGGAAGATCTCGGGACTCGGCGAGAGACGATCCCCATTGGTGTCGGTGCCCGGGCGATCGGCGTTTCCTCCGGACATTTTTACGAGCCGCGGCCGGCGGAAGCGTAGAGCGTGGCGATCTCGTCGACCAGGCGACGCGCGATGGCGCCTTTGCGCATCTTTGGCAGCCCCATCTCGCCGCCAGCGTGGATCAGCGTCACGGCGTTGTCGCTGCTGTCGAAACCGATGGCGGCGTCGGAGACGTCGTTGACCACGATGGCGTCCATGCATTTGCGGCGACGTTTCTCGCGCGCGTGCTCCAAGGGATTTTCGGTTTCGGCCGCAAAGCCGACCACGAAGGGGCGCGGTTCGACACCGGCAATGGATCCGACGATGTCCTCGTTCTCCTTCAATGCAACGCGGAAGTCGGTCGAGGGCTGCTGCGACTTCTTGAGCTTCTGGTCATGGACCGTGTGCGGACGGTAGTCCGCCACCGCGGCCACGGAGACGAAGATATCGGCGTCCGGCGCGCGCTGGGTTACCGCGTCCTTCATTTCCTGGGCGCTAACCACGTCGATGCGTTCGATACCCGTTGGCGTGGATAGGTGTACCGGACCGGCCACCAGGGTGACCTCGGCCCCGGCATCGCGTGCGGCTTCGGCAAGTGCGAATCCCTGCCGACCCGAACTGCGGTTGCTGATGAACCGCACCGGGTCGAGGAACTCCCGGGTCGGTCCCGCTGTGATGAGCACCCTGGTCCCGTCGAGGACCCGGGTGCTGATCGCCGCCGTCACCTTCTCGGCGATCTCGTCCGGTTCGATCATTCGTCCCGGGCCGAACTCGCCGCAAGCCTGTTCGCCGTCAGCTGGCCCGAGGACCGTGACACCGTCGTCGCGCAGACGCTCTAGATTGCGCTGGGTCGCGACGTGTTCCCACATCCTGACGTTCATCGCGGGGGCGACAAAGACCGGTGCGGTGGTGGCCAGGTACAACGTCGTCAACAGATCGTCGGCAATGCCGTGGGCCAACCGCGCGATGACGTTCGCGGTGGCCGGCGCGATCACCACGGCATCCGCCCAACGGGCCAACTCGATGTGCCCCATCGCCGCCTCGGCTTCGGCATCCCAGAGATCGGTTCGGGGACGGTTGTCGGCCACTGCCTGCAGAGCCGTCTCGGTGACGAATCGGGTCGCATTCTGCGTCAAGACAGGGACAACGTCTGCGCCCAGGTTGCGCAGTTTTCTCACAACCAACGGGGCTTTGTACGCAGCGATGCCGCCGCTGATGCCCAGTAGGATGCGCTTGGCGTGGTTGTCGGTTCGCATGGTCGTGGCGCGACTGCAACGCGACACCCGTCGCGCCGTCGCCGCAGGGCGTGGTAGCTAGGCACCTACGATACCACGCGCGGTCTCGAAGGTTCGGTTTAGGAGCGTTGCGCAGGACACATGGCAGAAGCGGCCGCCATCGTCGAATTCGCCGTCGCTGAACGGCCCCGCGAGCGTTTGCTCCTGGCGGGGCCGAACTGCCTGACCGATGCGGAACTCCTTGCGCTCGTACTCCGCACCGGCAACGGCAAGGCGGACGCGGTGTACCTGGCGCGCATGCTATTGGACCGCTTCGGCGGTGTACTCGGCGTGCTGTCGAGTTCCGCGGAGTCGCTGCTCGCGGTACCGGGTTTGGGCGATGCGAAGGTCGCCGCGCTCCTGGCGATTCGCGAATTGCTCGAGCGCGCCGAGATGGCAAAGATGAAGAACGCGCCCGTGGTGTCGAGTTCGGACGAAGTTCGGCGCTACCTCGGCATGCACCTGGCTGGCGAGGAGCGGGAAGTCTTCGGCGCATTGCTGCTCGACACCCGGCATCGACTGCTCGGCGTGGAAGACATTTTCCTCGGCTCCATCGACCGGACGATGGTCTATCCGCGCGAGGTTGCCAAGTGCTGCCTGCGCCACAACGCCGCAGCCGTCGTGTTGTTCCACAACCATCCATCGGGAAGTGCCGAGCCGAGTCCCAGCGACCGAGAACTCACCGAGCGTCTCAACAGCGTGCTGAACGAGATTGACGTCCGGCTGCTCGACCACGTCGTCGTCGCCGGCCTGCGCAAGGTGTCCATGGCGGAACGTGGAATGCTGTGACGACTTCCAGCCCGATTGTGTAAGGTAGGCGCGCCGCGTCGACATACGGAGGCTGATGTGCAACGGGATGGACTCCGCCACGCGCTGGCCGGGGTTGTGCTTGTTGCGTTGATCGCGCCAACGGCGCTGGCCGAGGATGGCGTTTACCTGGGCATCACCGTCGTCGGTGCTCGCTACGACGCCACCTACGACAAGACCGTCGACAACACCCTGGCCCACAATGCGTCCATGCTCTTCGCTGGCCAGCGGCTGCACGCGGAGGACTCGGCAGACGGCATGACCTACGAGGGCGGCGTCCTGGTCGGCTACCGGGGTTCGGTCGGCGTCCTGTTCTACGGCATCGAAGCTGACTGGATGACGCACCAGGGGACGGTTTCGGGACACTTGGAAGGGGTCGGCACGACCCCCCAACGCAACCAGGTCGGCGAGAACTGGCCAGAAGACTGGGAACTCGCCAAGGACAGGAGCTACGGGTTGACCGTTCGGGTCGGGGGCGAGATGCCGCTCATCGACACGACAGGCTACGTCTTGGTCGGCATCCGGCGAGTGCAGGCGGATTTCTCGAGGTAGTATTTCGGTTGCCTGCTGGCCGACACGCTTTGCGAGCCGGCCCAGTTCCAGACCGGCAGCGAATTCTTCGACGAGAACTTCAATGCCTGGTCTTTCGGTGCGGGAGTCGAACAGCCCCTAGCCAGCCTCGTGGTCCGCGCCGAGCTGCGCTAGGTCGCCCACGGCAGCACCGACCAGCTGGTGCTGTTCGACGATCTGGGCGTTAGCGTCCCCACCCGGATCGAGGCGAGCGAAGTCGGCCTGGGCGTCAGTCTCCTATGGACGTTCTGACCGTTTGCGGCCCCTCCGGCTACCAGTTGTACCGGATGCGGGCGGCGTAGTGCTGGGGCAACTCCGGCAGAACGACCACACCGCCGAACAGGTTGGGGAAGTTCGACCTGAAGTAGCGTTCGTCGGTGACGTTCTTGGCAATCACGCTGAACGAGAACGCGTCCCCTTCGTAGCCTAGTCCGACATTGACGAGGGTATAGGCTGGCAGCAGCACGGAGTTCGAGTACCCGGAGTGGGCCTCGGCGACGTCGACCAGGCTGCCGGTCACTGCGAGTCCGTTGCCGAAGTCGTAGGTTCCGGTCAGCGAATAGATGGTCTCAGGCATCCCCGCACGGCGTGCGCCGCGTTCGCCGGGACGAATGACGTCACCGCCGAGCGTGCCGCCGTAAAGGGCGGCCGCAGGAATTCCCGGCACGTCGTCGGCCCCGATGAAGCTGAACCGGGCGCCCGACTCCAGGGTGTTGAGGTTCACGACTTCGATGCGCGATTGGCCGAAGGTCAGGAGCAGGTTCTCGTTCACGGCCCAACGAACTTCAAACTCGGCGCCTTCGGTTCGGCTGGCCTGGTTGGTGACTGTCTGCTGGGCTGCGTAGTCCGTCCGTTCCTGCTCGTAGACTGCCAAGGCGAAGTAGAGCGATCCATCGAGCAGGCTTCCCTTCAGACCGAACTCAGTGAGTTTGGACACGTCGAACGCCTGGCCGTTGGCGATGCTGGCGGTAGCGATCTCGGCGCCTTGGCCGGCGATGACGGTGGATTGCCGGGACATGGTGACGTAGGGAACGAATCCCCTGTCCGACGAGTAGCTCAAGCTCGCCGTCCATGAGAGCCCTCCGACGTCGTCGTCGGCCTCGATGTCGATGCAGGATTCGTCCAGGCAGAAGTTTTTCGAACTCGCGAGCAGGAGTTTCTCCACGGGCTGGCGGCTGGCCATGGCGATGGCGTCGTAGCGCACTCCTACGAGCGCGCTTGAGCCCCGCCACGACCAGTCGACGAGTCCTGCCAGGCCCAGATCCAGGTAGTCGCCGATGTAGTACTCGGTGTAGTCGTCGTCGATCTCGGTGGAGAGCAGCCGGCGGCTTACCGCCGACTGACGTTTGGTCAGGTCGCGGCGGTCGAAATACTCGTTGGTGTAGTCGTCGCCGTGGCGGAAGTCCGTGTAGCGCAGCGACGGTGAGAACTGCACCGATGTGATGGTTTCGCCGCGCAGGAACTCCTTGGCCAGCACGAGCTTGTCTTCGAACACCCATGCTTCGTGGAACTGCGAGAACCCGTAGTCGTTCTCGTTCAGATTCTCGTAGGTTTCGAAGAACACTTGGTTGCGCCACTCCCAGCCGTTGGCCGTCGTCAGCGATGCGTCGAAGTAGAGCGTCAGGACCTGGTTCTCCAGGGTGTCGTCCGGCGCCACGACCACTTGGTCCCCGGAGAGAGTGGCGACACCGGGGTCGAGCAGTCGCAGCGCCTCGGGCGCGCAGCCGAACACCAGCGTTTCGCCGATGCTGCATGCCCCCGGAAAGGGACCGGGCCCGAGTGGTGCCGACGTGCCGGGGACGATGCCCGCGGCGAAGGGGTTCAAGTCCGTGAATCCGTCGCCGTCCAAGTCGAACTCCTGGTGGGAAATGTGGCCGTCGCCGTCGCCGTCCAGCGAAGCGGGGCTCCCCGTCACGTAGGTGCCGTGGTCGATGAGATCCTGGGTCAGACGATTCCAACCCGCGACTTGGTTGCCGGTGTAGTCGTGGTACATGCCCCCGAACTGCAGGTGCAGCGTAGCGGTGGGGTTCATGTCGAAGGACGCCTGCAGGAGCATCTGTTCGGTGCCGGTGTTGCGGTAATAGCTACCGGAGTCCTCGAGTTCAGCGTACAGCCAGTAGCCGAAGTCCCGGCCGGCCAGCCTGCCCGGTCCGCCCAACTCCCCGTTGACGACACGCTTGTCCCAGGAGCCGAGATTCAAGCTCACCGAGCCCGTGGTCTCGGCGATGAACTCGCCGGTCTCCTCGATTCGCGCCGACTTCGGGTTGAAATTGAGATAGCCGCCGATCTTGGACGGGCCGTGGATTGGCGAGGCAGGCCCGCGGACGATGTCGATCCGATCCGACGCACCGATGGGCGTGGGGTAGTTCCCCGGGTTGTCCAAGCGCCGCACGCCCCGGAAATACGTCTCGCCGATCGTGCCTCGAATGTCCAGCGATCCGGCGACGCCGAAGAACGACTGCGTGAACGTTCCGGGTGCAGCCACGATCAACTCGTCGATGTCGCTCATGTTGTAGCGGTCCATCATCTCCTCGCTGACGGTCGACGCGGATCGCGGCGTCTCGAGGATCGACTTGTCGAAGCCGTAGATGGAGCGCACGTCCACGCCCGGCAGGCTGTCGAGACTCCCGACCACGACCAACTCCTCGACTTCGCCTTGTCCGTCGGCCGGGTCCGGCGCATCCGCGTCCTCGGCGTAGACCGGGAACCGAATCGAGGCAGCCAACACCAGGAGCGTGACCGAACGACAGGACAGGATCGAGGAGTTCATGCGCTTGCCGTCCGGATGGAAGAGCGCAATCATGGAGTCCGAAGGGGGGCACTTCAACCGAAGGGTGCCTCCGCCGTCGTTGCGAACCGCTTGGCTAGGCGATCCTCCTTTGGTATAAAGCGCGGCTCCCGGAAACCGAGCCTCTCGATGTCTAAGGTCTGTCAAGTCACGGGCAAGCGCCCGATGAGCGGCAACAACGTCTCGCACGCGCACAACAAGACGCGCCGGACGTTCGAGCCGAACCTGCACCACCATCGGTTCTGGGTGTCGTCCGAGAATCGCTTCGTGCGCCTGCGCGTCTCCGCGGCCGGCATGCGCGTGATCGACAAGAAGGGAATCGAGGCGGTACTCGCGGACATCGAGAAGCGGGAAACGGGCGGCAAGCGCGCCACGCGATAGTTAGTCGGGGGAATCCATGCGAGAGAAGATCAAGCTCGTCTCCAGTGCCGGTACTGGGCACTACTACACGACGACCAAGAACCGGCGCACGATGCCCGACAAGCTCGAGCTCAAGAAGTACGATCCGGTCGTCCGCAAACACGTCGTCTACCGCGAAGACAAGATCAAGTAGCGAGCCAAGCGCTCGCTGACTTGCAGGGCGTCGTCTGCCGGAACTTCCCGAAGTCGAAACCACCCGCCGCGGTCTCGACGCAGCGGTGGCGGGAAGGAGTCTCGTGCGGGTCGTCGTCCGCAACCGGGCGCTGCGCTGGCCGGTCGATGTCCCCGCCGAAGTCAATGGCCAGCGGATTGGGCGAATCGGTCGCCGTGCCAAGTACCTGCTGCTGCCGCTGGAGAGCGGTGCGCTGATTGTCCACCTGGGGATGTCCGGCCACCTGTCCGTCGTACCTGCCGTGACACCGCCCGCCAAGCACGACCACGTGGACTTCGTGCTTGACGATGGCCGGACGGTCAGACTCACTGATCCGCGCCGGTTTGGCAGCATCCATTGGCAGCCGTACCCGGTGGGGAATCATTGGCTGCTCGAAGGACTGGGGCCGGAACCGCTGTCGGGGAGCTTCAACGGCACGTACCTCAAGGAACGCGCAAGGGGACGACGCCTTGCCGTCAAGACGCTCCTGATGGATGCCCGCGTGGTGGTTGGGGTTGGGAACATCTACGCCAACGAGGCGCTGTTCCTGGCGGGCATTCGGCCTCGCATCGCCGCCGCCCGGGTGTCCGGGCCTCGCCTCGGTGCCCTCGTCGATGCAGTCAAGGCGACGCTTGCGAGTGCGATCCAAAGTGGCGGCACGACGTTGCGGGACTTCGCCGCCACCGACGGGCGACCGGGCTATTTCGTTCACGAACTGGCGGTCTACGGCCGCGGCGGCGAGCCGTGCGTACGCTGCGAGACGACTCTCAAGGATGTCCGCCTGGCGGGCCGTGCCACGGTCTACTGCCCGCAGTGCCAGCGCTGAACGCCGCCGGACGAGGGGAGGCTGCGGTATAGTGTTGCTTGGGCCTTGACAGGGGGCCGCCCATATTTCGAACGCGTCTTGGGGGACGAAGTGACAAACAAGCAATACGTGGCGCTAGCGCTGTTGGGTACTCTCAGTGCACCGGCGCCTCTCGCCGACGAATTCCGAATCGGTGCGCAGGCGGGCCTACCCGGTTGGAGTTTCGACGTGAGCGTGCCGCTGCTTGTTCAATCAACCAGCGTGGAACCGGATGCTGAGCCTTCCTTCGGGGTCGTGGGCCAATACATCATGCGCTCGGGCGACGGGGACGCCGGCGACTTCTTCGTAGGGGTCGAAGCCTCGTACGGCGCGGAAAGCGTCTCTGGCGTGGACCGGCTTACGCTCCTCGGAACCGCCGTCGACGTGGTCGCCGAAACCTCCTGGGTCACCGACGTCTCCTGGCTCGCCGGGTTCAACCTGGCCGAGACGCCAATCCTGGGGAATATTGGCGATGTCACGGTCTTCGGCAGCGTCGGCGCAACTTATGCCAAGGGCGTAATCGGCGTGACCCTGCCTGATCTCGGCTTGTCGGGGAGCGACGAGGGCAAGCACTTCGGCTTGAAAGTTGGCGCCGGTGTCGAGTTCGACGTAGGCACCTCGACGACGCTGCAAGTCCGTGCCAACTACGCCTACTACGAGGGGCGCGCATACCGGGACCAGGGCGTCAGTCTCGACGTGGAACCGGGCGCCTTCGAGATCCGGGCGACGTTGCTTTACAAATTCGACTACTGCGCTCTGCTCGGTTGCTGACTTAACCGAGGGGACGGGCGGGGGCGCGCCCTAGCGGGCGCGATAGCCCCGCCCCTACGAGCGTCCGCCGCAGCGATGCGTAGGGGACGGGCTTGTCTTGCGCCAGGCGAAGCCTGGTGAAGGGGGATGCCA
>JAPPND010000081.1 GCA_028818795.1 Gammaproteobacteria bacterium | reverse complement strand
GATGCGCTTGAGCAATCTAAGGCTCGGGTCTACATCGCCATCGTCCAAGGCGCTCGCCACGATGCGTTAGACCCCATCGGTACCAATGTCAACCTCCAACAGGGTAGATTCGCCTTCATCCAAGGTGACGACGCTGCTTTGATCTGCTCGTAACTTTTGCCAATCGCTGCCCTCGGCCTCCTCCGTTGCCACGGCCCTCCCTCCTACGCCACGACGCTTCGCGGCCTGTTCGGCCTGTGCCTCGTACTGACAGGCGGCCTGCTGGACCTCCGGCGGGCCGAGTGAAGTTACAATTGCTGATACCGTACGGGACCAGTGCAGATACTACGGCGGACATTGGTATTCATACGAAGACTATCCGCCGTGAGTCTGTGACTCGGTGGCCGATTAATGATCGTTGTCAGCTTGGTGAGCTAAGGACTGTAGCGTGAATAGACGAACTCTTTTTTGGACAATCGGATTCGTGTTCTCAGCTGTAGTTGCCGCCTCCCTGCTGTTCAAGGAGTCGGCCCCCACGGTAACCGATGATTCCGGTGCCGAGGCCGCAGCGACGGTCAACTCGGACAGCGCACATGTCGGCTTCCCTCCCCCTTCACGAGTCATTGCGACGTCGTCGCCAAGGCGGAAAAAAGGGCTCGTTGACTCCGTTGAAGACTTCAGTCGGCAGCCGACCGTTGAGAGACAAATGGGATCAACAGCGGATGACGACGAAGCTCCTGCTTCCCTTCCTGTGGTTTCCGATCAGGAAGTGCTCGCACAGATTCGAGAACTCCCACAAGAGAGATCCCGTAAGAACCGGCTGCACTTCACCGGAGTGGATCTGAGCAATGCCGATTTGGCAGCAGCTGACCTTCGATGGGTGAGCCTCGAGGGGTCGGCTCTCGACAATGCGGATTTAGCCCGGTCGGACCTGCGATGGTCGAACATGGCGTCCACGAACCTATCGGGTGCAGCTCTCGTAAGCGCGGACGTGAGGGGCGCACAGATGGCCCTCGCGAATCTGAACGGGGCAGACTTGAGGGAGCTAAACGCTGCCGCTTTGCAGATTGATGACTCGTCTCGGCAGGCGGTAGACATGACAGGGGTCAAGGCACGGGGAGCGGACTTAACTGGTGCTGTTCTCTCGGGGGCGTGGCTTCTGCATACCGACCTGCGTGGTGCAGACCTCCGCGGCACCGACCTAAGGGGTGCCATGCATCTGAACTCCGCAATGCTTGACGACTCCATTTACAGTCGCGCTACACAGTTTCCGCCAACATTCGACCCAGATTCCAAGGGCATGGTTTTTGTAGACGAGCGAACTTGATCCCTCGGCCCGTAGTACGCTCCTTCGTCCTATTGCTTTGAGAGGGGCCGTGTCTAACACCGACCTTTCGAGGCATCTGCGTTCGGAAACGGACTGGAACGCCATCTCGCCGCGCAACCGCTAGCGCTAGCGAGTCTACGCGGCACGGGCACCGACCCGGACGGGTGGCGGGTCAAGGAGACTGGTCAGGACTTCAGAGAAGCCACACTCGGGTCGAAGGGCACCGCGACCTTCTGCAGTGTTCCGTGATTGGAGCAAGTTATTGACAACCGGGTATCGTGCAGACGCGCGGCAAGTCCTGGAAAACTCCCCGGCATCGAGTGATGCGCCGCCGACCAAGCGACCAAGCCGCCGTCGATGTCGGCCTGTACGAATAGATCCTCGGCGTTCGTAGCATTGACGCTGCCGCCGTAGAGAATCCGCGTCGTCTCGGCAAGCTCTGAACTCCGGCCCGACAGATATTCTCGGATTCTCGGATGACGACGTGCATTTCGTGGGCTTGGGTCGGTGTGGCGGTTTCGCCTGTCCCGATTGCCCACACCGGTTCGTAGGCGATCACGACGTTTTCCCAGGCGACGATCCGGCATCCGCGTGGATGGCGTCGAGTTGGGCGAGTACGACGGCGGCGGCGTTTCCGCCACGCCGTTCCTCGAGTGTCTCACCGACGCAGACAATTGGTGTGAGGCCCGCCCTTTGGGCGGCCAACAACTTGGCGACAACGACCGCGTCGGTTTCGCCGTGGGGCGACGGCGTTCCGAATGACCGACGATGGCGAACTCGGCACCCAAGTCGCGGGCCATCTCGGCGACCTGTTCGCCGGTGATCGCACCGGCGGATTCGACGGCGGTGTTCTGCACGCCGAACCGAACGCCTCTGCCGCGAAGCGCCGACGCCAAGCGGTCGAGGTAGGCCCAAGGAGGCCAGAGCACGATGTCGATGCCCGCGGGCGGATCGGCCCATGCGGCGGCATAGTCGGCGACGGCTTGGGCCGTGCCGTTCATCTTCCAGTTTGCGGCGACGAGCGCGCGTCTCGCAGACAAGTCAGCCGTTGGCTTGTTCCACCACCGACGCGACGGATGCCGCCTGCTCGTTCACCTCGTCGGCGTCCTCGTCCTCAACCATGACCCGCACCACGGGCTCGGTGCCACTGGGCCGGATGGCCACGCGGCCTCGGCGGAAGCGCCGGAAAAGCGAGGAGGAGTCGCCCGGATGGTCCCGCGACGCCGGTTTCAGGCGGACTTGGCGGCATCCGAAAACTTAACCTGTTTTTCGCAGATTCGAGGCGGTTGTTGCCAGCCGGCCTGTGGCGTCGTACCTTGCGCAACGGGTGCGACATGCTGCGGGTGCACTGCGATCATGGAAGAAACCTTGACCGAACAGCAGCGTGTGGCCAGCGCTCATTTCGAACGCTTGGGCAGAGCCATGGTCGAGACCCGGATCATCGAGCCGAGACCCAAATCGTTCGGCGAAATGATAGAGCGGATGTGCGCCATCGACCGGCGGTGCGGCTGGGGCACGGAAGACCCTCTCGGCGGTGATTGGGACGGACACCTAGCCTACCTGCACAACCGCGAGCGGGCGGTGGCATGGAATCGGGCTCTTGGCCGGCGTGTGTGACCCCCACATCGTTGCTCTGGGCAGCCTGGCCGACGCGCTCGACCACGAGGGTATCGACTGGGCGGTCGCGGGTGCGGTGGCTGCCAACGTCCATCGGGAGGCGATTCGCACGACAAACGACCTCGATGTGATGGTCGCCCTTGCGGGCAAGGGGTTGTCCGTCGTGCAGGATGCGCTGCATCAGCGGGGTTGGACCACACTCGCGGTGGCCGAGGACTTCCTGCTTCGCCTAGGGCACCCCGAAGGGGGCCGGCTCGACGTGATGGTGTCTGGCACCGACTACGAAACCGGCGCCATCGCCAGGGCAGATCGAATCGATCATGACGAGCGGCTGAGCTTCAAGACGTTGGCCGTCGAGGATGTCGTTATCCTGAAACTGATTGCCGACAGGTCGCAGGACGCGGCGGATGTCGAGTCCATCTTGGCGACCAAGCCGGATTTCGACAGGGAATACATGACGCGGTGGTTCGAGGTGTTCAACCACTTGGACCTCGGCGGACGCTATGAGCGATGTTTGGCCAACGTTGAGGATCGAGGGTTGTTGAAACCGCCTCGCCCGCGCAAAACGGATCTCCCCGATCATTAGCGGTGTCGGACCAAAACGCCCCAACCGCTCATTAGGGGGGTGGTTTCGCCGCCGTGCCGCATATGCTGGCGAACTCCCCGGCCACGAGCGATGCGCCGCCAACCAGACCGCCGTCGATGTCCGCCTGCGCGAATAAATCCTCGGCATTCGCCGCATTGACGCTGCCGCCGTAGACAACGCGCGTGCCTTCGGCAAGCGCTGAACTCCGACGCGCCAGGTATTCGCGGATGACGACGTGCATTTCCAGGGCTTGGGCCGGGGTGGCGGTTTCGCCGGTGCCGATTGCCCAAACCGGTTCGTAGGCGATCACGACGTCTTCCCAGGCAGACGGACCGGCACCCGCGTCGATGGCGTCGAGTTGGGCGAGTACGACGCCGGCCGCGTTTCCGCCGCGCCGTTCTTCGAGTGTCTCGCCGACGCAGATGATCGGCGTGAGGCCCGCCCTTTGGGCGGCTAGCAACTTGGCGGCAACGACCGCGTCGGTCTCGGCGTAGAGGCGACGGCGTTCCGAGTGCCCGACCAGGGCGAACTCGGCGCCCAAGTCGCGGGCCATCTCGGCGGCCTGTTCGCCGGTGAAGGCACCCGCGGGTTCAACGGCGGTGGTCTGCACGCCGAACCGGACGCCTCTACCTCGAAGCGCAGACGCCAAGCGGTCGAGATAAGCCCAAGGAGGACAGAACACGACGTCGACGCCCGCGGGCGGATCGGCCCATGCGGCGGCATAGTCGGCGACGGCTTGCGCCGTGCCGTTCATCTTCCAGTTTGCGGCGACGAGCGCCCGTCTCCCCGACAAGTCAGCCGCCGTTGGCTTGTTCCACCACCGCCGCGAGGGAGGCCGCCTGTTCGTTCACCTCGTCGGCGTCCTCGCCCTCCACCATGACCCGCACCACGGGCTCCGTGCCGCTGGGGCGAATGACCACCCGGCCACGCCCGTTCAGATGGGCTTCGATGCCGCGGATGGCATCGTCGACCAACGGGTTCGCCGCGATGCCGCCGGGATCCTCGATCCGCACGTTGACCATGGCCTGCGGGAGTTTCCGCATGCCGTTTCGCAACTCCGCCAGGGAGCGTCCGCTCTCGACCATCGCAACCAGAACCTGCAGGGCCGAGACGATGCCGTCGCCCGTCGTGGTCAGCGCGAGGCAGACCAGGTGGCCGGAGGTTTCGCCGCCGAGTTGCCAACCCCGGGCGCGCATCAGCTCGAGGACGTAGCGATCGCCAACGGCGGCCCGCTCGAAGGGAATGCCGCAGGTCTCCAGCGCCCGTTCCAATCCCAGGTTGGACATCACGGTGCCCACCACGCCGCCGGAGAGGCGACCCTTGGGCAGGCCCGTCTTGGCGATGACGTAGAGCATCTCGTCGCCGTCGACGATGTCGCCGTTGGCGTCGACCATGATCACCCGGTCCCCGTCGCCGTCGAATGCGATGCCCGCGTCGGCACCGGTCTCGACGACCTTGCGGGCGACGGTCTCGGGATGCGTGGAGCCGCATTCGTGGTTGATGTTGGTGCCGTCCGGGTCGGCGCCGATCACGGTGACGTCGGCGCCGAGTTCGGAGAACACACCCGGCGCCACGGCATAGGTGGCACCGTGCGCGCAGTCGATGACCAGCTTCAAACCCCTAAAGTGCACGCCGCGGTCGATGGTGCCCTTGCAGAACTCGATGTAGCGGCCCCGCGCATCGTCGACGCGGTAGGCACGGCCGAGTTCCTGGGCGCCCACCGAGACCACCGGCTGGCGGAGCTGGGCCTCGATGGCGACCTCCATCTCGTCCGGCAGCTTGTTGCCGTCGGCATCGAAGAACTTGATGCCGTTGTCTTCGAAGGGATTGTGCGAGGCGCTGATGACGATGCCGGCGTCGGCCCGAAGGGTCCGCGTGAGATAGGCGATGGCGGGCGTCGGGATGGGCCCGAACAGATTGACGTCGACGCCCGCGGAGGCAAGTCCCGCCTCCAGCGCCGATTCGATCATGTAGCCGGAGATGCGCGTGTCCTTGCCAATTACCACGAGCGGCGCGCCGCTCGACGCAAGCACCTTGCCCACGGCCCAGCCGAGATGGACGCAGAAGTCGGGGGTGATCGGTGTATCGCCTACCCGGCCTCGAATGCCATCCGTTCCGAAGTAGTCCCTGTCCATTTCAACTCCCATACAGACCCCGTCGGAACGGGGCGAAGGGCAAAGGTTGCCGACGACCGCCGGCGATCAGTGCTCCTCGGCCGGCCGGCCGATGGGCCCGGGCTTCGGGCGCCGTCGATTAGCGGCGCTTTCGGACGGCGGCACGTCCGTGTCCGGTGCCTGCTGCGCGTCCTCGGCCCCGGCCTCGGTCTGCTCGTTCGGCGTCTCGATCACCCGGGGGGGCTTGCCCGCTATGATGTCGTCCACCTGCTCGGGCATCAGTGTTTCGAGTTCCACGAGCGCGTCGGCCATCTTGTGGAGCGTGTCTTCGTGGTCGGCGAGGATCTGCTTCGCCCTCGAATAGCACTCGTCGATGATGGCGCGGACTTCCTCGTCGATCTCGCGGGCCGTGCGGCCGGACACCGGTTTCGGCTGGGAGGCGGCGGACATGCCGAGGAACACCTCGCCGTCGTCCTCGTCGTAGAGCAGCGGCCCCATGCGTTCCGAGAACCCCCACTTCGTCACCATGCTCCGGGCTAGCTGGCTGGCGCGTTCGATGTCGTTGGCCGCCCCGGTCGTGATGCCGTCCTTGCCGTTGATCATCTCTTCCGCCACGCGCCCGCCGAACAGGGTGCAGATCTGGCTAACCAGCGATCGCCGACTTAAGCTGTGCCGGTCCTCCTCCGGCAGGAACATGGTCACACCGAGCGCGCGCCCCCGCGGCACGATGGTGATCTTGTAGAGTTCGTCGTAGTCCGGCACCGAGCGGCCGACGATGGCATGGCCCGCTTCGTGGTAGGCCGTGTTGCGCTTCTCCTTCTCGGACATGACCATGGACTTGCGCTCCGTGCCCATCATGATCTTGTCCTTGGCCTTCTCGAAGTCCTCCATTTCGACGTTGGCCTTGCCGGACCGGGCGGCGAACAGGGCGGCCTCGTTGACGACGTTCTCCAAGTCGGCGCCGCAGAATCCCGGCGTGCCCCGGGCGATGATCGAGGGATCGACGTCCTCCGCCGCAGGGACGTTGCGCATGTGCACCTTCATGATCTGTTCGCGACCGCGGATGTCGGGCAGCGGCACCACGACCTGGCGGTCGAAACGTCCCGGACGAAGCAGCGCCGGATCGAGTACGTCCGGGCGGTTGGTCGCGGCGATGACGATGATGCCGTCGTTCGCCTCGAAGCCGTCCATTTCCACGAGCAACTGGTTGAGCGTCTGTTCGCGCTCGTCGTGTCCACCGCCCAAGCCCGCGCCCCGGTGGCGGCCGACGGCGTCGATCTCGTCGATGAAGATGATGCACGGCGCCTGCTTCTTGGCCTGCTCGAACATGTCGCGCACCCGGGAAGCGCCCACGCCGACGAACATCTCCACGAAATCCGAGCCGGAAATCGAGAAGAACGGCACCTTGGCTTCCCCCGCGATGGCCTTCGCGAGCAGCGTCTTTCCGGTACCGGGCGACCCCACCATGAGGGTGCCCCGGGGAATCCGTCCGCCAAGGCGCTGGAACTTGCTCGGGTCGCGCAGGAACTCGACCAGTTCCTGGACGTCCTCCTTGGCCTCGTCCACCCCGGCGACGTCGGCGAAGGTGGTCTTGATCTCGTCTTCGGATAGGAGCCGTGCCTTGCTCTTGCCGAAGGTCATGGGGTTGCCCCGGCCGCCCATGCCGCCCTGCATCTGGCGCATGAACAGCATGAATACGGCAATGATGATGAGGATCGGGAAGCTGGCGATCAGCAGCTGGGCCCAGAAGCTCTGTTCTTCGGGCATCTTGCCTTCGACGCTGACGCCGGCGTCCTTCAGCGTGGCGAGCAGGCTGCCATCGCCCACGGACGGCATCACGACGACGTAGCGTTCGCCGTCCATGCGCACGACCTTGAGCTCCTGGCCTTCGAAGGTCACCGCCGCGACCTGGCCGGTCTCCACCTGTTGCAGGAACGCCGAGTACGGCTCCTTGGGCGGCTCTTGGCCACCGTTGAAGGTGTTGAACACCGTGATCAACACGACGCCGATGATCAGCCAGAGAAGTAGGTTCTTGCCCATCTCGCTTAAGTCAGTTTTCCATGCTCGGCGGCCGGTCTTCCACGCCGCCAAGCGCGATCCGAAGGTTACACCACGGCGTGAATCGCGGCCACGCGCTTACTGCGGGCCTATCGCCCCTGCGCAGGACCATACGTTGGGGCGATCCGGGCGGTTTACAAGCGCCTCGCGTTGGGCGAACAGCCCTCAATACGTGATCGACGTGTCCAGGGTGACCCAGCGGCCGTTTCGCACAACCGACAAGGCGGACTCGGAGGTTCCCTTGTGGTCGTCGGGGCCGAACACGATCTTGTAGCCGAAGATGTCCGTGTAGTCGTCGATGGACTCCATCGCGGCGATGAACTTCTCCCGCGTCAGGTCGCGCCCGGCACGTTCCAGCGCCACCACGACCAGATCGGCGCCGCGGTAGCCTTCCATGGCCGGCAGCCCCGCTTCCTCGCCGTACCGTTCCCGGTACCGACGCATCCAGTCGCGCTCCACCTGGGTCAGCGACTCGTCGTCCTCGTAGATCTTCGCCATGTGGACGAATGCGTAGTAGCCCTCGCCCGAACCGCTCTCCTGGTCGGCGATCACCTGTCCGTAGGCGGCGTTGTTGCCCACCCAGGCGACGTCGTCCCAGCCGATCTTGCGGGCGGCTTCGAGTATCAGGATCGTGTCCCGGTGGACGGAGCCCATGAGCACCACATCGCAGCCGGCGTTGCGCAACCGGATGACCGGCGCGGTGAATTCGCTGTCGGTGATCTTGTAGGCCGCCATCTCGGCCACCTCGAGGCCCATTTCCGCAGCCTGGTCCTGGGCCGCCTCGACGATCTCCAGACCGTACTCGTTGTTGAGGTACATGACGCAGGGCGTCGTCCGGCCTTCCTTCTCCGCGAAGTACTTCACGGCCGCCCGGATCTCGTCGTAGTAGGTGCCGTGCTGGGAGAACATGAGCTTGCGATAGGGCTCGACCATCGAGCGAGCGCCGCTGCCCGGGAAGATGTTCGGCACGCCCGCCTCGAACTGTTCCTCCATGACCGCGTTGTTGGTCGGCGTCCCCACCGCCATCAGCATCGCGAAGATCTTGTCCCGGTAGATGAGCTTGTTGGCGGCCTGGATCGCCCGCGGCACCTGGTACTGGGTGTCCTCGACGATGTAGCGGATCTGGCGACCGTGCACCCCGCCCGCCTCGTTCACCTCGTCGAACCGCATCCTGGCGCCGTTCAAGACTCCCACGCCCCATATGGCGATTGCACCCGACAGGTCGGTGTGGGTTCCGAACACCACCTCGGTGTCCGTGACGCCGTCGACCGCGACGGTTGCCGCCGCCGATGCCGTATCCCCCTCCTCCGTCGACTCGCCCGCCGGGCCGCACGCGCCTAGGACCCCAGCGATGGCCAAAAGCAACAGTCTCTTCATCGGTCAATGTCTCCGTCCCGAGGGAGAATTCGCGTGGCGAATTCTCGGGGCGACCGCGAAGCGGTCGCGTCCCCTACGGGGCACGATACATGTCCTCGATCAAGTCCGCATACTTCTCGTTCACGACCTTGCGCTTGAGTTTCTGGGTCGGCGTCAGTTCGTCGTCCTCGGGGTCGAGCAACTGGTCGATCAAGCGGAACCGCTTGATGGTCTCGACGCGGGCGAAACGGGCGTTCACCGTTTCGATCTCACCCCAGATGAGATCCTCCACTTCCCTCGTATGGCACAGGCTCGTGTAGTTGGTGAACGGCACGTCGTTGTCCTGGGCGAACTTCATGACGTTCTCGTCGTCGATCATCACCAGGCAGGTCAGGTACGCCCGCCGGTCGCCCACGACCACGGCGTCGGTGATGTAGGGCGAGAACTTGAGCTGGTTCTCGATTTCGCTCGGCGTGATGTTCTTGCCGCCGGCGGTGATGATGATGTCCTTCATGCGGTCGATCAGATAGACGAAGCCGTCGTCGTCGATGCGCCCGACGTCGCCCGTGTGCAACCAGCCCTGACGGATCGTATCGGCGGTCCTCTCCGGCTTGTTCCAGTAGCCCTGGATGACCCCGGGACTTCTGATGACGATCTCGTCGTGCTCCGCCAAGGCGACCTCGACACCTTCGGCGGACTTGCCGACGCTGCCGATTCGGAAGTCGGTGGCGAGGTTCGCCGTGGCGATCCCCGTGCACTCGGTCTGTCCGTAGAGCTCGTACATGGGTTTGCCGAGCGCCCAGTACCAGTCGATGAGGTCGGGGGCGATCGGCGCGGCGGCCGTCGACAGCCATCGGCACTTGTCGATGCCCAGCAGCCGCCGGATGTTCTTGAGAACCAGTGCCTCGGCGACGACAAACGCGGCCGCGAGGTGCAACGGTACCCGGCGCTGTTCCTTTAAGGCAGCCGCGCGACGTTCGCCGACGGCCATGGCGAGTCCGTAGGCGGCGCGGCCGAGGGCCGTGCCCTCCTTGAGCTTGATCTGCACCGTGGAGAACTGCTTTTCCCAAACCCTCGGGACGGCGAAATGGACGGTCGGCGAGACCTCCTGCTGATCGTGGTTGATGGTCTCCAGGTTCTCGACGAGATTGACGACGCAGCCCGATTCGATGGGCGTGAAGGTGTAGAACATCCGACCAGCGACATGCGCCAGGGGCAGGAAACCGAGTTGCTCGTCGGTGTCGTACACGCCGTAGCAGCGCTGCACCGTCGCCATCATGAACAGCATGTTGGCCTGCGAGATCATCGCGCCCTTGGGCGGACCCGTGGTCCCCGACGTGTAGGTGAGGATCATGAGGTCGCCGGGGCGGGCCTTGTCGATCTCGCCGTCCCAGACTTCCGGATGGGTCTCGGCGTATTCGCGGCCCAAATCCTGCAACGCGTCGAAGGACAGGCACATGGGATCGTCGAGACTGCGCAGCCCTTCCATGTCGAAGATGATGATCTTCTCCAGCGTCGGCGTGCGTTCGCGCACCTCGAGCACCTTGTCGAGCTGTTCCTCGTCCTCGGCGAAGTAGAAGCGTGTGCCGCTGTCGTTGATGAGGTACTCCACCTGGTTGGGCGCATCGGTGGGATAGACGCCGTTGGTTATGCCGCCCGTGCAGATCACCCCCAGGTCCGCGAACACCCATTCCTTGTTGACCTCGGAGGCGATGGAGCAGACGTCTCGCCGCTCCAGGCCGAGGGCCTTCAAACCGAGTCCTGCCAAGCGAGCATGCTCGCCGTAGTCGGCCCAGGAGTACTCGTTCCAGATCCCGAAATCCTTCTCCCGAATGGCGACTTTCGGGCCTAGATCGGCAACGCGCTTTCGGAAGAGTGCCGGCAGGGATTCGCACCCGTCGATCGCGGTTGCACTATCTTGTGAGTCGTTCACCGCCACCTCTTCCTCTGCTTCCAGCGCCGCTTGCCCCGCACGCCCTGGTCCTTGAGCCCCAAGTAGAACTCCCTGATGTCGGTGGCGTTCTTCAACCGCTCGCAGGTGTCCTCCATGACGATGCGGCCGTTTTCCATGACGTAGCCGTAGTCGCCAAGGTCTAGCGCCATCTTCGCGTTCTGCTCCACCAACAGCATCGTCACGGACTGCTCTTCGTTCAAGCGCTTGACGATCCCGGCGATCTCGTGGGTGAGAATCGGCGACAGGCCGAGGGACGGCTCGTCGAGCAGCATGAGACGCGGTCGCAGCATGAGCGCACGGCCGATGGCGAGCATCTGCTGCTGGCCGCCGGACAGGAACCCGGCCGCGAGGGAGGGATCCTCGGCCAATGCGGGGAAATAGTCGTAGACCAAATCGAGGTCGGCGCCGATGTCGGCATCGCTTCGCGTGTAGGCGCCCATGCGCAGGTTCTCGTCGACGCTGAGGAACGGGAACACCTCCCGTCCCTCCGGCACGTGGCCGATGCCGAGTCGGGCGACCCGGTCGGGGTCCAAGCCGGTGATGTCAACGCCTTCGAAGGTGACGCTCCCCTTCTGCGCTTCCATGGCGGCGCTGATGGTCTTCAGCACCGTGGTCTTGCCCGCGCCGTTGGCACCGAGAATGGTCACGATGTCGGACTGGGCCACCTTGAGCGAAACGCCCCGGATGGCCATGATCGGTCCGTAGTAGGTCTCGATGTTGCGCAGTTCGAGCAACGCCACGCTTAGTCTCCGAGATATGCCCGCAGGACGTCGGGATGGTTCTGGATTTCGGTCGGATTTCCTGTCGCCAACTCCGCGCCGTCGGCCATCGCCATCACGCGGTCCGACACCGTCGCCACCAGGTTCATGTCGTGCTCGACCATGGCGACCGTGATGCCGAGATCCTCCACGATGTCCTCGATCCAGAACGACAGGTCCTCGGTCTCTTCCGGATTGAGGCCAGAGGACGGTTCGTCAAGCAGCAGAAGCTTCGGTTCGAGGCAGAGCGCGCGGGCGATTTCCACCATCTTGCGCGCACCGTACGGCAGGCCGCCGATCGGTTGCTCCCGGTAGCTCTGCAAATCCAGGAGATCGATCACGTCTTCCACCCTGCGTCTAAAGTCGAGTTCCTGGCGACGCGCGCCCGGCAGGAACAGCAGATCCGTGACGAGGCTAGTGCGGCGATGGACATGGTGGGCGATCAGCAGGTTGGTCAGCACCGTCTCGTGTTCGAACAGTTCCGTGTTCTGGAACGTCCGCGCGATGCCCATTTCGGCGATGCGGTGCGGGGGAACGCCGGTGATGTCGACCCCGTCGAAGGCCATGCTGCCGGAATCGGTTTCGTAGAAGCGGCTGACCAGGTTGAAGATCGTGGTCTTGCCGGCGCCGTTCGGTCCGATGATGCTGAACACCTCGCCCGGTTCGATGGTGAAGGACACATCGCGGACGGCCTTGATGCCGCCGAAGCTGACCGACAGGTCGTGGGCCTCGAACAGACTCACCGGACGCGCTCCGTGCGCAGGTAGCTTCGCTGGCGCTTGTAGGTGGCCCGTCGGTAGAGCGGAAACTGGTCGAACCACAGCCGGACCTTTATCCAGCGGCCGTGTATGCCGAGCGGTTCGAAGATCAGGAAAAGCACGAGGATCGCCCCGAATATCCCCGGTTCCAGGCCCGGTATCTCGCCGATCCACTGGGGCAGCACGTCGCGGCCGATCGCGATGGCCTGGGGAAGGAGGCCCAGGAATATCGCCCCGTAGACGACCCCCTGCAGGGATCCCAAGCCGCCCACCACCACCATGAGAAGCAGTTGGATCGAGGTCTGTACGGTGAAGGCGTCCGGCGCCAGGTAGCCGATCCGGTGCGAGAACAGGGTACCTGCCAATCCGGTGAAGGCCGCCGAGATGGCGAACGCCGTGCACTTGGTGCGCGCCAGGTTGATGCCCATGCTCTCTGCCGAGACCTCGGAATCCCGTACCGCGATGAACGCCCGTCCGGTCGGCGAGCGAAGCAGGTTCAAGGCCGCGAAGAGACTCAAGCTCAGGATTCCGAGGCAGAGGTAGTAGAACGGCACGGGGCCGTCGAGGCTCATGCCGAAGACCATGGGATCCGGCACCCGCATGCCGAAATGACCGCCGGTGACGGATTCCCAATGCTCGATCACCCACGCCGCGATGCGTTCGAAGGCCAAGGTCGCGATGGCAAGGTAGATGCCGGTCATGCGCAACGCCGGCAGCCCGACGAGGTAGCCGATGACGGCGCAGAAGGCCGTCGCCAAGGGCACCGAGAGGACGAAGGGCACGCCTTGGGTAAGGAGCCACGCATGGGCGTACGCGCCGATGGCCAGGAACGCCGCATGGCCCAGGCTGACCAGGCCCGTGTAGCCGACCAAGAGCATCAGGCCGACCCCGGCGATTGCCCAGATGTAGAGATAAGCGAACTCCCCCAGGTAGAACCTGTCGAGACCCAGCGGCGCGAGCAGCACCGCCAGGGCGAGCAAGCCGTACCAGAACCGCTGCCCGTTGTGCAGGAACAGGTTCACGTCCTGGGCGTAGTTGGTCTTGAGGACGAATCTCACGTCAGACCTTCTTCTGCTGCAACGAGGGGAAGATGCCTTGCGGGCGTACGACCAGCATGGCCAGCAGGATGACGAAAGCGCTCACCTCGGAGAGCCCCGGCGGCAGGTGCAGGGCGACGAACGGTTCGGCGATACCGATCAGGAGACCGCCGACGATGGCGCCCGGCAGGCTGCCGAAACCGCCGACGATGGCCGCCGCGAAAGCCTTGATGCCGATGAATCCCATCAACGGGTCGATCAGGTTCACCGGTGCCACCAAGATGCCCGCCGCCGCGGCGATGGCGGCGGATATGGCCCACACCAGCGCAAACACCCGCTTCACGGGGATGCCCACGTAGAAGGCGGCCAGTTGGTTCTGCGAGGCGGCCTGCATGGCGATACCGATACGCGTGAAGCGGAAGAACAGGTAGAGCGCCCCGCACAGCAACGCCGTCCCAGCCACGATAGCGACGTTCTCGTAGCCGATGATCAGGCCGCCGATGTCGAATGTGCCGCCGGCGAAGGGCGAATCCAGGGCGCGGGGCTGGTTGCCCCAGATGGCGCCGGCAACCGCACGAAGCACGAACCCGAGTCCGATGGTGAGCATCAGCACTGCGAAGGGCGGCTCGCCGATCATGGGTCGCAGCACGCCGCGTTCGAGCAGCACGCCGAAGGCGGCCATCACCAGCAACGTGCCGAGAAACGCGAAGGCGAAGGAAGCCCCGGGCAGGGCAGAGAGGACCGGCACGAACGCGAACAGCCAGTCGAACGCCTCGATGAGGCTGAACGCGATGAACGCCCCCAGCATCATCATGTCGCCCTGGGCAAAGTTGACCATCTCCGTGGCCTTGTAGATCAGCACGAAGCCGAGCGCGATCAGGCCGTAGACGCAGCCCTGGGAGACGCCGATGATGAGAAGCTGCAGGATTTCCAAGGTCGAGTGGGCGTCGTGCTACGCCCCGGTGAAACACCCGGGGCACCGTAGCGGGAAAGCGCCCGAAGCCGTTTGATCGGCCTCCAAGCCGCCAAGAACCGCCAAGCGCCCAACGCCAAGCCTCCTATGCGCCGCGAAGCGCCGCCAAGCCTCCTTCCTATGCCCTCCTATGTTGCTTATGTTGACACGATCCTACTGGTGTGGTTGTCTTTCTTGGCCTCCCATTGAAAAAAGGAGCAACTATGGGTAGAGGGCATTCGCCCGAAACAATGGCAATACTACGCGAAATCCGCGAACTGAAATCAGCGGCCCGTGACTCGATTGAGGCCGACCATTATGACTACATTGACGACGACGATGAAGACGACGAGGACGATCAGGCCTCCTACTACGAGGTATACGAGTGACCGGGACGGCCATTGAGGGTCGTCATACAATCGAATGCAAGGAAGGGGGTGCCGTTTGGCACCCCCTTGTTTTTGTGCTAGTCCTTGTCGCCGAACAGGAAGATGAACTTCATCGTCGTTCGCACCTTGAGTTCGGAGCGGCGTGCATGATCGCCAATGGTCCCCGCTGACATCAAATCCGCGCCCAAGCGAATAAGCATCGCCACGGCATCGGTGATCCGCGCTCGCGCAACCACGCCATGGCTTCCTCGCCGCCTGCGCCGGCAAGATCTTTCCGACCGCGACGATCCTGCGCCTTGACGAGGAGCGTGCGCGTCGTGAAGAAGCTCTTCAAGGGCGTTCACGTCGTTGGCCCCCGGCGAACTCGACGAACTGGTAGATCGGAGACCAACGTGGCAATCCCGTGATCTGGTGTTTCCGCCAACGAGCGGCGGCTCGAACTGGTACACCGCTGCTCGACTGATAGGTACCAGTGGCCTTGGACGAGACGGATGAGGGGAAGCCCGCCAGCGCGGGCGTGGTTCAACTGAACGAGCGCCCCCGGATCGCCGCCTCGATGTCCGCAAGGAACGCGCAAAGGCGTTGGCGCGAGGGCTCATCGCCTGCGAGGCATCGCCTCGGGAGTCATGCCGTCAAGATCGACGTGGGCGAACTCAACCACAGCTGTTCATCCCACTGCGCTTCCTGCACCTCCATGTCGTTGTTCAGTGGGAGTCGTTCTTCAATGTCCATGAACAACTGGCTTTTCTGCTCCTCGGTGGGTCCAACCCAGAACGCGGCGGCACCGCCGGTAGCGATGCGGGGAGACGGTCGCCGATGAAGAGTCGGTAGATGCGTTCACGCAGCGCCTTCTCGGTGGCGGCGATGGTCGCGGGTTCGTTGGCCAAGCTCGAAGCGCTGGGCCGTGGAACCTACGTTTCAACACTGGGGCGCACGAGCATGGGGCACGAGCACCATGGGGCGTACCAGCTGCCCTTGGGCAGCCGCGCTGAGTTACTGAATCATGCCGCGCTGTCTTTGCGTTGCGATCTGGTTGTACTTCCATTCGCACGGAATGAAGTTGATCAACGCGTCCAGATCCACCATGAACTCCGCAAAACGCCGGTCGATGGGGCGTATCCGGAGTCGCTCGGACCAATACTTGCGCACGGTGCTGTCGCGCCGCGGGAATACCGAATACCAGTGCAATCCACCATTGTGTTTCTTGATATCGTAGAGACGCGCCGCGATGTCCATGTCTGTCATGCTGTAACCGATTAAGACGACACACGCGTCGGTCGCATCCGCCAACCACCGATCCAACATCGACTGTTTGTCAGTCACCATGTCGAAATAGTCGATGGTCGTGATCACCGGACCACCGGCCCCCACCGGATCGAACGCACGGTCCGCCGAACCATGCGGCTTATAAAGCGGCATGTAGTCGGGAACCACGTTTTGCCGAGCCGAGAAGATAGGAACCACCGGGCGTATCGCCGGTGTCAACATCTGCGCGCTCCACGCTTGTTCGACCAGCAGGTCGTAGTTGGTCGTGTAGATTGCGGTCGGCTCCAGAAAAGGCAACACGGCGTGTTGCCAGAGGGTCTTGTCCGTCTTGAAGCGAGAAGCCACGTATTCCGCGACCGGCCTGCGACCCACTTTTGCCTCGGCGAATGCGGCGGCTTGGTCGAGCGACATGGTTCCGAGCTTGGCGAAGTCGAAGTCCGCATCGCGCCTCATGAAGCGCCGCCAGAGTTCATCGCGAAGGCTCACTGCCGTTGGCAGGTAAGCGTCGTTTGCTCTAGCACCAACGGAAGCTCCCGCGCCTAGGAACAAAACCAGCCGACCCCCGTAGCCGTTCGTCAGGTTTTCCGCCAGTTCCTGCAGATTGTCGTCGTCCGGTCGATCAGTTTCCAACCAGTACGGGTCGATATCGATAGGTCTCTGTTCGTGATCCTTGGTCATCGCGCCTCCGGCGAAGCTCAACCTCGCCACCAACCGAGACTGTCGTTCCGCGTACGGAGGAAGTCAAGCTACGCCGGGCCCCTCGCCACGGTCGCCACGGTCGCCACGGCCATCGCTCGTTGACAGGCTGCGGACGGTGTCCCAAGAATGGCCGGACCCACTCTGTACCTGTCTCAATGACACCAACCCCGCCCAACCCCATCTCCGGCCAGCCGTCCCGGTCGACGACCGAGTTCATTGTCGACACGGGCGGGTTCGTCTGCGTTCTCGGCTACCTGGCGCTTGCCTACTACTCCTGGGGCAGCCTCGGGGAACCGAGCCTGGCACCGTTCTTCGCGCTGATCGGCTGGGTTGCCCTGCCTTGGCTGGCCGTTTTCGCGCTGCTAGCGAAGCATCCGGACGGGGTGCCGGTGGGCCGTCTGATCATCTGGGCGGTCGCATTCCGCGTCTGCGGACTGTTCGGCGTGCCGCTCTTCGAGGACGACTATTTCCGCTACCTGTGGGATGGCTACCGGTTCGCCGAGACCGGTACGCCGTACGGCTGGGCGCCAGCCGCCTCCTTCGCGGACGACACCGTTCCCGCAGCCTTCCACCGCGTCCTTGATCAGGTCAACTACCCGGACGTTCCGACGATCTACGGGCCCACCACGCAGTTCGTGTTCCTGCTCGGATACCTCGTGGCGCCGGCGAGCTTGTGGCCGGTGCAGGTCGTTCTGATCGGCGTCGACATATTGCTCATCCGGTTGCTGGCGACGGTCGCCGCACCGCGATTCGTGTTGCTCTACGCTTGGTGTCCGCTGGTGATCAAGGAAATCGCCTTCACCGCCCATCCCGACGGGTTCGGGGCCTTTCTGCTCGTCACCGCAATACTGATGCGGCATCGCGAACACACGCGGGCGGCAGCCGTCTGCCTGGCGCTGGCCGTCGGCGCCAAGGTATTCGCGCTGCTGCTCGTGCCGTTCGTGCTGGCCCGGGCGGATCCTCGGGCGTGGTTCGCGTTCGCCGCCTCCGTAGCCCTGCTGTACCTGCCGTTCGTCATCCAAGGCGGGACGGACCTCACGGCTCTGGCCCTCGTCGCGGCCTCCTGGGAGTTCAATTCGGCGCTGTTCGGCTTGCTCTCGCAGTGGCTGCCAGCCGCCGAGACGAAATGGCTTCTCGGCTGCGTCCTGGTCGTCATTGGCGGGACCTACTGGCTTCACTATTCCCGCCACAGCGCCGGGCAGATTCCGCGCGGGGATTGGATATTCGGGTGTTTCCTGCTGGCCGCCCCGGTCATCAACCCGTGGTACGCGCTCTGGCTGCTGCCCTTCGCCGTGGTCTACCCGAGCCTGTGGGCGTGGACAGCCTCCCTGGCTCTGTTGCTTTCCTACGTCACGGGCTTGAACCTGGGCGTGTTCGACCTCGAACCGTTCGCCCATCCCGTCTGGCTTCGGCCCGTGGAGTTCGGCCTGATCCTCGCCGCCGCCGGGGTCGATGTCTGGCGCCGCTCGTCCATGGCGGTGTCGTCCACCAAGACCTGATTTAAAAGTGATACACCCAGATACACCCCAAAATTTAGGACGCAACCAACGTCCCGAATCGCTAGAATCCCGAATCCACGACGACACCGGGAATGGGCTTGCACCCAAGTAAAGAGTGAGCGATCCCGTCAAGATCACCGTGTTCCGCTGGGCGGGCGCCTGGGGGCCGTTCAAGGTCAACATCCCGTGCGGGGAATGCTCGTTGACCAAGGACATCATCCAGGACTGCATCGACACGGACTTGGCCGGCATCGAAGTGGAACTCGATCTGCGCGACTGGCTGAGCGAGTGGTGGAAGCCGCTGCCCAAGGGCGGCTGGCACGCCCCGATCGTCCTCGTCAACGGCAAGATCATCTCCCAGGGGCGGGCGTTGAACCGGGGTGTGCTGACCCAGACCGTGATCGAAGCCGCAACGGCTGACACGCCGCTCTTGGGCAACCACGTCTTCGGCAAGTCGACCTGCCCGCATTGCGTACGCGCCAAGGGCTACCTGGCCCAGGCCGATGTTCCCAACCAATACTACGACGTCGTCAAGGACACCCGGGCGCTCTACGAAATGCTGGCCCGGGTGAAGCCGATCATCGGGCCGAAAACACCCGTCACCGTGCCGCAGATCTGGATCGATGGAACCTACATCGGCGGTGCGGATGCACTCAAGGAAGTGCTCGGACTGTCCGAGGTCGAACCGAATCCCGATCGCGGCCAGTGTTCGCTGTCGCCGGGCAGGGGTCCGGGCTATCGATCACCCGCCGAGCCGGTGCAGCCGGCCGGTGTCTGAAAACCCCAATCATCCCTTGAGGATCCACCAATCAACCCAGACTTCACGGAGCCACGAATGTTGAAATCGCATCCCAATCTCGCCCGGCCACTGGCACTTGCCGGGCTCCTCGCCGCCTTTGCGGTTGCCGCCCCGCCGACCGTGATGGCTTCCGGCTCAATCGGCGGCGGCAGCGGCGTGTCCCAGTTCGGGCAGATGTACAAGCAGGGCAAGGTCGCGTTCTTCAAGAAGCTGGCTTGCCGATCCGGTTGTCCGATCGAGCGGGCGCAGGTCGACAAGAACCTGGCGGCTTCCCTCGTCGAGAGCATCAAGACCCGGGACGCGTTGAAGGCCGAACCCGGGAAGCATGACGAGACCGTCAGTCTGCTCTGCCCGGGTGCCAACGCGAAGGATTGCCCCCCGGGTGTTGACGAGCAGGAAATGGTCCAGCACTACCTGAGCCGGCGCTACGGCGTCTAAGGCGGTCGGCGACTGGACCCAGAACGACAACGGCGGCGCCATCGCTCGGCGCCACGAATGGACACAACACAATGAAACACTCCCTGAATCTCATCCTGACCGGCGTATTCGGCCTCGTTGCCGGCCCGGTATTGGCCCAGGGCTCGCCCTGGCTCCCCGTTCCCAAGACGGGTTCGATCACCATCACGCAGGTTTCCCAGGAAGCCACGCATTTCTACCGCGGCCCGAACGGTACGGCACGCGGCGCGTTCCCGTACGGCAAACTCGAGCAGAACACGACCTGGTTCACGGCCAACTACGGCATTGCCGACGCGGTGGCGGTGGACGCCCGGATCGGGCGGTCGGCGGCGGAAGCCGCCTCTCCGAGCCCGGCCGGCACAGGACCGCCGGCTGACCAGGATGGCAGCGCCGACATGTCAATCGGCGTGACCTGGCGCTTCGTGGACGAGGATACATCCGACACGGGCATGCCGAGCGTTGCCGTACGCGTCGGCATGATCAGAGCGGGCGACTACGATGTGGGCACACCGACGGCCATTGGAGACGGCGGCGACGGTTTCGAGGCGTCTTTGCTCGTTGGCAAGGTGATGGGACCAATCGCCGTGTCTGCCGAGTTCGGGATCAAGTCGCTGAACAACGACATACCCCAGGCAACGACCCTGGCAGCGACGGCGCACTGGTTCACCCCCGTGCCGGGGTTGTCCGTGCGGGCCCAGTACTACTCCCAGGGGACCGACGGGTCGCTGAACATCGGCACGCCGGAGGGTCCTCCCGCGCATCCGGACCGCTTTCCCCAAGTGGCCGAGGAGGTCGACCGAATATCCGTCGGCGCCACCTACAGTTTCGGCGCATTGAGCGTCGGCGTGGACAGGTTCGACACCCGCGACGGTCGCAACACCGGGGATTTCGATGCCTGGGCGGCGTCGGTGAGCTACAGCTTCGACCTTTACCAGCCGAACTAACAGTACTGCCTGACATCCTAGGAGGCGCGACGGATGTACCGCGGACTGGCCGTGGGCGTCGCCATCCCGGCCCTGGACGAGGAGGCGTCCATTGGCTACGTGGTCGGCGACCTTAAGGGCCTGCGCAACGACGACGACTCGGCGGTCATCGACGACATCGTGGTCTGCGACAACGGCTCCCGGGATGCCACCGGTGCCCGTGCCGCCGAGGCTGGCGCCCGCGTCGTGCGCGAAGCCCGCAAGGGCTACGGGAGCGCGTGCCTCGCTGCGATCGCCGGGCTTGAGCGCACGGACGTCGTGTTGTTCACCGATGCCGACCATGCCTTCCACGCCTCCCAGGCACCCCGATTGCTGGATGGCATCGCCGACGGCGCGGACCTCGCGATCGGCTCACGTGCGCTGGGCGATCTGGATCCCGGTGCGATGTCCGGCACGCAGGTGGTCGGCAATCGCTTGGCCACCGCGCTGATTCGCTGGCTTTGGAGGCAGAGGGTGACGGACCTGGGACCGTACCGCGCCATTCGCGCCCAAGCACTGTCCAGTCTCGCCATGCGCGATGCCGCATTCGGCTGGACGGTCGAAATGCAGGTCAAGGCCATTCAGCACGGATTGCAAATCGTCGAAGTGCCCGTGGACACCCGGACGCGGATTGGCAAGTCGAAGATCAGCGGCACCGTGCGCGGCGTTATCGGTGCCGGTTTCGGCATCCTCTCGATGATCGCCAAGCTCCGCTGGCAGCAAGTAAAGCAACGAACCGTAGGGGACGGGCTAGTCCCGTCCCGCTTAAGCGAAAGCGCACTTCCCGGTGCGGGCGACTACAAGAGTCGCCCCTACGCGGATTCATAATGGGAGAAGAGCATGACGATGCGACAGGTTGCTAGCGCCGTGTTGTTGATGATTGTGGGCTGCGCCGCAGCGGTCCAAGCCGCGGCGCCGCCGGAGTTGATTCCGATGTGGAACGCGAGCGACGAGACCAATACCGAGACCGTCGACCACGGTCCATGGCAGGAGATTCTTGACGCCCATTTGCAGGAGCATCCCTCCGGGGTCAACCGCTTCGACTACGCGGGATTGAAGGCCAACGCGGACAATCGCAAGAAGCTGACTTCATACCTCATGGGGCTGACCCAACGCGACCCCCGGGCACTCGCGCTGGACGAGCAGAAGGCCTACTGGATCAACCTCTACAACGGGCTGACGGTGCACGTGATCGTCGGACGGTACCCGGTGGATTCGATCCGGGACATCAAGAGCGGTCTGCTCACCCCGGGTCCTTGGGAGATGGAATTGATCACCATCCAGGGTCAGAAACTCACCCTCGACAACATCGAGCACGGCATCCTGCGCCCGATCTGGAAGGATCCCCGCATCCACTACGCGGTCAACTGCGCAAGCATCGGCTGCCCGAACCTCTCGCCGGAAGCCTACCGGTCCGACAATCTCGAACGACTCCTGGAGAACGGCGCCCGGGAGTACGTCAACCATCCGCGGGGGATGAGCGTGGACGACGGCGACCTAGTTGTATCGAGCATCTACGACTGGTTCAAGGTGGACTTCGGCGACAACGACGAAGGCGTCTTCGCCCATCTACGCCAGTACGCTACGCCGGAGAACGCCCAGATGCTGGAAGGCCACGACGACTTCGACGACGCCTACGACTGGGCGCTCAACGCACCGGATTCGCCGCCGTGAAGCGCAACCAGATCATCCTGCTCGGCGCCATCGTCGTCCTGGTGGCCCTGTTCTTCGTCTTCGACCTAGGTCGCTACCTCAACCTCGAGTACTTCCAGGAGCAACGATCCGCGGTCGTCGGCCTCTACCAGGAAAACACGCTCCTGTTCATCGTTGCGTTCATGGCGATCTACATCGCGATGGCCGCCTTGTCGCTTCCCGGCGCCACCATCATGACGCTTGCCGCCGGTGCGGTATTCGGCCTGCCGGTCGGTCTCGTGCTGGTGTCGTTCGCCAGCACCATCGGCGCCACACTCGCCTGCCTGCTGGCCCGGTACCTGTTCCGGGACGCGGTGCAGAACCGCTTCGGGAAGTACCTCGGCAGGATCAACGAAGGGGTGGAGAAGGACGGCGCGTTCTACCTTTTCGCCATGCGACTAGTCCCCGCCATCCCCTTCTTCGTCATCAACCTCGTCATGGCCTTGACGCCAATACGGCTGTGGACGTTCTACTGGGTGAGCCAAATCGGCATGCTTGCCGGGACCGCCGTGTACGTGAATGCCGGCAAGGAGATCGGCCAGTTGGAGTCGCTCTCGGGAATCCTGTCGCCGACGCTGGTGATTTCGTTCGTCCTGCTCGGGGTGTTCCCGTTCATCGCCAAGAAAGCGCTCAATCTGATCTCCAAGCGGTTCGGGAAGAGCGAA
>JAPPND010000216.1:13868-23027 GCA_028818795.1 Gammaproteobacteria bacterium | reverse complement strand
CTTGAAGACTGGTACGAAGGTCTCTACATACTGCGAATAAAGCCCGAGCGTTTCAGTCAGCCGCCATTGGCGAAAGGACGCGCGAGCGTTCGCGGCGTCTCGCGTCAGTTCGTCCAATGTCCAGCGTCGTGGTTCGTTCATGCAGTTCTTCTAGTGGCGGGACGAGAATCCGTTCGACCTCCCGGGGTTCGAACTTGGTCAAACCGCCAGCGTACACTCTCCCTGCCGACAGGGACACGTTGCCTTGCAGCCAAGCAGAGAGGGAATCCAGCAATGAGGTGGCCATGGCATCGCGGGGATAGATGCCGTGCGCGATGTTCAAGTGGCGTGCCCCGCAAAGGTTGCGGACGAACGCAGGCCGGCGACGTGCCATGTAGGTGCATAGGACCGGGGCCGGGTCCTTGAGCGGGATCGACCACCATGTCCGCCGGTGCCGCGCCACGTAGGTTCGATCCGCGCCCAACCCTTTCGCCCAATCCAGAAACCGCTCAACGTCGACGAGTGCGCCGGTGTCGAGTTCATCTAGGTCGAACGGCAGACTAACGACTCGCCGCAGGGCTGAGGCGTTCTCGAGGGCGGGCGAAGCTTCGAACAGTTCGCGGGCCCGCGTGACCACCGGCTTCAGTACGGAATCGGGTAGCTCGCCGGGGTAGGTGCCGGCGATCCAAGCTCGGTTGCAGCCGGTTACTTGGCCTCGATGCACACGGCACAGTTCGCCGAGTTCGACATAGCCGTACGGTTTGCTTTGCATGGGTCTAAGCAGGGTCGACCAGCGTGAACTCGTTTCCAGTCGGGCTGGCGGCACTTGGACGCCGCCATGGAGGTCGACCAGGCCGTCTACTGATGTCACCGTTCGAAAGCGCATTCCGGTGTCCGTGTTTCCCACACGGAAACAGGTGATTGTGGCAGTGCTGGCGGTACCCGCAAACGGCATCGTTCCAGCCTTGATGACGTGGACCGAGGTGCCGCCAAGTTCCCGGATCAGGAGCTTCCGAACGAAGTCGCCGTAGTTGACGTCGAGCCACTCGGCGGCCGTGATGAACGCGCCGTAGTCGCCGGTGGCCGCGAGTTCGTGGGTCTTGAGCAGGAAGTGCACATGCAATCCCGCCAGCTTGCTCGCCTTGAGTCCCAACTGACGAGCGCCGTTGGCAAACCAGTCCTTCCAGTATTTGGAGATGCCATGGTGGCGTACGTAGGGTGGGTTGCCGACAAAGAGAGTTGGCCCCGGGATTTCGGGCAGGCTGATCGAACGATAGTCCGCCGACAGCACCGTTAGCCGAGTGTCCATGCCCAGAACTCTTGCGTTGGCACGCAGGAGAAGTCCGGCCAAGGGGTCGGGTTCGACGGCGACGAGTGCGGCATTGGGGAACGCCTTACCGGCGGCGAGCAGAAACCGGCCGGATCCGGCGCCGGGGTCGACGACGCGGTCTGGGTTCCGGCCCGTGCCAGCCGCCCAACGGACCATGGCGTCGACAATCGGGCGTGGTGTATAGACTGCGCCGTCACGGCGTCGAACCTCGGCTGATCGAAGCCTGCAGAACTGCTCGCCGAGCGGATCTTCGCCAGCCTTGATGGCTTCGGCGAGTCGGTCGAATGGCGAACTCCCGGTCTTGTCGGCGACTTCGCCACCCGGACGCGATTTCAGCAGAACGGCGGCGAGCCGTTCGAGTTCGAGCTCGGTTGAAGCCAGGTGCGGTTCGGCGTGTCGATCCATGGCGGTCACTCTATCACCATGTATGGACATATGTACAGTATCAGTCGTCGAGAGAGGCCAGGTAGCGCCCGAGCAGGTCCGGGTGGATATCGTGCAGCGCCCGGCGATGGTCTAGGTCCTCCCGGTCGCTTATGCCGCGGCGTAGCGCGACGAGATGGTCGAAGGCGCGTTCCGGACCGCTGGTGCCGCCGCACGGCCCAATTGTCCTGGCAATGCCCGGATGGCCGATCAGCAGCCAGGCCGGAAACCAGGACGGCGTGATTGGCGGGTCGAGATCCTGGTCCTGGGCTTCTTCCCAGGCGCGCTGCAGGGAGGAGTTGGGAAAGGTCGAGGACTCCACGCACTCGGCGAAGTGGGCCGGGAAATGCCAGCACAACGCGAACCACAAGCGCATCGCCTCCCGGTACTCGGCCAGCCGCCACCGGGCGCGGGCGAGCCAGGTCTGCAGCAGCGGCTCGGACTCCCAGTGCTCTTCCAGGATGGTGCGTTTCACGCTCGACCAATCGAGGCCGTTCAGGTACGCCCAGCTGGCATGTCCTTTGGCGTCGCCCGACGCGAAGGGAACGCCCTCTAGGGCCCGGCCCACATCGCGCCATAGTGGGCTCAGGAAGTCGCGCGCGCCGGCCCTCAGCAACGACGACGCAGCAGGAAGCCACCGGTTCTCGATCGCGTCCAGCCGTTGCCGGGCTTCCTTGGGCTGTTCGAGGGGCGCCGCCTGCAGTGCGTCGATCAGCGCAACGGCATGGTCTATGGCCCAGTGCCCGGCGTCGAGCGTGGCTAGCTGCCGAAGCTTGACTCCCGAGACGGCGGCGTCGCGTGCCGTGATCGCTTCGATGAGCTGATTCTGCACCTGCGCTTGGGCGCCGTCGAGAAACAGATCCGGTTGGGCCCGATCGACGTCGCGTCGGTACTCGACATGTAGCAGGTTGTCGAGCCCCGGATTAGCGGATGCCTTGAGTTCCACGCCCGCGTGTTTGTCGGTGCCGAGCAGTGCCGCCGCCTCGGCCTCGAGGTGCAAACCTCTCACCCACGCGTCGGCCTCCTCGAGGAACGTCCGCGCTTCCTCCACACCATCGCGGAGCAAGGCGTCGAGGGTCCGGCGATCGCCGCGTCGCCAGGCCCGGTAGTCGTCGTAGCCGAGGCGGTTCGTGGCAAGAAGCAGTTCGACAGGCGAGTAGAAGCCATGCGTGGACAGTTGCTGCTGGATCGCCGCTTGCACTTCGGTGATCGCAGACGCTGGCGTCGAGTCGAGCATCCTGGTCATGTGCGGCGCGGGACCATCAGCGTGACCTCCTGGGTCAACACCACGTTGCTCTCGTTGTCGGTCACGGTGTCCGCCAACGCGACGATGCCCGCATCCGGTCGGCTTGTCGAGACGCGCTTGCCGGTACAGCGCGTCTCGTACGTCAACGTCGTACCCGCCCGTGCGGGATTGGGAAGCCGCAGCTTGTCCTTGCCGAGCATCGCGAGAACCTGGATGTCATCGTCGTGGCGCGCGAACAGCAACGTGACGATGGCGAACAGATGCGCCGACGAGGCGATCAACGTGCCGAACGGCGAACGTTCGGCAACGGCCGTGTCGGTGTGCACCGGACGCGGATCCCAGGTTTGGGCGAAGGCGACTATGTCGTCGGCATGCAACCGCCAGATCCCCACCACGCTGTGGTAGTCGTCAGGTATGTCGTCGTAGTACAGCAACCGGGCAACCCGAACGTCAGGAACACGACCGGCGCCGAGCCAGGCGCCAACCCGGGAGTGTTCGGCGCTTAATCAAGCTCAGGCGCCCCCCGTAACCGGCGCTTCGCGGGGGCTGAGCCCCAAGTCGTCGAACATCTCCATGTCGTCGTCGAAACTGGGATTCGGCGTGGTCAGCAGTTGATCGCCGCAGAAGATCGACCCCGCGCCGGCCATGAAGCACAGTGCCTGGGCCTCGTCGCTGAGCTCCGTGCGTCCCGCGGACAGCCGGATCACGGATTCGGGCATCAGGATGCGGGCCACGGCGATGCAGCGGGCGAGTTCGAGGGGCGGGAGCGGCTCGACGCCGTGCAGGGGCGTGCCTTCCACCTGCACGAGGTTGTTGATCGGGACGGACTCTGGATGATCCGGTAGATTCGCGAGTTGGTGCAGCAACCCGGCACGGTCTTCCAGGGTCTCGCCCATGCCGACGATGCCCCCGCAGCAGACGTTGATGCCGGCATCGCGAACACTGGCCAGCGTATCCAGCCGGTCCTGGTAGCTCCGGGAGGTGATGATCTCGCCGTAGTAGCCCGGCGACGTATCGAGGTTGTGGTTGTAGTAGTCGAGTCCTGCGGCGGCAAGCGTGCGAGCCTGGGACGGCGTCAGCATCCCCAGGGTCGCGCAGGTCTCCATGCCGAGCTCCTTCACGGCCTCGATCAACTCGCCGACCCTACGGGTCTGGGAATTCGTGGGGTTGCGCCAGGCGGCACCCATGCAGAACCGTGTCGCGCCCGCATCGCGGGCTTTCCGGGCCGCGTTCACGACATCGTCCACCGCCAGCAGGTTGTGGGCATCGAGACCGGTGTCGTAGTGAACGCTCTGCGGGCAGTATTTGCAGTCCTCGGGGCAACCGCCGGTCTTGATGCTGAGCAGCGTGCTGATCTGGACTTCGTTTGCCGGATGGTACCGGCGGTGGACGGATTGGGCCCGGAACAGCAGATCGTTCAACGGCTGCTCGAAGAGACCAAGGATCTCGTCGAGCTCCCAGTCGTGCCTGATATGCTGATCGGTCAAGCTGTTGCCCCAAACCCCTACGACGTAGGGAATCCTACCAGCCTCGGGAGGGTGCCAATAGGGCCAACCAACAGGATTAGCTCTTGGTCCGCTAGGCCGATGTTCCCCAAACCGATGTTCCCCAAAAACGGGCTCAACACAGTCGACCGACCGTTTTGGGTGAGTGCGAGAACGGGCCCTCCGACCTCGCCTTTCGTCGTCCCTCATGCGACAGCCGGTTGAACGGTTGAACGGCCACATGTGATCACGCTTTGGTGTTCTCTGAGTTCCCTCCAACTCGTGCTTGCGTTCCGAGCACGCATCGGCGACTTTCCATGTCGTGATCGTAGGCACGTCCAATTGTCGCGGCCACTCCTCAAGAGATGCCTACAGCAACTCCTCCCCTTCCTCCGCAACCATAACGTTCGGGAAGCCGCAATGCTGGGGGGACTGCTCCGAAACCTCCGAAACGCAACGGTACCCGCACGATACACGCGAGCTCCTTCGAGCTCCCTGCTCCTCACGCACGCAGTCCCCGCTGTCAGTCTTGACTTTCGCATACCCACGATGCAACGTCAGGTCCATGGACAACGCGTGAGGGAATGTGCGATGGGCAAGCGTTTCGGCGCATTTGCCGGGATGCAGGTCACTCTGCTGGTGCTCGGGAGTCCAGCTGCGCATTCGGCGACCGTTTCCGGCTGCGCGCCTGATCTCCTTTGTGACACGGGTGCCGAATGCGCCTGCTTCTCGGCTGCGAAGGAGATATGCAGAGATTCAGGGTTATTTTGGAGTCTTGGAGATCAGAACTTACCCCGGCGGAACGGGAAACAATGAGTGTCCGGCGGGCGAGGATCTGATCGAGGTCACGTGCGGTGGGACGATCACCACCTGTTCAGGATGGAGAGAACACCTGCGTCCGAATCCGCCCGGGACCGTCATCGTGCCCCCTCCCCCTTGCGGTGGGTCGTGCGGCGAAAACGCCCACTGCGGGGTTGGTGGGGAGTGTAAGTGCGACGAAGGCTACGATGACCCGGACAAAGACGGCAATTGTACTGCGGCCTGCCCGGATGGTGATCTCAACGCGGCCATAGATGTGGCGGCTCGCGCAAGCTTGCTGAACACCACCGGGTACATGCAAGGACCGCCGATGTATGGGGGCAGCGTGTCGCCTCCTTGCGCCGAGCTGTGGCCCTTGACTACGGCAATCTTCGTGCGCGCTGTGACTTGGCTGAGGCGCTGGCTTACACCGGCGAGTCTGATGAAGCCGCCGCTATCTACTTGGACCTGTCGTCTTCGGAGGCCCTACCGTGCACACCAAACGAACGCTTTTTGAGGCGGCCAAAGGCCCGCGCACCATACAAATTTCGATGCAGCATTGTCCCCATCGCTCGTCGGATCGGGGGCGATCGCTAGGCTTGATCTTGATGCTGCTGGCCATAGGGCCGGCACTGGCCGACGAGCCGCCGGTCATGGTGCTCGAAGGCGACGTGTCGGCGCTCTATGCCAACGGGGACTTCGTCGTGTGGAATCCCAAGCAGGGTAGCCGGGGGACGATGATGACCGCGGCGACAGCCGTCGCGAAGCCCGGGGACAAACCGCCATCCATCGAATCGACCCTCGATGTCGTTGCCAAGGCGCCGATTGGTCCGGACGGCAAGTTCCGGCTGGAGGCGGTGGCGGACAGCCCGCGAAGGGTCTACTTCTACGTCCTCAACGCCGTGTCTCCCGAGGGCCACCGCATGGCGCCTGTCAAAGGCAATGATTTCATCTTGGAGCCCGGCGAGCTCGACCTAACCATGTCCCGGCGCGGGCGTTTCGTCATCGAGGGCGGCTACTACAACGACGAGGTCTACAACTCGTGGCGCCTCTCGGACGAATACGAGGCCGCGCAAGCCGACCAGGCGCGGCTATACACGCCGGTGGACGGCGAGGCGGAGGAAGACAAGAGACGCCGACTGGATCTCGCCGCAGAGGCACAGAACAAGGTGTTGTCGCTTGAGTCGGAAGGACGGGCGCACGCTGCCACAACGCACCCCGATCCAATGGTACGCCGTCTGACCATCGAGACGACGTGGCTCTCGGGACCCTGGATGCTCGACGCGCTGCGCGGACTGGCCGAACTGACGCCCGAGGATCCATGGGTGACGGAGCGCCTAGCTAGAGCTGAGGAAGGTGCCGCCAAGCGTGCCGAGGAACGCAAGCGCTTCGCGATCGGTGCGGATATTCGCGACTTCACGGCCGATACACTCGAAGGCGAGGCCGTCAGTTTGGCCGACGTCCGCGCCAACAGCAGTCTGGTGCTACTCGAATTCTGGGCGTCATGGTGCGGTCCGTGCCGGGTCGAGATACCGCACATGAAGGAGGCCTACGGCCGCTTCCGAGCAAAGGGCTTCGAGATCGTTTCATTCACGATCGACGATGATCGCGAAGCCTGGGAAGAGGCATCCGACGAGGAGGATCTGCCCTGGATCAACCTCGGGATGGGCCCGGAGGCGGAGGCGCCTACCGTCTACAACGTCACGGGTGTACCGAAGAACTACCTGGTGGACTCGGGTACCGGCGACATCGTCGCCAAGGATCTCAGAGGCCACAAGCTCGATGAGAAACTCGAGGAGTTGCTGAACTGACTACCTGCTCACCGGGGCATGCACATGGCGCCGGAGAGGGCGACAAGACGTAATCTGCTATTCTCAAATACGACCAAACGGCATAGGCATACAAGGGGACGATGCAATGCTAATACTCAAGAACCAACTTACGCTCACGCGTCGCAGCACACCTGTTTCGTCTAAGGCAAGGCTTCCGTTTCTGGCGGGATGGCCCATTGCGATGGTGGTTTCCTTCGCGACGGCTTTCGCGGTTGCCCAAGAGGACGACGACGAGGCCGAAGCCGACGAGCAGTCACAAACCGCCGAGGCCGATGGCCCGGTGGAGACCGTGGTGGTGACAGGCAGCCGAGTCGCCCGCGAGCCGTCGGAACTGTCGCGCAACGTGATCGTGCTCGACGAGCAGGCCATTCGCGCGACGGGCGAGTTCACTCTGGCCCGCGTGCTCCAGCAGCTGCCGCAGAACACCAACCCCACGAACGCGACCTACGGTTCCCGGCTGAACGGCGTAAACAACAAGACGGGTGCTGCGACCGTGAACCTGCGGGGGCTGGGCAGCGAATCCACCTTGATTCTGGTCGATGGTCGACGGGTGGGGTACAGCGGCATCTTGGGCGGCGTGACCGACATCTCGACGATTCCGCTGTCCATGGTCGAGCGCATCGAGGTTCTGCTCGACGGCGCCTCCGCGGTGTACGGTTCGGACGCGGTGGGCGGCGTGGTGAACATCATCACCCGCAAGGACTACGAGGGCGTCGAAGTGGATGTGGACTACGCCCGTCCCCACAAGAGCGGATTCGACGAAACCCGCGTCAGTGTCGCGGGCGGCTTCGCCTGGGACGGCGGACGTGCCAAGGTGGGTTTCGAGCGCTACCAGGACAGCGGGTTGGATTCGTCCCTGCGCGAGTCGATCATCCTCCAGAACCGTTCGAGTTTGCTTACGACCAGGCAGAAGAATACCGCTGCGGGGCCACAGGTTCGGGTGTGGACGTGGTTCTTCGACGAATCCTGCACCCCGCTAACGGCGATCCTTTGGGGACTGGACGGCAATCTACTTACCAATGCCGAGTACCGGGCGTTGAGCGCGGACGACCAGGCTCGCGCGACGTGTCACAACGACCTGACGCTGCCGTTGGGTTTCCGCCACACCGACGACCTGAACAGCATCGACGCGTTCGGTGAACAACACTGGGGCGAAGAGGCCGAGGTGGGATTCAGCCTGACGCCGGAACAAACCAATAGCGTGGTCCATGTCGGTGTCGACCAGGACCTCACCGATACCCTGGTCTTGCATGCGGATCTGAGACTGGGGATCAAGGATTCCAGTTCGGACAACGGCCTGAACCACCGAAGCGGGACGCTGCACGCGAACAGTCCCTTCAACCCATTCGGTAGACGAGTCAGCCTGACGGGCCTGGCGGTCGATCAGCCCCCGAGTTCCTTCGAGTCGGAACAGAACGATGTGTTCGCCAACCTGGGCCTCGAAGGATCCATTGGCGATTGGACGTGGCACGCCGAGTACGGCCTGTCCCGGCAGGAGGGCGATACGACCCGCATCAACGTGCGGCACCCCGACTACGGCAACGGCGTGAACAGCGACGGCGTCACCGACACCATAATCGCCCGCCAGTTCGGACAGTCGGAGGCGTCCTGCCAAGCGCTGCAGGCCGAGGTTGGCGGCACGCGCTACACGTATTCCACGTTCTTCGGAGGCCAATGCTCGGTGTACGGGCCACCGCCCGATCCCATCGATCCGTTCGGCGACATCAGCGCCTGGATCATTCCGGATGTGGATTCGGGCTACGCGAACGAGCAGACCCGGTTCGAGGCGCTGGTGCGAGGCAGCCTCTTCGATCTGCCCGGCGGCAGCGTGTCGCTGTCCTTCGGCTACGACTTCCGCGAGGACGTGCTCGACTCCTTCTCCGAGTTCAACACGGGCTTCTATATCAGCAGCGGCGCCGCCACCGGCAGCGGCCCATTCGACACGCGCATCGCGCGCGACAACCAGGCGGTGTTCCTGGAAGGACTGGTCCCGGTGGTAGGCGCGGGGAATGCTTCCGATCTGGTCCAACGCCTGATGCTGACCTTCTCGGCCCGCTACGACTCGTA
>JAPPND010000216.1:0-13768 GCA_028818795.1 Gammaproteobacteria bacterium | reverse complement strand
GGGTTCCGCCTCGCTCAGCAGCGCGGCAACGTCACCGAATTTAGGGGCGGCAACGACAAACTGACCCCCGAGACCGCCGGTACCACGAGCGTGTCGCTGGAATACACGCCGTCCTTCCTTCCGGGTGCTCTATTCAAGGCCGGCTGGAGCGATACGGAGTTCGAGGATCGGATCGTGAGACTGACAGTTCCGATCATCGAGGATCTGAACAATCTACCCTCGAACGTGATCTACAACGCCGCAGAGGACACCTACGTCGTGGACCAACGCTGGATCAACACCTCGGCCGTTAATCGCGACGGCGTCGATCTCGAGGTCGGCTACACCTGGCAGGCGGCCGAAAACGAATTCGACTTCATCCTGCGGCGCTCGTACAACAACAGCTACGAAGTGGTCCAGGATCCGGCGACCGGCATCGTCCACGATTTGATCGGCGAACGCGACGATACCGGGCCGGAGGACACGACGCTCTCCCCGGTTCCCAAGCACCAGACCAGCATGCAGTTCACCTGGGGGCGCGGCGGCATGTTCGCCAGCTTCGACGTGCATACGGCCGACGACACGACGATCATCAATTCGGCGACGCGGGAGTACCTGACGGAGCCGGCCACGAACTACGACCTCGTGTTGAGCTACGACCTCGGCTCGGACACGTTTTTCGGGTCCATGCCGTGGATGAGCGGCATGACGGCGACGTTGACGATCAACAACCTGGGCGACTCCTTCGCGGAAACGACCCTCGTCAACCCGGAAACCGGCGAACGCGAGAAGTACGCGGTGAATCCCATCTACGAATGGACCCAGGGACGCTCCTATCGGCTGTCCTTGCACAAGTCGTTTTGATGTCGGTGGCCCGCGCAGGCTGACTACGAGGGAGCTGCAAAGGCAAACGTGAGGGCTCCTGTGGCCCGCCCCGGGCGGCGAGGAGACCGATGGCGGGGATGGGAGGTCGCGACCGATCCGCCCGCCGGGCGCGTGGTCGTCGGGACACTTGCGCTTGCCCTGATCGTGGCATGCGGTGGTGGCGGCGGTGGTGGCGATCCGTCTCCGCCGCCGCCTACGCCGCCACCTGCCCCGCCAGCGCCGGAGCCGGAGCCCACCGGGCTTCGTTTCGACGACGCGACCCTGGCATCGGGCATCAGCTACCAGCATGGCTACCTGTTCCCCACGCCGGCTTCGGAACCGGAAGAGTTTGGCGGCGGCGTCGCCAGCGGCGACTACGACAACGACGGACTGGTGGATCTCTTCGTACTGCGCGGCGACATCGGTCCGAACCTGCTGTACCGCAACCTTGGCGGGAACGTGTTCGAGGAGGTCGGCGCAACCGCCGGCGTGGCCTATACCAAGTCAGCCGACGAGAACTACCGCCACAGCGGCCCCGCGTTCGCCGATGTCGACGGCGACGGCGACCTCGACCTGTTCATCGGGGGACTCGAGTTCGACCCGAGCTTCCTGTTCCGCAACGAAGGCGACGGCACGTTCACCGACGTCACCGAGGGGTCGGGAGTCGACTCCGTCGCCTCGAAGTACACGCTCTCGGCAGCCTTCGGAGACTACGATCTGGACGGCGATTTGGACATGTTCCTCACCCATTGGGGAACTCCCCGGGGGGTCGGCGAGCATGTCGACACCGAACACCTGTGGCGCAACGACACCGCCGACGGCGTGATCCGGTTTACCGACGTGAGCCTGACGGCGGGTATCGCCCCGAGCATCATCGAGCCGGAGCCAATCGGATCCTTTGGCGGCTCGGGTTTCGACTATACCTTTGCACCCTCCTTCGCCCGCCTCGACGAGGACCGTTACCCCGACCTAGTGATCACCGGGGACTTCCGCTCCTCGATGGTCTACCTCAACAACGCCGACGGTACCTTCCGGAATGTCACCGACCGGCGAGTCATCGTCGACCGGAACGGCATGGGTTCCGCCCTCGGCGACTACGATGGCGACGGCGACCTCGACTGGTTCGTCACCTCCATCTGGAGCGAGCCCAACGCCGACGGCAGTCGGCCGTTCGAGCTCGGTAACCGGCTCTACAACAACCACGGCGGCGTGTTCGAAGATCTCACCGATGCGGCGGGCGTACGCGACGGCGGTTGGGGTTGGGCCGCTTGCTTCGCCGACTTCGACAACGACACCGATCTGGACATCTACCACACCAACGGCTGGATCGAGCCGTTCGCGCCCAACAACTACGACATGGACGCCAGCCGGCTGTTCGTGGCTGCCGGTGATGGAACCTTCACCGAGGGGGCCGTGGCGGCGGGCGTCGCGGACCGGGAAAAGGGCTACGCTGCGGTCTGCGCGGACTTTGACAACGACGGCGACGTCGACATATTCCAGGCGCACCGCGGGGCCGAGAACTCCGCGACGTTTTGGCGGAACGACGCCACGGGCAATCGGTACCTGAGGGTGCGACTCGTGGGCGTGGCGCCAAACACCGAAGCCGCTGGCGCCCGCATCCGCGCCACGGTTGGTGATGAGGAAATGCTGCGCGAGATCATCATCGGCAGCAACTACACCTCCCAGAACCCGGCGGTTCAGGTGTTCGGCCTGGGCGATGCGTCTAGCGTGGACTCCCTGGTCGTGGAGTGGCCGGACGGGCGCACAACGACCAGAACCAACGTGTCCGCTGGACAGACGCTCGTTTTCGAGCAGCCATCCGGCGGGTGAGAAGTGTGTAGTCGACCTGAAATCCCGATGTGGAGGCTCCGGTGCGTTCGGATGCGGGCCGCATGGTCGAGCGCCCATCTGCTATGCTCGGAAAAGGTTGGGCAAGGGGAGTTCCGTCATCGTTCCCAATCGATTGCGGTTCACAAACACGACCTCGTTCCCGGGGCGCTGCCTGATGCGCCGGCGGCAGTTCATTCAGTCCTTTGCGATGGCCATCTCGGTGGCCGTTGGGTGTGGCGTGACCGCCGGCGAATACATCATCGTCGGCGATCTTGGCGATGCGGTCGAGGCAGGCGAAGTGGTTCTTTCGCGTTCCTCCGCCGTCCTCGGGTCGAGTACCGAAATGTCCCGGACACAGATCGCGGAAGGGCGTTTTCGCCTGGTTGGCGAAGTCACCAGGGAGTCCATGGGGCGCGTCTCGCTCGTCGCCAGGGACGTCGACGGAAACTCGCAGGGCAGCGTCCAGTTCATTCTCGAACCCGGTGAGATCCGCGTCGGCTATGGAGGTCGCGTCGCCGGATTGACGGCCGAAGGCGGACCGTACAACCAACAGGTGGTCGCGGTGTGGAGAAATACTCCGGACTACCATCGTGTGCTGGACGACTATGCCCGAGTGATGGGTGCCAAGGCGGATCTGGAGGATGGCCCCGAACGCGACGCGCTCACCGAGGAGGCCATCGAACTCTACAACGAGCTCACGCGGATTCGGCGCGACGCCCTGCGCGAGACCGCGATGTCGGACGACGATCCGCTTGCCAGCCTCTTTGCCATGGAGATGGGGGGGCTCGGCGGAACAGCTGCGCTCAGCCGGCTCGATCAGCTACAGGCGGTCGCGGCGTTGCCCGCCGCCGCCACCGTTCTGCGCGCACGAACCGAGACGGGAATTCGCATGTCCGAGACCGCTCAGACGGTGCAGGTGGGTAGCAAGATCAAGGGGTTCTCGGCACCGGGTCTGGACGGAGAGGTCCATGATCTCGACGACCTGCTTGCGGCCAATCGAGTCGTCCTCATCGAATTCTGGGCCTCGTGGTGCGGACCCTGCCGGGCGGAGGTGCCGACGCTGAAGGCCGCCATCGACCAGTACGGTGAACGGGGTTTCGACATTTTCGCCGTGTCGCTGGACGACAACCGCGAAGATTGGGAGGAAGCCTCCTTGGAGGACGAGATCACGTGGACGAATACCTGTGACTTCAAAGCCTACGACAGTCCCATTCCGGCCCAGTTCGGCGTATTGGCGATCCCGATGAACGTCCTAGTCAATGCCGAAGGCGAGATACTCGCCAAGTACGTCCGTGGCGAAGGTCTATTGGACAAGCTGGCAGAACTGCTCGACGCGTAGCGTTGCAGGCGCTTGAGCGGAGGTATTTGCGCTAGAGGGGATTCATCGCCATGGCCAGACCGAAGACCGAAAGCAAGACACTGCGCTGGACGTTGATCGCCGTACTGCTGGCGTTTGTCGCCGTCGCCGATTGGTATGCAGGTGGCGTCGGGCCCCGGGTATTGTTGGGCTCGGCCACTCTGAATCTTACCTCGGATCCGGACAACGCCAGGGTGTTGCTCGACGGCGAGGTGGTCGGGCGAACGCCACTGCGCGACCACAGTGTACGACCAGGGCGCACGGTGGTCCGGATGGAGCACCGATTCCACGATGCCGTCGCACTTAGCGTGAGCCCTACGCGCGGCGAGGCGGAGGACGTTCACGTCGAGTTCCCGGCGGCGACCGGCAGCCTGGAGATCGTCTCGAATCCCCGGGGCGCGGACGTCACGATAGATGGAAGGGAGCTCGAGGAGGTGACACCGATCGTGCTTTCCCCCCATCCGACCGGATCCTTCGAAGTCGCGGCGTCGATCCACGGTCGCGAGGCCAAGATCCAGACCGTGGAGGTGCTGCCGCGCCAGAGTACCGAGGCATCCTTCGAGTTGGAGCGTGTCGCGATGAGCGAGATCCACATCGCTCGATCACCGCGCGATCTCGAACTGGAGATCGACGGCAAACCGTACCAACCGGGAATGACCCTGTCGATCGGTGCCTACAAACTTCGTGCCCAACGCCGGGGCTACGCGCCGCTCGAGAAGACGGTGGAGTTCACCAGGGGGCGGAACGATCAGTCCATCCGCCTTGTTCGACTTCAGGGCAGCCTTTCGCTGGCCGTCAGCCCGCCCGACGCGAAGGTGGAGGTGTCCTATCCCGATGGCGGGGACCAGCGTACGGTGCGCTACACGAAGGACATGCTGATTCCCACCGGCCCTGTCACGGTGCGAGCCACGGCTGTCGGCCACCGCAGCTACGAACGGCGTCTGACCGTCGAGGCCCAGCCGTTGTCCCACGCCATACGGCTGGAGAGGTACGTCGTCGAACCTGGCCGCACGTTCCGGGACGGCCTTTCGTCTGGCGGCGAAGGCCCGCTGTTGGTGATGATCGGCACGGGGACCTTCCCCATGGGATCCGATGAGGGTTCCTCGGACGAGCGACCGGTCAGACAGGTCGAGGTGGCACAACCGTTCGCGATCGGCGTATTCGAGACAACGCGGGGCGAGTTCGAGAAGTTCCTGGCGACCGAGGGGAAAGCTGCGCCGGGGTCACCCGGTTCCGATGAGCTGCCCCCTGAGTCCCGGGCCTTGTTGCCGGTAACCGGCGTGTCCTGGGAGGACGCGCAGGACTATGTCGGTTGGCTAAGCGCCGAGTCCGGTCATCGCTACCGCCTGCCCAGCGAGGCGGAGTGGGAGTACGTCGCTCGCGGGGGCACAACTGGGCCGTACTACTTCGGCAGGGATGCAGGAGCCCTGTGTGCAAATGCCAACGTCGCCGACGCGACATACGGGGAGATCTACCCGAAGCCGGGCGTTGCAACGTGTTCCGACGGGTCTTTGCGTGTGGCCGTCGTGGGCGGATTCCCGGCCAATGTGTTTGGCGTTCACGATGTGCTCGGCAATGTCGAGGAATGGGTCGCGGACTGCTGGCACGGGAACTACCGGGGCGCGCCGAGCGGCCAGGATGCCCGCAGCGGCAACTGCGGCGACCATGTCGTGCGCGGCGGCGCATGGGATTCCACACCGGAGGAGAGCACGGTTAGCTATCGGTCGTTCAGCAACCGGGGTAGCGGTACCCGGGGCATTCGAGTGGTCCGGGAACTGTAGACGCAGATCGACGCTGGGTACTCCGCGCGTCCCGTAGCAGTTGGCCGTGTGCGATTTGAGCTGACAGTCGCTGGCTTGTGGACATGATCGTAGGGGACGGGCTTGTCCCGTCCCGCTGTTCAGGGAGACGGCGCACCCGGCAGCGGGCGACCGCGCACCTCGCCGGGCGCGATAGCGTCACCCCAGGGTTCGATCAGGCAGACGCGACGGATTATGGATTTGTACCAATGCGAGTTGCGCTGGGCGGGAGGGTGCGAATGCACCGGGGGTCAGAGATCCGGGTGGTCGATCTCGACGGTCTGCCCTTGTTGGACGTTGGCCATGGTAGTCCGCCGCCCATCCGGCCAATCCACCTCCAGGGAGTCGACTACGGTCGCGTCGTCCAGCCCGAATATCTGCACGGCGGGGTTCTGTGACGTGTAGTTGCTGCCGATGTGAATCTCGCGAAGTTGTACGGTATCCCCCACCGTGGCCCGGATACGCGCGCCGGCGGCTTCCGTGTTCGGCGGCATGCCGATTAGTTTCACCTTCAGGTAGTTGCCCGCCGGGGTGTCGTTGCGCCACAGCGTTGCGGAGTTCACTTCGTTCAGATGTGCTTGGAAGATGTCGAGATCGCCATCGTTGTCGAAGTCGGCACAGACGATGCCGTGGCCAAGCTCGGTATCGACTAGACCCACACTAGAGGACCGTTCCCTGAATGTGCCATCGCCGAGCGCGAGGAAGAACCGGCTCCGATCCTCGTGGAAGTTGCTTGGTTCGAAGGGCGCCAGCCAACCATTGGTGTGGTACAGGTCCAAATCGCCGTCGTGATCGAAGTCGCCGAAGCATGCCCCCCATCCCCAGCCGCCATCGTGAACCCCGGCCGCCTCCGTGGCGTCGGAGAATCGGCCAGCGTCGTTGTTGTAGAGCCGGTTGCCGAGCTTGAAGACCTGGCGACCGTCTTCGTCGGGAACGCTCCAGATGGAACTCACGAACCAGTCGAGATCGCCATCACCATCGTAGTCACCTACCGCCGAGCCCATGCCGTTGCGGTCGACGATGACGTCCGGTTCGGTTCGGTTCGTGAATGTGCCGTCGCCGTTGTTCACGAAATAGCGGGACGTGCGGAAGTCGGCCGCGATGACCAGGTCCGGATAGCGGTCTTCGGTGATGCGGGCGAATGTGGGCGTGAAGGTGTAGTCATAGCCGCCGCCAAGGGACGAACCAAACGGATCGGACGAGATGATCTCGACGGCGATGCCCGAGGTCAGGCTAACGTCTGTGAATCGAATTCGCCCGTCCGTCGTATCGTTGCGCCACAGGTGCTCGGTGTCGACACCTGCCCCCGCCTTCCGGGGCGTCCCCCAGTGGGTGAGGAACATGTCCAAGTCACCGTCGAGGTCGTAGTCACCGAAGGCGGCGGAGAGCGTGTATTTGGACGCGATCATGTCGACACCCGAACCCCGCGTGGCGTCGCTGAACGTGCCGTCGCCGTTGTTTCGGAATAGGAACGACGGATCGTGTTCGATGCCGCCGACAAAGAGGTCCAGGTCGCCGTCGCCATCCATGTCCGCGAAGGCTGGACCGCTGTGGCGATAGTTCTCGTCCTTTCCCTTGGTGTTTGCGACACCGGCTTCGTGCGCCATGTCTTGGAAGCGATTGTTGCCTAGGTTCCTGTAGAGGAGGTTGTGTCCGATGTCGCCTCGCACGACGAAGAGGTCCACCAGGCCATCACCGTCGTAGTCGCCCGCCGCCACGCCACCACCGAATTCCTCCGGTTCCGAACCGGGGGTTGGGTTGACAAAGCCGTGCCGATAGCTGATGCCGGAGGCAGACGTCGCATCGTTGAACCGCGCGGTGACCGTCACGGCTGGTTCGGGCGGCGGCGGTGGCGGCCGTGGTGGCGGCACCACGGGCGGCGGGGGTCCGCCGCCGCCCCCACCACAGGACACGCATAGGCCTACCGCGATGGTGCCGAGGACCAACGCTGGAAGCCCGAGCGCGCGAGGGGATCTAGGCATGGTCGTGTCGCTTAATCGTGTCCCTTGGCCGACCAGGACGTGACACGTTCGATTGTGATCCGAATTGCCGTCGTGCCAATCTCGACGTGTTCATACTGTGGATATTTCGCCTCAAGCACACCCCGTCCTTTCGTCGGTCGCGACGATCTCCGCGCGCCCGTCGATTCGTGCCCAACATAGCTCGGACCAGTCGTCCGAATACCGGTCGATCAGGATGGCGACCGCCGGGTTGCGCTCGGTGTTACTTGGCCGCTTCAACCGCCTCCGGGCTTGGGACGTCGCCGCGAATTGTCACGCTCCACCCGGAGCCGCTCCTCGAGTTCCCATGATCCTCTCCTGGTACAGCGCGGACTTGACCGTGAGATCCCGGCGCCAGGTCTTCTCCGACAGTACTTCCGCGACGAGGTCGGGGACTTTCGGCTCTTCCCAGAGCACATAGCGAAGTCGACCATTCGCCATGTGCGATCTGGCTGAAATTTGCGTCCCGAGCGGGTGGTGACGGAGCAGGGCCGTAGCGCTTACTGCTTGGGGTTCGTCACTCCGGGTGGTAGGCGTCCCTTGGCCGACCAGGACACGACGCCTACGATCATGACCCGAATGGCCGTCGTGCCAATCTCGATATGCTCGTACTGTGGGTACTTGGCCCGAAGCGCCGCTCGGATCCTGTCGTCGGTAACGACGATCTCCGCACGACCGTCGATCCGCGTCCAGCATAGCTCGGACCAGTCGTCCGAATACCGGTCGACGAGCACGGCGACTGCGGGGTTGCGCTCGATGTTCCTCAGCCGCTGCAACCGCGCGCCCGACTTCGGCTTCCCGTCGACCGGGATGAAGAGAGCGCCGTCCAGTTCGCAGAACACCACGGGAACCACATGGGGTTTCGCCGCGTCGACCGTGGCAAGCCGGGCGACGGAGGATTTCAGTGCCCAATCGGGCGGGGTCGTAACGGGTGGCATTTGCTAGCAGCGGGTGTGGGCTCCCGATTTCGGGCTTGCTCCGCCGACGACTGCGACGCAAGCGCGATCGCGGGCCTTAAGGGGCGCGGTGACGAAACGGTGGTCATCGCTGTACCCATCCGCCCGCGAACGGGAAGGCCTGGCCCGCAAAGAAGCCGCTTTCGTCGGAGGCGAGAAACAGCGCGAACGCGGCGTCTTCGAGTCCCGTGCCCAGTCGACCCGCAGGCACCTGTCGCTTCAGCGAAGCCACGAACGAATCCTTCTGCATCAACTCGGGGGGATAGTACTCCCGGTTCTCCACGTAGTTCTGCGCGATCAGATTGACCTGCACGTTGTGCGGCGCGACCTCGACGCCCACCGCCTGCACGTAGCCGACCTGTGCGGCCCGTGCCGCCGAGTACGCCGACACGGTCTTCAGGCCCCGCAATGCCGTGGCGCTGCCGTAGACGACGATCTTTCCCTGCCTGCGTTCAATCATCTGCGGGAGCACGGCTTGGGTGAGGAAGTGAAGCGGGTCCACGAGCAGCGCGAACGGCGTATGCCAATCGTCATCGTCGAGATCGGTGACTTCCGTGCCGCTGAAGTTGGGGGATGCGAGATTCGCGATGAGGACATCCACCCGGCCGGCGCGGGCGACCAACTCGCGGCACGCTCCGGCATCGCCGAGTGGCTGGCTGTCGGCGACAACAGATGCGCCCTCAGCCTCGAACAGTTCCACGGTGGCGGGTCCCATGTAGTCCGAAGCCTGGGTCACTAGCACCCGTTTGCCGAGGAGTCGATCTGGCATTGCACTCTCCTTTGCGCGGCCGGTGAAGATACTAGAGAACGCCGTCCGCGGGTTGCTACCGGCACGTGTCGCTAGCGGCCGCGACGAGCTTGCCATGCGCCGAACGGGTGCTACTATGGCGATATCACCGAGGGGATTGCTCGGTGATTGAAGCGGGAAAGTGGCTAGTCGCCTTGCGTGGCCGAAGACCGCTTCCTAATGTTCTGTCGCTAGTGAATCCCCACGCAGTACGATGATAAGAACGATTATTGCCGACGACCAAAGTCTGTTTCGGGCGGGTATCAAGCGTCTGTTGCGAGATGTGCGCGCGATCGACGTGGTCGCCGAGGCGGACAGCGGCGAGGAAGCCGTCGACCTGGCGCGAAGACTCAATCCCCATGTCGTCTCCCTTGAGATCGTGATGCCGGGAATCGGCGGACTGGAGGCGGCTCGGCGAATCCTGAAGATGGAGACCGGCACGCAGATCGTCATGCTGTCGTCGGCTTGGGACGCACCCTATCCGACCCAGGCGTTGCGCGCCGGGGCGTGTGGCTTCGTCACCAAGCGCGGGTCGCCGCAGGAGGTCGTGGCCGCGATCAAGAGGGCCTACGCCGGCAAGCGTTTCGTGAGTTCGGACATCGCCCAGCATCTCGCCTTCCGGTCGTTGGACGATCCGGTCGATTCGCCCTTCGACAATCTCTCGAGTCGCGAGCTACAGGTGACGCTCATGGTCATCAACTGCCAGCGGGTGAATGACATCTCCGCCAACCTGCATCTCTCGCCCAAGACCGTGAACAGCTACCGGTATCGGATCTTCGACAAGCTCAACGTCTCGAGCGATGTCGAGCTTGCGCTACTGGCCGTCAAGCACGGCGTGATCAACCCGATTCTCGGAAACTTCGGTGAGAGCGTGGTCCGCATGCCGCCCGAGGACGGAACCGCGCTTGAAGATTGGTAGGGACGGATGGCGCCACGAGCCGGGGGCGGGCCGCCGACACGCATGGAACACGCTCGTAGGGGACGGGCTTGTCCCGTCCCGCAGACCTACTCGCGGCGCTTGACGCTACCCCGCAAGGCGGTCGAAGACGGCCGTGGCACGTTTGCCGGATTCGCCGCCGAGTAGGCTCACGATGGCAATCGCGATGCCGCCCGCAGCGAAGGCGGGGACGATTTCGTAGAGGTCGAATAGGCCCCAGGGACCGCCACTTAGTCCTTTCCAGACAACCGTCACGATGCCGCCGGTCAGCATGCCGGCAACGACGCCGGCCTCCGTGGTCCGCCGCCACAGGACGCACGCGAGAGCGACCGGTCCGAAGCTGGCACCCAGCCCGGCCCAGGCGTAGGCGGCGAGTTCGAATACCCTGCTTTTGGGGTCGATGGCGATCCATGCGCCGATCAACGCGACAACGACCACCGAGAATCGGCTCAACGTCAGCATCCGACGTTCATCCAGACGTCGCCACACCGGTCGCACGACGTCTTCGACCAAGGCCGTGGACGCGACGAGAAGCTGGGAGTCCACGGTGCTCATCACCGCCGCCAGGATGCCGGCGACGACTATCCCTGCCATCCAGGGTGCGAGTAGCTCGCTCGAAAGGGCAATGAACACGGTCTCCGGATCTTCAAGCACCCCGCCGAAATAGGCTTCTCCGCCAGCACCGACGCCGACCGCCGCTGCGCTAGCGATTACCATCCAGACCAGGTTGACCCGACGCGCCCGGGGCACGGACTCGACCCGGTTGATGGCCATGAACCGCGCCAGGAAATGAGGCTGGCCGAAGTAGCCGAGGCCCCAAGCCAATGCGCTGACAACGGCGATGGCGCCGATGGGCTTTACCGTGCCCGCCAGGCTTGGTGCGTGGGCGAACGCGAGCACCGCGACGACGACGAGGGCTGACATCATGAGGAGCGCCTGGAAGAAGTCGGTCCAGCTCACCGCGAGAAATCCACCCAGCATGGTGTAGGCGAGCACGACGGCGACCCCGATCGCCAAGGCAATCTCGTAGTCCATGCCGATGGTCGTCTCGAACAGCCGGGCGCCGGCGACGAAACTTGCTGCAGTGTAGATCGAGAAAAAGAACAGGATCAGAAGGGTGGCGACGATGCCGGGCAGTCCTGTTCGGGATGCGACGCGCCGGGAGAAGAACTGGGGCAGCGTCACCGCCCCGTCGAGTTGCTCCGTGAACGCGCGCAGTCGCGGTGCGACCAACCGCCAGCTGCCCCAAGCGCCGCAGGCGAGACCAAGCACGATCCAGCCTTCGCCGAGGCCGGCCACGAACACGGCCCCGGGCAGTCCGAGCAGCAACCAGCCGCTCATGTCGGACGCCCCGGCGGACAAGCCTGCTACGGAGGGGGGCAGGGAACGACCGCCGATCACGTAGTCGCCGGCGGTCTTGGTGCGCATCAGCGCGTAACCGGCTATGACCGCGATCACCGCGAGGTACGCCACGAAACCTATGGCCACGGCAAGCTCCCCAATTGCGATGATTCGGCGAAACGCGACGAGAGTTTACTGGCAAAATCCGAATCGATGGAATCGGCGACAAAGAGCACAGGCAGTCTGGTTGACCTGGCCATGGAAGCCCTGGCGCGGTTGCTGGACCTGCTGCCTGGTACGGAGGGCGTCGATTGGTCGCACCATTGGGCGGCCCGGTGGCGAAGCGGACCGTTGGGCGGCGTGTTGGTCCCGCTGGGTCACCTGGATCAGATCGAGCTCACGGACCTTCTCGGCATCGACGACCAGAAAGCGGAACTCGTGGCCAACACCGAGCAGTTCGTGCACGGCTTCCCCGCCAACAACGCGCTGCTCTGGGGTGCGCGCGGCACCGGCAAGTCGTCTCTGGTCCACGCCCTCTTGAACCGGTACGCGACGGATGGCCTGCGGCTGGTGGAAGTCGACAAGGAGGCGCTCGTCGATGTCGCGACGATCGTCGCGCGATTGGACAGCGAACCCTACCGTTTCGTGCTGATCTGCGACGACCTGTCCTTCGAAGCCGACGACGCGTCGTACAAGGCGTTGAAGAGCGCGCTTGAAGGTTCGGTGTTCACGCAATCCGAGAACGTCGTCGTCTACGCGACGTCCAACCGCCGCCACCTGCTGCCCGAGCACATGTCGGACAACACGAGCGCCCGCCACGTAGAGGGCGAACTGCACGAGGCCGAAGCCGTCGAGGAGAAGATCTCGCTCTCGGATCGTTTCGGCTTGTGGCTATCGTTCTACCCGTTCCGCCAGGACGGCTATCTCCGCGTAGCCCGGCACTGGTTCGAGCGGCTTGCGGCGGATCAGCGCATCGCAGCCTGCTGGGATGAGAGCACCCGTCAGGATGCATTGCGGTGGGCGTTGGCACGGGGCGTGCGCAGCGGGCGCACCGCCTACCACTTCGCCCGACAACGGATCGGGGCCGCCGCGCTGGCCCGGTCCGTCGACGGCGCTCGGTCGCCTTGATTGTCTAAGGGCCGCCAACGAGTCGATCCACATGACTGCTCGCCACGGTCGACCCCGGCATGGATGACAGACGCGACCTCGTAGTCGTCGGCGCCGGGTTCGCCGGGCTGGCTTGCGCCAAACGGGCGGCGGAACGAGGGCTTTCGGTCCTGGTGATCGATCAACAGCCGTCGCCGGGCCGGTACGTCCACACCACCGGCATACTCGTCAAGGAAGCCCAGGCGGAGTGGGCCGCACCGGCACCGCTGGTGCGGCGGATGGACCGGGTTCGTCTCTATGCACCCAGCCATCGCCATGTGGAACTGCGCGGCAACGGCTACTACTTCCTCGCCACCGACACCCCGAAACTGATGCAGTTCCTGGCCGACGAGACCCGCCGCGCCGGTGCGGAGATTCGGTTCGGTAGCGAGTTTGTCGGCATGACGCGCAATGGCCGACACCTCGTTCTTGACGGCCACGGCGTCGGCGGCCGTTTCCTGGTCGGGGCTGACGGGGTGCTATTCAAGCGCGTTGCGGGCAAGGTGTTCTTCGCTCGGTTCGCGGCGCGCTAGCGTGGTAGGGCGAAGCCATCGCGCTCGGAGGGCGCGCCCTCGCCCGTGTCGGTCATTGCCATGACCTCGGTTCGAACGGCGCGGGACGGGACAACGCCGCCAGACGACTCGAACGCGCCCGCAAGGGCGCGCCCTCGCCGTCTGGCCCCAGCCCCCACCCCCCCAGGACTCCCCCCCTTGCAGCGGCACATACTGCCGCGTCTGCGGCGCAGACACATTGGCCGGCCCCCAAGGCGATT
>JAPPND010000077.1 GCA_028818795.1 Gammaproteobacteria bacterium | reverse complement strand
AAACGTCACGGTAGAGGTTGGTAGCGGACGGTACGCCCGTTCATGATGTTGGCGAGCCAGCATGGGCGGAGCGGCGGATGCACGGATGGGAGACGAGGATGCGGTTGCGGCACTGTCTGGACCAGGGGATATCGAAGGCGGAGCAGTCGAGGCGGTTCGGATCAGCGAGCGGACGATCCACCGGTGGATCGCGCGGGGCACCTGGACCGGGATCTGGCGGTCGGCCCGGCACGGTATTCGGCGCGTCCGCCGGTGCTGCACAAGCTGGATCCGTACAACCGTACAACCCGATCATTGACGCGCGGCTGGCGGTGTTCCCCTGCTGTCCGCGGCGGTTGTTCGACGAGGTGTGCGTGGCGGGGTACGCGGGCGGCTACGGCCGGGTGCGGGACTACGTGCGCATGGTGCCGCCGTGCGAGCCGGCCGAACCCTGGTCGCTACGAGACGCCCCCGGGCCGCCAGGGACAGGTGGACTACGGGAGTTCACGCTGCCGTGGGGACGGCACCACGCGCTGCTGGTGTTGCTCGGCCATTCGCGCCCAACATACTGTGGCTGCGTTTCTCCCCCGACAGACGATGGCCGTCCTCTGATCGACGGTCTGGAGAGCGCGTTCGAGCGCTTCGGCGGGGTGTGTTAGGCGACACGCAAAACTGACCCTCAGGCGACACCAAAACTGACCCCCCTTTGAACGGGGAAGAGGAGTCGGAACGCATGAGGGAATGCCACGATATGCCGCAGTCAGGAAGACTGCGGAGGCAAAGGATGTTGGAGCCGGACGAGGTTCAGGCGATGCTGGGGCTGCACCGGCGTGGCTGGGGCACGCGGCGGATCGCGCGGGAGTTCGGGTGCAGCCGGAACACGGTGAAGCGCTACGTCGCGGCGGAAGGCTGGGTGGCGTACGGCGGCTCGGGGCGCGGCGGCAAGCTCGCGGGTCTGGACGGGTGGCTGGAGGAGCGGTTCCGCCGGCACCGCGGCAACGCCGAGGTGGTGCGCCAGGATCTCGAGAGCGAGCTGTCGATCGAGGTGAGCCTGAGGACGGTGGAGCGCGCGGTGTCGCCGTACCGGCGGCTGCTGTCGGCGGAGGCGAAGGCGACGGTGCGGTTCGAGACGGCGCCGGGTCGCCAGCTGCAGATCGACTTCGGCACGAGCCGGGTGCCGGTCGGCGGCGAGGCGGTGCGCGTGAATCTGTTCGTGGCGACGCTGGGCTACTCGCGGCGGATCTACGTGAAGGTGTTCGCCAACCAGCGCCAGTCGGCGTGGTTCGCGGGCCTGGAGGGAGCGTTCCTGCACTTCGGCGGCGTCCCGGACGAGGTGCTGCCGTTCTTGTCATCGGCGACAGCCTGAGCGCCGGCTACGGGCTTCGCGGCGAAGACTCCTGGGTGGACCTGCTCGAGGAACGGCTTGGCGGGGACTACGTAGTTCGCAATGCCAGCGTCAGCGGCGACACCACCGGCGGGGGCCGCGCACGCATTGGGAAGACACTGGCCACCCACGCACCCGACATCGTGATCATCGAACTTGGCGGCAACGACGGTCTGCGGGGTTTGCCCATCGAGACCATCCGCGACAACCTAACCGCCATGGCGGAGGCGGTGACCGCGGTGGAGGCCGAACCGGTGCTCGCCGGCATGCTCATGCCACCGAACCTCGGACCCCGCTACACCGAAGCCTTCCGGAAGGTCTACGAGGAAGTGGCCGAATCCACCGGCGCCGCACTGGTCCCGTTCCTGCTCGAGGGCGTGGCGGCGGCCGAAGAGGAACTGATGCAGGACGACGGAGTGCATCCCACCGCAGCGGCACAGGTGCGGCTGCTCGACAATGTGTGGACGGTGTTGGCACCCCTCGTTGCGAAGCAGCAACCAGAGATTGCTCGCTAGGGCGCTTGCTGGTCGGCACATCGACCGCCAAACGGACGCAATCCATGGCTGGGGTGCTGCACGAGGGAAGCACCAATCTCGCTTGCATCGCATAGGTAGAAATACCTATCATTGTTCCCGACACATCGTGGTCCACCCGGCACCGGCCGTGGTGTCACCACGACATCATCATCGGGTCGAAGTAGTGCAAACGCATTGATCAACCGAAAATTTCAGCGATCTCTTACACGAACCATGGGTGGTTTCGCGCAACGTCCACGCCTGCGTCGGCTTAAGGTTTGAAGCCTCTTCAATTCAACATTAAGGAGCTAGTGAAATGAAGATCAAGAAGCATGTGCTTGCTGTGGGGCTGGTCGCTGGAATGGCCGGGGTGTCTGGCGGGGCCGCCGTCGGCGATGAGCCGTTGGTGGACCTCAACGCCCAAGCGGGCTACTACTTTGCCAAGAAGTACGCCAAGGAGAAGGAAGTCGACGAGGGTGCAGCCCAAGCCTTCTTCCAAGCCTTCGGCGCGTCGGTTGGTGCCGCTGCGGGTGCCGCGATCGGAGCGAAGATAGGATCACTGGGCGGCCCCGTCGGCGCAGGCATCGGCGCGGGACTTGGTGCCCTATAGACCCATTCGAGGGCATTCAGAGCCATGTCTATCCTTGCCGTTGCCGCGTCGTTGGGTCTCACAGCTCTACCCGTGCTGGTGTGGGTGCATTCGAAGAGCAACGGCGAGGAACCCGGCCAACGCGTCAACCAATTGACGTGGATCGCTGCCTTGGTTCTCGGTGCAGGGGCGGCATTGGGTGTCCTCAAAGTAATGTCTGCAACGGTTTGGATCTGGATGGACTTTCCCTCCAACGAGTGGTTGTCGTCCGCATCGTATGGTGCCTCGATCGGTTTGACGATGTACCTGTCGATCTGGGTCGCACTTTTCAGACTCGCCGCAGCAATACATCGATGGTCCTTCCGATTGCCGGCAGAACATGCGGCCAGTTGGCGCGACAAGCTGCTTGTGGAAGTTTGCCTGCTGCCGGCGATAGTCTTCGGCATTGCATTCGTGGTGGTGTTGGGACACGCAGCGGCGACCATCGGGCTGCCTGCCTGGGCGGTCGCGCCATTGGTCGTCGCCGTTTTCCCGCTTTACCAGACGTTCGCGCTACCGTGGCTAATGTACCTTCGCGCCCCGAGGCTGACTTCACGCAACATCGCCGTCATCGAGACCTGGTTGGAGAACCTACGGCTCGAACGGAGACTGCCGTCATTTCATGTCCGGATACAGGAAGGTCGAATTGCGAACGCTTTCGCGACCGGCGGATTGGGCGCACACCTCGTGGTGATTGGAGGTCGCCTCCTAGAACGCATGTCTCATTCGCAGCTATGCGCAGTGCTCGCCCACGAGGTGGCACATGTCGTCAAGCGTCACGTACCCAGGCTCGTTTTGCCGTTGACAATTCTTGGCACATGGCTGCACGTCCTGTGCGTCATTTCGTTCGCGAACCCCTTGTTCGACAGGGAAGAACCCCTGTTTGTGGCAGCGGGAGCGGCCCTTGCGGGTGCATTCGCCGGGTTGTTCGTCGTCGCCCTACCCGGGTTTTTCATGCGTAGGATGGAATTCCAAGCCGACCGTCTAGCGGTGGAGATGCTCGGTGACGGCGAGCTCCTCGTTGATGCGCTCACGAAGCTCGCCGAACTGAACAAGCAACCCCTGGACGCGAGGTCCTGGTCACACCCGACCATGCAGGCCCGGATCGACGCGATTCGGGCGCTAGCACCGAACGGTGCACCAAGTTGAGTTACGTGTTGACTCGTCGGTAGCAGGTGCTACAGCTCTTTCCGCGCTCGCAGGCCGTCGACTCCCGTTCATTCGGCGATAGCGGTCGCCCGCAGTTTCCGCAGAGCTCGAAGCCGCCCTGTTCCAGATCCGCCGTGACCGAAACGCGTTCGTCGAAGACGAAGCACTCGCCTTCGAACGCATTGCCTACATCCGCCGTCTCCGCGAAGTACTTGAGAATCCCCCCGTCAAGTTGCGAAACGTCCTCGAATCCCTGCGCGAGCAGAAACGCCGAGGCTTTCTCGCAGCGGATGCCGCCGGTGCAGAACATGGCTATCGGGCGACGCTGATCGTTCCCATGTTCCCGGGACACGAAATCCCGGAAGTCGCGAAAGTTGTCGATCGCGGGTCGCGTCGCGCCATTGAACGTGCCGACGTCCGACTCGTAGCCATTGCGGACGTCGAGGACGAGTACGTCCGGATCGGCCATCAGCTCGTTCCAAGCCGTTGCCGAGACGTGTTTGCCAACCGGTGTCGACGGTGACAGCGGCAGGCCGAAGGTGACGATCTCCGGGCGTATGCGCACCCTCAGGCGCCGAAACACCGGGTTGCCGGGAGCAGCCGACGACCACTTCACGTCGACTCCTGGGAAATGGCGATCAATGACGGCCTCGAGGTCGCCACGCCGTCCCGCCAAAGTGGCGTTAACACCTTCCGGCGCGAGCACCACGGTGCCGCTCAACGAACGACGGGTGCACGACGCCTCGACGGCCTCGCGCAGCGCATGGATGTCGTGCACGGGTTGGAAGCGATAGAACGAGGCGACCGCGGCCCCCTGGCGGGCGTCCGGCACGGTGCTACCCGGCCGGGTTGCGCTGCGCTCGCTGCGCGCCGTCTCCACCCCGGCAGGGTGGGGACATCGGGGCATCGCCGAAGCGTTTCCGCCAATCCGCCGCGGTGTAGGTGTGGATCGCCAGGGCATGCACACCGGCGGCGAGTTCATCGGCCAACGTCTCGTTGACGCGCCGGTGACGGTTGATGAGCCGTTCCCCCTCGAATTTCTCCGAGACGATGACCACCTTGAAGTGCGTCTCGGATCCGTCCGGCACGTTGTGGTTGCCACTCTCGTTGACGACTTCCAAGTGCGCCGGGTCGAATTCGACGCTGAGTTTTTCCTCGATGTGATCCTTAATCAATGGCCCCTCCGTTGGTTCTATCGGCCCGAGTCAGCAACGGACCAAGACGACCGTGACATTGTCCGAACCGCCTGCGTCGTTGGCCGCCTTGACCAGGCGATCCGCGGACTCCTCCAAGTCGGACGCCTCGGCAAGGTGACGTGCGATTTCGTCGTCTTCCAAGTGCTCTGTCAAGCCGTCGCTGCAAAGCAGCAGCAGGTCGCCGTTCTCTAGGTCCAGAGCCCCGATGTCGGGACGCAACGTCGGCTCCGCACCCACGGCACGGGTGACGACGTGTCGGTCGCGGGCAAGGCGTGCCTGCGCGGGTGAAATCAGGCCGGCGTCCACCCGACGTTGGACAATGCTGTGGTCCTTGGTGATGCCGGTCAGTTCAACATCGCAGTAACGGTAGACCCGGGAGTCGCCGACGTGGGCGACGTAGCCCCTCGCGCCGTTCACGACGGTAACTACCAGCGTGGTCGCCATGCCCCGGTATGCAGAGATAGCGCTCGCTAGCCCGAATACGCGCTCGTTGGCGATTTCCAGGGCCCGGCGCAGATGTTGCCCGGTCAATGCTCCCTGGGCGGCAATGCCAGCCAAGTATTCGACGGCGGTCTCCACGGCGATCTCGGCCGCAACGCCACCCGCCCGGGGCTTGGACACACCGTCCGCGACGACGGCGAGACCTAAGTCTTCGCGCAGGGCGAAGACGTCCTGGTTTTCATGGCGAACCCGCCCCGTATCCGTCCTGCCCACTGCGTGCATGGGATCAAGTTTAGCGCGACCCCACCCGCCGCGATTTGCGATGCCGCATGTGCTGGACGTGTTGGGCCAACACTTGGCTTCAGCGTGTAGAATCAGGAGACGAGTCAGGAGGCACGCAATCATGTTGGCCGTCATCTCGCCCGCGAAATCCCTCGATTTCGAGACCCGTGCGACAACGCGCAAGTCGACGATGCCCGATTTCGTCGACGACGCGGCAATTCTCATCAACGATCTCGTCAAACTTGCGCCCGGAGACATCTCCGATCTGATGGGCATCAGCCAGAAGCTCGGCGAACTGAACTGCAATCGCTACAACGAATGGAGCAGGGACCCGAACGGCGGCAAGCAGGCGGCGCTCGCCTTCACCGGTGATGTCTACATGGGTCTTGGAGCTTGGGACTTCTCCGAGCGGGAGCTGACTTCCCTGCAGCGCCGGGTGCGCATCCTGTCCGGTTTGTACGGGCTGCTGAGACCGCTCGACAAGATCCATCCCTACCGACTGGAAATGGGAACCCCCTTCGCCAACAAGCGGGGCGCGAACCTCTACGCGTTTTGGGGGCAGAAAGTCACCGATACCCTGAACAGCGAACTCGAAGGCCACCGCAACAGGACCCTGGTCAACCTGGCCTCCAACGAATACTGGCGAGTTGTGAACACCGAGCGACTCCAGGCACGGGTGCTGGATACGCGGTTCCTTGACACCAAGAACGGCGAGGTGAAGTTCATCAGCTTCTTCGCGAAGAAAGCCCGCGGGCTGATGGCGGCCTACATTGCCAAGAACAACGTCGAGACGATCAAGGCGTTGAAGGCATTCGACTACGAGGGCTACCGGTTCAGCGAGGAGCGTTCGAGCGCAGACGAACTGGTGTACGTGCGCGCGGCACGCGGCTGACGAAGGACCGCGGCAGAACGGGGAATCCGCGAGCCGCCGCCGGACGCCACAAGGGCGTCCCTTACGGGGCCGACTCAATCTGGATCAGATCGCCAAGCTGCGCCTTGCGCAGCTTGACCTTGTTCCGTTTGCTCGCACCGATGTTGAGCAACTGCACGCCGAACGCAAACGCCATCGAGAAATAGATGTAGCCCTTCGGTACGTGGATGTCGAGGCCCTCGGTGACCAGCGCGAAGCCGATCAGCACGAGGAAGGCAAGGGCGAGCATCTTGACCGTCGGGTTTCCTTCGACGAACGCACTCACCGGGCCCGCCGCAACCATCATCACGATCACGGCCACCACGATGGCGGCAACCATCACGGGCAGGTCGTCTACCAGCCCCACGGCGGTGATCACCGAGTCGAGGGAGAACACGACGTCGATCAGGGCGATCTGGACCAGAACGCCGACGAAACCCGCAGTGCGTACCTGTCGCGATGTGGTCTCCTCGATTTCGAGCGAGTTGTGGATCTCCCGGGTTGCCTTGGCGATCAGGAACGCGCCACCGCCAAGCAGGATGAGATCTCGCCCCGAGATGCCTTCCCCGAACACCGTGAAGAGGTCGCTCGTCAAACCCATCATCCAAGACAGCGACAACAGCAGACAGATGCGCATGCCCATGGCGAGCAGCAGTCCGATGGTCCGGGCCTTGGGTCGCTGCTTTTCGGGCAATCTGCCGGTGAGCACGCTGATGAAGACGATGTTGTCTATGCCGAGGACGATCTCCAGCGCCGCGAGGGTCGCGAACGCCAGCCAGATCTCGGGATTGGCCAGGTATTCCACGGATGTTCTCCGATGGTGGGCGACAATTCATTGAAACACTTTTCGCCTGTTCACCGTGGCCCGAGCGATTGCGGAGTATCATCGGACGCGTTCGCAGCGACTGAAAGAAAACGACGATGTCAGTACCCACCGACCAAACCGCCCAAGCCATCGAAGCCGCCGTTTTTCGACGCCTGGTTCAGCACCTTGACGAGAACAAGGAGGTTCAGAACATCGACCTCATGAATCTCGCCGGCTTCTGCCGGAACTGCCTGTCCAAGTGGTACGTTGCGGCCGCCGAAGAAAAGGGCGTGGACGTCGACTACGAGGCCGCCCGGGAACGCGTCTACGGAATGCCCTACAGCGAGTGGAAGTCCCGCTACCAGGGACAAGCCAGTCCCGAGCAACTGGCGGCGTTCGACAAGCAGCGACCGTAGGGACGGGCTCGTCCCACCCCATGCGAGGAGGTGACCCGATGTGCGCGACGGTGCGTGGCCGCCCACATTGGGAAACCAACCGCGTTGCATCGACCAAGACGGGACGCCACGAGGGCGTCCCTACGGTTGTTCCCGCGCGTCCTGCGTTCCAAGGTGGAACTTTCGTAGACCAGGTGCTCGCGGCGGCCACCTCATATTTCAATGCGGGGACCACATGGTCGGCCGGTTTGCCAGCGTTGCCTGCGCGGCAGCCAAACGGGCCACGGGCACCCGTAGCGGTGAACAGCTAACGTAGTCGAGCCCGGCCTGTTCGCAGAACGCGATCGACGCGGGATCGCCGCCGTGTTCGCCGCAGATGCCGATCTTCAAGTCCTCGCGGGTCGAGCGCCCCAACCGAACGGCCTCGGTCACCAGGCGGCCGACGCCAGATTCGTCGATGCGGGCGAAGGGATTGGCGGCGAAGATCTCCTTCTCGACATAGCGGTCGAAGAACCCGCCCATGTCGTCGCGCGACAGACCAAGGGTCATCTGCGTGAGGTCGTTCGTGCCGAAGCTGAAGAACTCCGCCTCCCGGGCGATCTCGTCCGCGGTCAGCGCGGCACGGGGAACCTCGATCATCGTGCCGACTTGGTAGTCGACCTTCGTACCCGTGCGCTGCATCACTTGTGCACCAACCCGGTGAATGATCGCCGCCTGGTCGGCCAACTCCTCGCGGAAACCCACCAGCGGCACCATGATCTCCGGCCGGACTGGCGTTCCTTCGCCCTTCGCCGCGATGGCCGCCTCGAAGATCGCCCGGGTCTGCGTTTCCGTGATCTCCGGGTAGAGGATGCCCAACCGGCAACCGCGCCAGCCGAGCATTGGATTCACCTCGGTGAGGTTGTGGACGCGTTCCTCGACAAGGCCCACCGGCACCCCGAGCTTGGCAGCCAATGCGCGACGGACCTCGGGTTCCGCGGGCAGGAATTCGTGCAACGGGGGGTCGAGCAGTCGGATCGTCACCGGTCGTCCGGCCATCGCGACGAATAGATTCGCGAAGTCGTCGCGCTGGTAGGGAAGCAGCTCGGCGAGCGCCGCACGACGTTCCGCCTCGTCGGCGGCGAGAATCATCTGCCGCATCGCGTCGATGCGGTCCGCCTCGAAGAACATGTGCTCCGTCCGGCACAAGCCGATGCCCTCCGCGCCGTAGCGGATTGCGTCCTGGGCCATGGCGGGGGTGTCGGCATTGGCACGCACGGCGACGCGTCGTTGGGCGTCGGCCCAGGACATGACCCTCTGGTAGAGCCGGTACCAGGTGCTGTCCTCCGGGTTCATATCGCCGCCAAGGACGCGGCGCACTTCCGAGGGTGAAGTGGCGACCTCGCCGGCATAGACCGCGCCGGTGGTCCCGTCGAGGGAAATGGCATCGCCCGCTCGAAGGACGCGGCCCGCCGTGCTCAAGGTTCCTTCGGCGTAGTCGATGACGATGTCCGATGCACCGCAGACGCAGACCTTGCCAAGCTGGCGTGCCACGAGTGCGGCGTGGGACGAGACGCCGCCGCGGGTGGTCAGGATCCCTTCCGCGGCGAGCATGCCCTTCAGGTCCTCTGGGCTGGTCTTCGTTCGGCACAGGATCAAACGCTCGCCCAGGCTCCGGAGCCGGTCCGCGTCTTCCGGCGTGAACACGATCCGGCCGCTTGCGGCACCGGGGCCGGCTGGCAAGCCCCTGGCAACCGGCGATGCCTTGGCTAGAGCACGCGCCTCGAACGTCGGCGCCAGCAGCGAGTCGATCGAGTCCGCGGGAATACGCATGAGCGCCGCCGCTTCGTCGAGCAAACCCTCGGCGTGCATTTCCACGGCGATGCGCACGGCCGCCAAACCCGTGCGCTTGCCGCTTCGGGTCTGCAGCAGGTAGAGCCTGTCGTCGTCGACTGTGAATTCGAAATCCTGCATGTCGTGGAAATGCCTTTCCAGGGTGTCCCGTACGGACTCTAGTTCCCGGTATATCCGCGGCATGTCGGTGGCGAGTTCCACAATGGGTCGGGGCGTTCGGACACCGGCGACCACGTCCTCGCCCTGGGCATTCAGGAGGTACTCGCCGTAGAGGGTCTTCTCCCCCTTGGCCGGGTCCCGGGTAAAGGCCACGCCGGTGGCGCTGTTGCCGCGGCGGTTGCCGAACACCATGGCCTGGACGTTGACGGCGGTCCCCCAGGAGCGTGGGATGCCGTAGCGCTGGCGGTAGAGGATCGCCCGTTCGTTGGACCACGACCCGAACACGGCGCCGATCGCACCCCAGAGCTGCTCGTCAACATCGTCCGGGAACGGTGTGCCGAGCCGGGCAACGACGAGATCCTTGTAGCCGGCGACCAACCGGGCGAGCGACTGCGCGTCGAGACCCGCGTCCTCGTCCACCCCCGCATCCCGTTTCAAGGCGGTGAGCATTTCCTCGAACGGATCCGGTGCGGACTCGGACTCCGGGCCCACCCCGAGCACGATACCCGCGTACATGTGAATGAACCGGCGGTAGCAGTCGTGGGCGAAACGCGCGTCACCGGTCGTCGAAGCCAGGCCTTGCACGGTGTCGTCGTTGAGGCCGAGGTTCAGGATGGTGTCCATCATCCCCGGCATCGACTCCCGGGCACCGGACCGCACCGAGACCAGGAGCGGGTCCGCGGCGTCGCCGAAGCGCTTGCCCTGTGCCTTCTCCACGACGGCCAACTGCTCCCGGACGGCACCGGCGAACCCGGGCGGATAGTCGCCGTCGCGCTCGTAGTGCCAAGCGCAGACATCCGTGGAAATGGTGAAACCCGGCGGCACGGGCAGGCCGATGCGGGCCATCTCGGCGAGGTTCGCGCCCTTGCCGCCGAGCAGGTTCCGCATGCTGGCGTCTCCGTCGGTACGCTCGCCGAACGCGAACACGTACTGGATTGGCTCGCTCGCCATTGCTCGGAGGAAAACCCCTTGGGGCCGTGAACGGATTTACCGTACCACGATCCCAACAAGCGGTCCTTTTCGGGTATCTTTCGCCGCCTTGCAGTTCAGCGGCCCCATGCCGCATCCCCCAACGACACCTTAGGAGTTTGCTCGTGCCCGATTTCAGCTACAACGGAACCATCACCTTGTCATCGTCGGTCAAGGATCTCGACGCTTCCATCGCCTGGTTCAAGGACATCCTCGGTTTCGAGGAGGAATTCAAGGTGGCCGAAGCAGGCTGGGCGGAGGTATCAACCCCCGCCGAAGGCGTCAGCATCGGCCTGGACCAGACCGACGCGGACGTGGAAGGCTCCGGGGGTTCGGTCCCGGTATTCGGCGTCTCGGACATCGACGCCGCGCGGGCCGAACTCGAAGCCAAAGGCGTCGAGTTCGCCGGGGACACCGTCGAGTTGCCCGGCATGGTTAAGCTGGCGACGTTCTTCGACCCCGACGGCAACCGCTACATGTTCGCGCAGTCGCTGGTCGAAGGCAGTTGATCTAGCACGGGAAGCCCCAAGGGCGTCGTCCTTCCATGACCACCAGCGAACACGGTCGTAGGGGACGGGCTTGTCCCGTCCCGGCGCGCCCGTTGGGCGCGATCGAGAATGCTCCGCACTCTCGTGTCAAATGGCGGCAAAGACCGTACCGCATGACCAGCACGGGACGCCACAAGGGCGTCCCCTACGGGATCGGTGTATAGCCTCCATCCACGCCCTTGGCGAAGACGCTGACCGCGTCGTGCGCATGAAGGCTTTCGTGGTGTTCAACCCGGACATGGAAGTCGACCACCGAGGGATTGCCGTCTAGCACGGATTTCAGGCGACGACCGGCGTCTTCGCAGAACATGAGGTTGGCGGCGTTCAGGCGTGCGAACTCCTGCTCGTCTTCCCGTTTGACCGCGGTTTGAACCGGCGTCGACAGGGCTTCCTCCACGTCGGAGACGAGGGCGGTAACCGGAAAAGTCGGCAGCGTATCGTCGAGTCGCAGCCGGACCCGGGCGATGCTGCGTTGACCGTGCGGCGTGCCGGCGATCGCCTCTTCCGTGCCCAGCCAGGCCTTGACGTCAGCCGGGGCAACGGGCCCGTTGTCCCCGAAGTCCCGGTCGAACTGCTCCTGGATGAGTTGGCGGGCGAGTGCCGCCGACGCCGGACAGGTGCTCGAGTACCACACGCCCAGATCCATCTCGATGCTGATCTCGCCGTTGATCGACGAGCCGCGAATGGCCACCGGGTAGCTGTTCCATCCCGAGTTGTCCGATACTAGCGAGCGGCGGCGCAGGAAGTAGTCGAACGCGAACTCGATGAACGCATGGCCCGAGAGATCCCGGTGGGAGACCAGCATCGACTTCAAGAGCAGCTTGAGTCCCGCCGGGGTTAGGGGTCGCGTCGCGGCGTGCTCGTCCAGAATGAGGTACAGGCGGGACATGTGAATGCCCTTGGCCTCGGCGTTGGCGAGATCGACGTACAACTGGACGCGCGCTTCGACGCGGTGCACGTCCTCCCCGTCGCGGAGGTCGATGGGTTGGCGAATGTCCCCCATGCCGACCCAGTCGAGCGTCCCGGTTTGCTGGACGCCCCGGCTCGCGACATCGGGTAGGTGGGACTCTCTCAACTTGCTCCTACTCCTCGAAGAAAACTCATACGACCGCCCCGGCCGAGGCGCTGTTTGGTGTGAACGGGACGGGACAAGCCCGTCCCCTACGTTTGGCCATGCAACTCAACGGGTTGTCCAGGGCAGTCTATCACCCGCCTTCACGCAGGGTTTCCCTCTCCTCGGCGCTGAGTTCGCGGGCTTCCTCTGCGATCAGGACGGGAATGCCGTCGGTGATCGCGTACGCCAGGCCGCTCGCCGAGCACCACAGTTCCTCGCTCTCAGGCCGGTAGACGAGTGGTGCCTTGCTGACCGGGCAGACCAGTAGTTCGAGGAGCCTGCGATTGAACATATTCGTCCTCAGAACAGGTCTTCGAGCACGATGGTCTCCTCGCGGTCGGGACCGGTGGATATGACCGCGATGGGCGCGCCGACGGTTTCCTCGATGCGCTCGATGTAGGCCCGGGCGGCATCCGGGAGTTCGTTGAGCGAACGGGCACCGGCGGTGGACTCGCGCCAACCGGCTAACTCTTCGTAGACGGGCCGGATCTCCGAGTAGAACTCGCTGTCGAACCGCGGCCGCACCGGCGTTCCCGTCGAGTCCTGGTAGCCGACGCAGATCCGGATCGTGTCCAGGCCATCGAGCACGTCGAGCTTCGACAGGCACAATCCCGACAGGCTGTTGATCTGAACCACCTGCCGAATGGCGACGGCGTCGAACCAGCCGCAACGGCGCGGACGACCGGTCGTTGCGCCGAACTCGTCGCCGCGTTCGGCCAAGCGCTTGCCGACGTCGTCGAAGAGTTCCGTGGGAAAGGGTCCCGATCCGACCCGGGTCGCGTACGCCTTGGTGGTGCCCAGGATGTAGTCGAGGAATCGGGGGCCGAAGCCACTGCCCACGGCGGCGCCACCAACCGTGGTGTTGGAGGAGGTGACGAAGGGATAGGTACCGAGGTCGATGTCGAGCAGCGTTCCCTGGGCGCCCTCGAACAGGATGTTCTCGCCCGCGTCCCGGAGGTCGTGGAGTATCGGTCCCACGTCGTCCACCATGGGCAGCAACTCGTCCGCCACTTCCCGTGTCGAATCCAACGTCTGCTGGAAATCCACCGGCTTCGCCTCGTAGTAGTCGGTGAGCAGGAAGTTGTAGTAGTCCATGACCTCGGCGAGCTTCGAGGAGAACTGCTGCCAGTAGAAGAGATCGCCTAGGCGCACCCCGCGGCGGGCCGCCTTGTCTTCGTAGGCCGGGCCGATGCCCCGGCCGGTGGTGCCGATCTTCTGCTCGCCCAGGGACTTCTCCCGGGCCGCGTCCATCGCGACGTGGTAGGGAAGGATCAGCGGACACGCCGGCGAGATGCGCAGCCGGTCGCGGACCGGTACGCCCTTGGCCTCGAGTTCGCGAATCTCCTCGAGCAGGGGACCGGGGGCCAGCACGACGCCGTTGCCGATCAGGCATTGCACGCCATCGCGCAGAATGCCCGAGGGGATGAGGTGCAAGACGGTCTTCTTGCCGTCGATGACCAGCGTGTGGCCGGCGTTGTGGCCGCCCTGGAAGCGCACCACGGCGGCGGCGCGTTCCGTCAGGAGATCGACGATCTTGCCTTTGCCCTCGTCGCCCCACTGCGTGCCGATGACGACGACATTTCGACCGCTCATGGCTCTATCGCGATCTTGAGTCGCGCCCTGGAGACGACCCTCGCCGTTTGGTCTACGTGAACCTGTTTCCCGACGACCGCCAAGGCCGAGCGGGCGACCGCACGCCCTTCCGGCACGTTAGGTTCGCCCCTACGGGAGTTCGCCCGACTGGAGATACCGGAAGAAGTCGCTCTCCGGATCCAGAATGAGCGTGTCGCCCTTGTCGCTGAACGAAGCCGCAAAGGCCGTCATGCGGCGGGTGAAGGCGTAGAACTCCCGATCCTGGTCGAAGGCGTCGGCGTAGATCTTGGTCGCCTGGGCGTCGCCATCGCCGCGAATCTCTTCCGCGTCCCGGTAGGCCTCCGCGGTGAGGACGGTCACTTGTTTGTCCGCGTCGGCCTTGCGGGCGATCGCCAGTTCCTCGCCGTCGGCCCGGTACTGGTTCGCCTCGATCTCACGGGCCGAGTTCATGCGTTGGTGGACCGCGTCCTCCACCTCGGTCGGCAAGTCGATCTGCTTGACGCGTACGTCGATCACCTCGATGCCCATCTCGTCCATCATCTCCTCGTTGAGCAGGGCTCTTAAGTCGTCCATGAACTCGTCGCGCTCGCCAGAGACGACGTCGTACTGGGGGCGTCGGCTGATTTCGTTCCTCAAGCCCTCGTTGACCCGTTCGAGAAGCCGGTTGCTTCCTATGGCCTCGTCGCCCGACGTGCTGCGGTAGAAACTCGCCACGTCGCCGATGCGCCACTTGGCGAAGGAGTCCACTTCAAGCGGCTTCTGCTCGATCGTCAGGTAGCGTCTCGCCGGCGCCTCGACGGTCAGTACCCGGGCATCGAACTTCCTCACCTGCTCCGCGAAGGGAATCTTGAAGTGAATGCCCGGCGCGATGTCCGCGTTGGCGAACTCCCCGAACCTGAGTTTCACCGCCCGCTCGATCTCCTTGACCACGTAGACCGAGTTGGATAACAGCAACACGCCCACCAGGGCGCCGACGACGATCAATAGTGTCTTTAGTTTCACTTGGTAATCCTCCTCCGATCCATCAGCGGCGTTGGCCGGCGTCGCTAGCAGCGGCACCGGTGACGACGTTGCGTATTTCGTCGATCCCCGAACCCTTGTCGAGGGGCAGCACCATGATGTTGTCGTCGCCCACGTCGACAACGACCTTGGAGACATTCTGTAGCACCGACTCCCAGGCATCGATGTACAACCGGTCCCGTGTCACCTCGGGTGCCAGCTTGTATTCCGCTAGGAGCTTCAGGAAGCGCTGCGCCTCGCCCGTGGCCTCGGCGATCACCTGGTCGCGGTACGCCTCGGCTTCTTGGACGGCCTTGGCCGCTTCGCCCCGGGCCGTGGGCACGACACTCGCGGTGTAGGCGTCCGCGTCGTTCACGGCACGGTCTCTGTCCTCCTTGGCTTTCTGGACATCGTCGAAGGCCGCCTGAACCGGGTCCGGCGGCGCACTGTCGTCGATGTTGACCGTCACCACTTCGATACCCGCCTCGTAGATGTCGAGATAGCGCTGGATGCGTTGCTCCACCTCTTGGCCCAGCGCCACACGGCCCTCGGTGAGCACGGGCTCCATCTGGGATCCCCCGACGACGTGCCGGAGCGCGCTCTCCGTGGCGTCCACGAGAGATCCTTCGGGGTTGTTGACCTTCGTCACGAAGTCGATCGGGTCGGAACGGCGGTACTGCACGGTCAGGTTGACGAAAACGATGTTGTCGTCTTCGGTGAGCATCTCCGCCTGGTGGTTGTGGGACTCCACACGGGTGATGTTCACCCGCACGAGTTCGTCGACTAGCCGCGGCCGCCAGTTGATGCCCGGCAGCTTCGCCTCGGGAAGCACCTTCCCGAAGCGGAAGATCACGCCCCGCTCCTGCTCGTCGAGTTGGTAGACGCCCCATACGCCGTAGGCGACCACAAGCACAACCAAGCCGATCCCGACGGACCGCCAGTTGAAGCCTGTCTTGCCGCCGGACGAACCGCCTCGACCGCCGAACAGCCGGGAGAGCCTCGCCTGGAACTTGCGAAACGCTTCGTCGAGATCCGGCGGCGCTTGGCCACCGCCCCGACTCCATGGGTCGTCGTTGCGACCGGGATCGTTCCAAGCCATGTTCGTCCTCAGCGGTCAGGCAAAGAATGCTGATTCTAGCAGCCTGTCAGACTTTTTCGGCGCTAGTCGAAAGGTCAGGCGGGTGCTAGGGCGGCTTGGGTTGGGGCAAGATGCGCTGCCGCAACGTATTAGTGACACACGAGACTAGCGCGCCGTTTCCGCCGCGCAGACAGCCAGGTGACCGAGTCCCGCTTCGTCGAGCCTGGCCCGGTCGAGCCGCACGGCGACGGTCAGGGTCCCTTGCGCATCCACCGTTTCGCCCTCCACCTCGCCATTCCGATACAGCCACGCCCGCAACTCGCCATCGTCCGCGGATACGCGGACCCGGGTGGTCACCGTATCGAGTCCCAGGCGGCTCCAGATCGCTTGGCGCAGTTCGTCGAGGCCGGCACCGGTGAGGGCACTTGCTGCAACCCGCGTCAAGCCGCCTGAGGGGATCCAGGGCGCGATGCCGCCCGGTAGCCGGTCGATCTTGTTCCAGACTTCCAAGGTGGGCAGCGATGCCGCGCCGATCTCCGCGAGCACGCCGATGACCTCGTCCCTCAAGGACTCGGCGTCGTCCGCCGATGCGTCGATGACGTGCACCACGAGGTCCGCTTCCGCGACCTCTTCCAGCGTCGCCTTGAAGGCCTCGACCAGGGTCACCGGCAGGTTGCGGATGAACCCCACCGTGTCGGACACGACGACATCCCGGGTCGAATCCTCGAGGCGACGGGTGGTCGGGTCCAGCGTAGCGAACAGCCGGTTCTCGGTGGGTGCGCGGCTACCGGTCAGGGCATTGAACAAGGTCGACTTCCCGGCGTTGGTGTAGCCCGCGAGGGCGACCGTCGGAATCCTCGAGCGCAGTCGACGACGCCGGCTTTGAGAACGGCGCTTGCGAACCCGCTCGAGCCGGGTGCGAACCTGGCGAACACGCACGGCGAGCATGCGTTGGTCCATTTCGAGCTGCGTCTCGCCCGCGCCGCGCTGGGCGCCGCCGCCGATACGACCACCGGCACCGCGACCGCCTGCGCCGCCGACGCCCGTCTGGCGGTCCAAGTGGGTCCAACCCCGGATCAGGCGGGTCTGCGCGTGGGTGAGTTGCGCGAGCTGTACCTGAAGGATGCCTTCGTGGGTGCGGGCCCGGTCCGCGAAGATGTGCAGGATGAGCTCGGTGCGGGTCATGGCACGGCATTCAAGACGTTCTTCGAGGTTGCGCTGCTGGGCCGGCGTCAACTCGTGGTTGAAGACGACGAGGGTGGAAGCCGTCGCCGCGACGACCGATGCCAGTTCATCGAGCTTGCCGGTGCCGACGAACCAGCGGGGATGCGGTTTGTCCCGGCTGGCCGTCACGAAGGCAGCGCGCACCAAGTCCGCCGACCGGACGAGCTCCCGAAACTCGTCACGGAGCGCATCGCCGTCGTCCTCCCCGGTGGCCGCCCGCGTGAAACGAACGTCAACCAATGTCGCCAGATCGCCGAGTACGGGCCGTTCAAACAACAACGATCTATTCCTTGACTGCGCCGGCTATGGCGAAATGCGCTCCGCGAGCTTCGCCCGGGACCGAGATGGACGCACGGACCGGGACGGTCGAAACTGCGGGTGTTGGCGCAACGCTAGAATCCAACGGGCGACCGCGTGCCCGCGCGGGCACGATAGGGTCGCCGCTACGGGTCCGACTCGACTGCCGATTCCCGAGCCCCGGAGCGGTCCGTCGGCAGGCGAACGTTGCGCGACGGAACCACCGTCGAGATCGCGTGCTTGTAGACCATCTGGCTGACCGAGTTGCGGAGCACGATGACGAACTGATCGAACGACTCGATCTGCCCTTGTAGCTTGATCCCGTTCACGAGGTAGACGGACACCGGAGTCCGCTCCCTCCTCAATGCGTTGAGATAGGGATCTTGCAGCGATTGCCCTTTAGACATGCTGGATTCCTCGTGCGTCGGCGTCCGGCGTCAAGGTGCGCCTTCGTCGGTTCCAGACCTTTTCGCCCTACTGCGAACGCCGCTTGAGTCCTGCTGTCGCCATGCGACGCTCACGGTCGCGCACAGCCGCGCCCTTCCGCACACATTTATATGCACACACTATGCCGTCGCATCAGAGGTTTTGCAAGACGACGGCCACCGCGGTCGGCGCATCCACGGCCCGCCCGACAAGGCCCTCCCAGCCTTTGAGCCAGGTCAACTGCCGCTTCGCGACCTGGCGGGTCGCCGCCCGGATGCGTTCCACCATGGCGTCGTGGCCGTAGTCGCCGTCGAGATGCCGCCACACCTGCCGATAGCCCACGGCACGCATGGCCGGCGTCTCGATCGACAAGGCGGGATCGTCGCGCAACGCCCCGACCTCGTCCACCAGACCGCGCCGAAGCATGTCGTCCAGGCGATTCGCGATGCGTTGGTGGAGAGACGAGCGGTGCGGCGGCTCGATGGCGACCTCGACCAGCCGGCATCCCAAGCGCTGCTGCGCCGCCTTGGCCGTCCTGGTCCACCAAAAACCCATGGGCCGACCGGTCAGTTCGAGGACCTCCAGGGCGCGCTGGATTCGTTGGCCGTTGTTGGGGTCGATCCGGGCCGCGCCTTCCGGATCGCGACGTGCCAGTTCGCCGTGCAGTGCCGGCCAACCCAGTCTGGCCGCGCGTGCCGCGAGTTCGAGCCGCAGCGCCGGATCGGCCCTTGGCAATCGGTGCAGGCCTGCCTTGAACGCCCGAAAATAGAGCATGGTGCCACCCACCAGCACGGGTGTCCGACCGGCGGTGAGCGAGGAACGCACCGCCTCGTCGGCGTCCGCGACGAAATGCGCCGCCGAATAGGTGTCGGCGGGGTCGCGGATATTCACCAGAGCGTGGGGATAATGCGCCAGCACCTCGGCGGTTGGTTTCGCCGTACCGATATCCATCCTTCGGTAGACCATCGCCGAGTCGACACTGATGAGGTCGACGCGGGCTGAGTCCGCGATGCCGAGTGCCGCGTCCGTCTTCCCGGCTGCCGTCGGACCCATCAACGCCACCACCGCCGGCGCCGACCGGCTGCCAATCATTGCGTCACTGACCGCGCAGAAACAGGCGGTCAAGCGCATCCAATGGTTGGATTACGAAGGTCGGTCGACCGTGGTTGCACTGGCCAGCGTTCTCGGTCGTCTCCATGTCCCGCAGGAGCGCGTTCATCTCGGGAAGGGACAATCGACGGTTGGCGCGTATCGACGCGTGGCAGGCGGTGCCCGCAAGCAGCCGTTCCTGGCGTTCCAAGAGCACATCCGAACTCCCGAATGCCACGAAGTCGGCAAGGACATCCCGGGCAAGCTGTTCGATGTCGGTTTCGAAGAGCAGGGCGGGCACCTCGCGCACGACAACGCTCGCCGGACCGCTGCGTTCCATGACCATGCCCAGCTCTTCGATTTCGCCGGATCGCGCCTCGACGAGATCCGCCTCCGTCGTCGAGACGTCGAGGGCCAGGGGCACCAGGAGGCGCTGTCGGTCGACAGCACCGCCCAAGAGCTGGGTCTTCAGCCGCTCGTAGGTGATTCGCTCGTGGGCGGCGTGCATGTCCACGATGACCAATCCCTGTTCGTTCTCGGCAAGGATGTAGATGCCGTGAATCTGGGCGACCGCATAGCCCAACGGGGGCGTCCCCGTCGACGATTCCGGGAGCTCTTCGCCGTCGCGGAGTTCGAGGGCAGCGCCTTGCTCGTGGAACAACCTGGCGAGACTGGTGGAGTCGACGTGCCTGCTGCCGCTGTGCCCGAACGGGAAGGTACGCTGTCCGGCAGCGGCTGACTCGTCTGGTTTCTCGCCCGGCCGAACCGCCACGGTCGCGCCCGGTCGCAGATCCCGCAACGCCCGCGACAGTTTGCCGAATACGAAGTCGTGAACATCCCGGGAGTCGCGGAAACGCACCTCGCTCTTGGTCGGATGCACGTTGACGTCCACCATCGACGGATCGAGGATCAGGAACAGCACGAAAACCGGATGGCGGCCGTGGAACAACACGTCCCGGTAGGCCTGGCGGACGGCGTGGCCGGCAAGCCGATCCTGGACCGTGCGGCCGTTGACGAAGAACCGCTGTCGCGTCGGCCGGCGGTCCGAGTAGGTCGGGCGCCCGATCCAGCCATTGAGCCGCATGCCGCCGCCGGACTCGTCGATCACGGTTGACTCGGCAAGGAATCGCTCCCCGAATACGGCGCCTATCCGGTCAGCACTCGAACCCGGGGTCAAGTGGTCCAAGGTGCGAGCGCCCGCAGCCAATTCGAACGCCACGCCCGGATTGGCGAGTGCAACACGCCGATACGCGTCCTGCACGTGCAGGGATTCGGTTCTTTCGGTCTTCAGGAACTTGCGCCGGGCCGGGGTGTTGTAGAAAAGATCCGTAACTTCCACGGTGGTCCCCGGAGGGTGGGCCGCCGGTCGTTGGCCAAGCATTTCGCCACCGGCGGCTTCCAGGCGCCACGCGCTGTCCGCGTCCTGCTGGCGCGAGGTGATGGCTAGCCGTGCCACGGACGCCACGCTGGCGAGTGCTTCGCCCCTGAACCCCAACGTCTCGATTTCGCCGAGATCCGTCGCCGCCGCGATCTTGCTGGTGGCGTGTCGGGCCACGGCCAGCGCCATGTCGTCGGCGTGGATGCCCAGGCCGTCGTCGCGCACGCGGATCCGCTTCACGCCCGCTTGCTCGATGTCGACCCGGATGGACGAAGCCCCGGCGTCGAGACTGTTTTCCACGAGCTCCTTGACGATGGATGCGGGCCGCTCTACGACCTCGCCGGCGGCGATCTGGTTCGCGACGAACTCGCCAAGTGGCCGTATGCGCCCGGTCAAGTGCCGCTTGCCTTGCCGAAGGGAATGAACAGCAGCTGACCGACGAGTATGCGATCGCTCGATGCGATGTTGTTGCGCATCAACAGAAGCCGCGTCGAGGTCCCGTAGCGTTCGGCGATCTCGGAGAGCGTGTCGCCCCGCTTCACGACATAGCGCACCGTGCCGGATTCCACCATCGATGCCAGCAGCGTGCCGTCCGGCGCGTTCATGCTGGCGTAGTCCCGGATCCCGCTTACGATGGCCTTGGCAATGCGGCGCTGGTGTGCCGGATCGGTCAGAATCCGCCGGTCGCGCGGATTCGAGAGGTAGCCGGTCTCGACGAGGATCGACGGCAGGCTAGGCGATCTCAGCACCATGAACGCCCGTTCGTAGAGATGCTCCTTGCGCAGCGCGACGGTTCCGGCAAGGGCGCCGAGCACGGATTCGCCCAGCTCGACGCTCTTGTTCCGCTTCGAGTCCATTGACACGTCGACGACGATGCGGGCCACGGATTCGTCGACGTTGTGCAACGAGACCGAGCCGAAGCCGCCCACGATTTCCGGCTGGTCCCCCCGCTCCGCCATGAGCCGGGCCGTCTCCCTCGATGCTCCCCGCGCCGACAGAACGTACACCTCCGCGCCGCTCACGCTCGACCTCTTGAAGGCGTTGGCGTGAATGGAGACGAACATGTCGGCGCCCGCCCGATCCGCGATTTCGAACCGTCGGCGCAAGTCGAGGAAGTAGTCGCCCTGGCGGGTGAGAACGGTTCGGAAACCCGGCACCTGGTCGAGCGTGCGTTTCATCTCCCGGGCGATCGCCAGCACGATGTGCTTCTCCTCGACCCGGCCAGCGCCGGTCGTTCCCGGATCCTTGCCGCCGTGGCCCGGGTCGACCGCGACGATGACGTCCCGGTCGCGCTGGGGGGGCGTCGCTTCAGACGCCTGCCCGCCTTCCTCGACGACCGGGAAGAGGTCGATGACGAGCCGGTGGGGATGCGGCGCGACGGCACCTAGGACCAGCTCCCTGTGGTCGGCGCGGTGGGCGAGATCCAGCACGATGCGGTAGTTGATTCGCTGCCGAGGCGACGAGCGGATGCGGTCAACCGTCCGACTGTCGACGCCCGGAACGGCGAAGCTTCTCGCCGGACGGGTGTCGTAAAGGTCGACCACGAGTCGATTCGGATCCTCGAGCCTGAACACCTTGAACGTGGCAATGTCCGCCGTACTGACCACTACCCGCGTCGAATCCGGCCCGTCGTGAAGACGAATGCCTTCTAGCTGGTTCGACCCGCCGGCCGCAGCCGAAGCGAAAGCCGCGACAACCGCCAAGCCAACACGGCAAATGACCGCTCGCCGATGTCGGGGCGATCCCTCACCGGCGGAAGTCGATTTCAATACGCCTACCCAATCCCTCGACGCCAAGCCGAACCTCCATGTCCGCCCGCGGGAGCCGGTCGCCGGCATTGGCGGGCCACTCAACGAGTTTCACCGCCTGCTCGCCCATCAAGTCGTCGATGCCGATGTAGCCCAGCTCCCGGGGATCGACGATCCGATAGAAGTCGAAATGATAAACCTTAAGCGCGCCAATCTCATAGCTTTCGAGCAATGTGTAGGTGGGACTCTTCACGGCGCCCCCAAACCCGAGCGCACGGAGGTACCCGCGCACGAGGGTGGTCTTGCCGGCACCGAGGTCGCCCTGCAGGAACACCAACTCGTTCGACAACGCAAAGTCCACGAAGCGCGCTCCGAAAGCGAGCGTCGCCGCCTCGTCAGGAAGATGGGCGTTCACGGGGTAAGCCGCAGCGCACCGATGAGATCGCCGGCGATCAACGATCCGGCCTGGCCAGCCCGAGCTTCGTCTCCTGCCCGGGCGTGCAGCCAGACGCCCAGTTCCGCAGCCGTGATCGGTGCCATCCCACGGGCCAGCAACGCCCCGACGATGCCGGTCAGGACGTCGCCGCTACCGGCGGTTGCCATGCCCGGATTGCCCCCGAGGCAGACCGAGGCGACGGTGCCTTCCGTCGCAATCAGCGTTCCCGCCCCCTTCAAGACCGCGGTCATACCCGACTGGTCTGGGCTGGCGAGCCTTGCCGCGGCTTCCGGTCGGTTCGACTGGATCCAAGCTGTGGTTTCGCCGAGCAGCCTTCCCGCCTCACCAGGATGCGGCGTGACGACCGTACCGGGCGGCAAGGCAATCCCCCTGTCCGCAACGATGTTCAAGCCGTCGGCATCCACCACCAAGGGCTTGCCGGCGTCCGCGACGGCACCGAGCAGCCCGGCACCCCAGTCGTCGCGGCCCAGTCCCGGGCCCACCGCGACGGCGGACGCGCGCTCCACGAGATCGGCGATGTCCTTGGGGCCCTCCACCCCTCTAACCATCAGTTCGGGCCGTCGGGCCAGAATCGCTGCCCGGTTCTCGCTACGCGTAGCAATAGTGACGAGACCTGCACCCGTCCGCAGCGCGGCCTCACCGGCCAGCAGGACTGCACCCCCCATGTCCGTCTCGCCACCCACGACTAGCAAGCGCCCGAAATCTCCCTTGTGGGCGCCGGGTCGACGCGCCAGCATGGCGAGTCCGGCCCCGTTCAGCACGCGGACGCCGGGTCTGTCGAAAACGGCCTCCGGCAGATCGAGGTCGTCAACCACCAACTCGCCCACGAAGTCCACTGCATCGCCGGTCACTAGACCGAGCTTGGCCGCCACGAAGGTCACCGTGACATCCGCGCGGACGGGATGCGCCGTCAACAGGCCGCCGGTCTCCGCATTGACGCCACTCGGCAGGTCGAGAGACAGGATCGGCTTGCCCGCCCCGTTTATGCGATCGATGGCCGCCTGGTAGGGGAGACGCACGGCACCTTTCGCACCCGTGCCCAGCAACGCGTCGACGACCACATCGCCGCCGACATCCCAACCATCGAGCTGTTGCTCGAACGCGCCCAAACGGGCTTGGGCGAAACGGTACGCCTGCATCGCTTCGCCGGCGAGCTTTCCGGGGTCGCCGACCGGGAGTAGCTGCACATCGAATCCCGCATCCTTGGCGCAACCGGCGACCACATAGCCATCGCCCGCGTTGTTGCCCGAGCCGCAGATGACCGCCAGGGCACGGGCGTTCGGCCAACGCCTACGGACCTCGTCGAAGGCCCTCCGGCCGGCCCGGTGCATCAGGCGGATGCCCGGAATCGAGAACTCGTCGATGGCGCGCCGGTCGAAGGCACGGACCTCCGATGCCGTGAAGACGTTCCGTGTCGGCTGGCGCATACGCTCGAATGGCTCGATTCCGTTCGTGGGAACATACACGAAACCGGTAGCATCGTATTTTCGATGACCACCAAACCAACACTGACGGCTCTTTCGTGGGGGGGGGGGGGGGGGGGGGGGGGGGGGGGGGGGGGGGGGGGG
>JAPPND010000210.1 GCA_028818795.1 Gammaproteobacteria bacterium | reverse complement strand
GACCGCGTCGCGATCGGTCGATTTCACCCTCACTTTCTTATTGGACAGCGGGCGCGTCCCTCTGGGGCGACGCTCGACAGACTTGGCAGGTTGCGTACCCAATTCCTCATCGCGGGCCGTGCTGTACGTCAGTACAGTATCAAACTCATTCTGCGGTGTAAACGATGACTCGGATGGATTATCCCACGGGATTGCGGCGACCCTTGTACTTGTAGTCGTCAACATTGTCTTTGGTGTTGGCTGCTACGAGTTCAGTGCGGCCAGTTCCCCCATCACTAGGAGATCATGCAACGTGAGACGGACTTGATGGGATGCCCTCTCACGGGAGAATATGCGTTTCACCGTACCCGCACCGCCAGCACGTCGCACCGGGCGCCGTGCAGCACGGCATTCGCGGTCGACCCCGTGAGTAGCTGCAGGCCGTGCTTGCCATGGGTCCCCACCACGATCAGGTCGGCGCCGACCTTCGTGGCGAGATCGTGGACCCGGTGCGCGACGTTGCCGGCCACTTCGAAGACGTTGTCGTCCTCGATCCCATAGGTGTCGGCCAGGTGGCCCAGCCGCTCGGCGGCTTCGTCCATCACGGCTTCGTGGGGCGTGTGGGTGACATTGCAGACCGCCAGTTCCGCGCTGCAATGCAGCGCCACGCGATTGGCTTCTTCCATGACCTGGAACGACTCGTCGCCGAGGTCGACGGCGGCAAGGACCTTCTCGTAGCGTGGCAGTTCGCCGTTGTGTTTTTCGTCGATATGCACCGCGAGTACGTCGCAGGGCGTGCCGTGGATCATTGCGTTGGATGTCGACCCGAACAGCGTTCGCGCTCCGTGGTGTCCGTGACTGCCGACCACGACGAGGTCCGAGCTCTCCCGTGCATAGGTATGTAAGGCGTCGGCGGCGGAGCCGTCCAGGACGCGGACCCGGGTGACTCCGCGTTTGGCGCCCACTTGTTTCAGGTAACGGTCGGCTTGGCGCGCGATGGCTTCGTCGAGTGCTTCAGATGTGTCGAAGTTGCCCTCGGGGTATTCGTGATGGTTGTGGTGAAAACGATTACAGGCATGCACGGCCTCGATGCGGTCGGGATCGGCAAGCTCGCATGCTCGCGCCAGGACGGCGTCCGCGGTGCGTTGATGCATGTCGAGGCCAACCAGCACGTGTTGGAAAGCGCCCATTGCTTCAGCCTCCTTCTTCGGCGGTTCCGGAGTTCCTCAGGCGCGAAACTAACGCCCGTTCAATCGTGTTGCGAAGAAACGATTTGTCATAAGCAGACTTCGCTTTGGGATTGAACCGGAATTAGAAACCGCTCCGTCGCGGGCCGGCTTCGTCAATAGATGCCGGCCTCGAGTCCCGCAGCCAGGGCCATGCCCAGTTCTCGGCAGGCCTCGAGATGGCCGGCCTCCACGCTTCCCTTCGCAACGACCGGATCCTGCACCTCCGTGAATGGATAGCCGTTGGCGATGCGGCGAATGGCGGTGAGCGCCCCCTGGCCGTCGTTGCCGGCACTGATGAACATCGCGTACGGGAGCGGTTGCAGCTTGCCTTCAACGGGATAGAAGGTGCGATCGAGGAAGTCCTTCATGGCCCCGGACATGTAGCCGAAGTTCTCGGGCGTCCCGAGGATCAAGGCATGTGCCCAGAGGAGATCTTCGGCTCCGGCGTCGAACGCTCGCTTGAAGCGGACGTCGACCCCCTCGATCAGCGGGTCGGTGGCACCCCGGTACACGGCCTGGGCCATGGACTCCGTACTGCCGCCCATCGAGTGGTAGACGACCAGAAGATGCTTCTCGGTAGAGCCTAAGTCCGTCATGACCAGGTCCGATGCGTATAATCGCGCCGAGCAAAATAGCACAGCCGTCGGGACGAACCCGACCCGTTCGGCTTCTTGACGCCTCTTCGCGGGATCTCGCTCCAAGGAGTGTGGGATGGATGCCAAGCCGGTAACGCTTGATGCGGTCAGGGCGGCCCGCACGCGGCTTGGCGACAGCGTGGTCCGCACACCGCTTGCGAAATCCGAAACGCTATCGGCGCAACTCGGTGCCGATGTCTACCTGAAGTTCGAAAACCACCAGTTCACCGCTTCCTTCAAGGAACGCGGCGCGTTGAACACGCTCTTGCTCCTGAGCGGCACCGAGCGTGCCGGCGGCGTGACCGCGATGTCGGCGGGCAACCATGCCCAGGCGCTCGCCTATCACGGATCGAGGCTCAAGATCCCGGTCTGCATCGTCATGCCGCGGCACACACCCAACGCGAAGGTCGAACAGACACGGGTCTTCGGTGCCGAGGTCATTCTGCACGGCAACCAGTTCGCCGAGACCCTGGACTTCACGAAGCGCCTCGCCCGGGAGCGGGGCTACACCCTCATCCACCCGTTCGATGACGAGGCCGTTATTGCGGGGCAGGGCACATTGGGCATCGAGATGCTCGAGCAGGCGCCCGACCTCGACACGATCATCGTTCCGGTGGGTGGGGGCGGCCTGATCGCCGGCACCGCGCTCGCCGCCAAGGCGTTGCGGCCCCAGGTCGCGATCGTTGGTGTTCAGGCGGACCGGTTCAGCGCGGCGGCGGACATCTTCAACGGCCGGGAGCCGGCGCCGGGACAGCCGGGGACGGTGGCCGAGGGGATCGCCGTCGAGATGCCGGGGGTCAAGACCATGGCGATCATCCGCGAGCACGTCGATCGCTTGGTGACCGTGAGCGAACACGACATCGAAGCCGCCGTCTTCAAACTGCTCGAAGTCGAAAAGACGGTGACGGAGGGGGCCGGGGCGGCGGCGCTCGCGGCCGTCATGGTGGACCGGTCGCTGGCCGTGGGAAAGACGGCGCTGATCCTGACCGGCGGCAATATCGACATGATGATCCTGTCGTCGGTGCTGCAGCGGGGACTGGTACGCACCAAACGGTTGGTGCGCCTTGCCGTGGAGACGCCCGACGTCCCTGGCACCTTGGCGCACCTCACGGGAATACTCGGCGATCTCGACAGCAACATCGTCGACGTCGTCCACCAGCGCGCGTTCGGTGCGTCGTCGGTGCGTGCGACCCGAATCGAGTTCGTCCTCCAGATGCGCGGCGAAGAGCAGGTCGAGGTGGTGGTCAAGACCCTGAAGGAAGCGGGCTACGACGCCCAGTTGGCGCCGTAGGGGACGGGCTTGTCCCGTCCCGGCGCGCCCTGCGGGCGCGATTGAGAATGCTGCCGCATTCTCGTACCCCCGGATCAATGCCTTGGGGAATCCCGGCGGGGGACCGCGCCCCCCAACGGGCGCGTTAGGGTCCCCTGCGCTTATCCTGCCTTGACCTCCTCGACGATGGCCGCATAGCGATCCAACAAAGGCAGCACGACATCCTCTTTTGCCGGCGGCACGACGAAGATCACGTGATCGAAGCCTTGGCCGATCCGGCCGCGGACTTCGCCGGCGTCCGGCGGCGCGCCGAACAGCGCCAAGTCGATGTCCTCCACGCGTCGGCCGCGGGCTTCGACGGCTTCCTTCAATCGTTCCATGTTCCCGGATCCCAAACCGCCGATGGGCATCCAGCCGTCGGCGTAGTCGGCGATGCGGTCGAAGACCCACTTCGAGTTGGCCCCGATCCAGATCGGCGGACCGTTGTCCTGGATGGGCTTCGGGTAGGACCAGATGGGATCGAAGTCGACGTGGGTGCCGTGGAACTCGGCCTCTTCGTTGTTCCAGATCTCGCGCATGGCGAGGATCTTCTCGCGGACGACGGCCCAGCGGTTCCTGTAGTCGGCGCCGTGGTTTTCCATTTCCTCGCGGTTCCAGCCGGCGCCGATGCCGATGACGGCGCGACCGTTCGAGATGGTATCGAGAGACGCGATCTCCTTGGCCAGCGTGATGGGATCGCGTTCGATGACCAGGCAGATGCCGGTGCCCAGCCGAATGTGCTCCGTGGCCGGTGCTGCCGCGCCCAATGCGACGAAGGGGTCGTGGGCGCGCCAATACATCTCCGGCAGTTCGCCGCCACCGGGAAACGGCGTCGCCCGACTCGCCGGGATATGGGTGTGTTCCGGAAAGAACAGGCTGTCGAAGCCACGTTCCTCCACGGCCCGGGCGACCTCCACGGGGCCGATAGCTGTGTCGGTGGGGAACATGGTGACGCCGAACTGGGCGTTGTCGAGTCCACGGAAAGCCATTGCGTTCTCCTTGCGTGTAGCGGTTGTCAGATGTTGGAAAAGTCGCCGTGCCGGCCAGCGCCTTCGTTGAACCGGGTGGCCCCTTGTATGGTTTCGCCGGATTTGATCACCTCGCGGCCGAGCAACGTCTCCTGCTGCAGCGCGTCGGGAATCGGCTTGCCCCATTGAGTGAGCACGGAGCGCCGGTCGCTGCGCAGGCAGCGCTGCGGGAACCGGGTCAGCGTCTCCGCCAGGTGGACAGCTTCGTGGAGCGCTTCGCCGTCGTCGGTCAACCGGTTCGCCAGACCGATGCGCTCGGCTTCCTCCCCGCTGACGCTTCGGCCGGTGAGAATCATGTCCATCGCGCGGCTTTGACCGATCAGCCGCGGCAACCGGACCGTTCCACCATCCACCAACGGGACCCCCCAGCGCCGGTTGTAGACGCCGAATACGGCGGAACGCGCCGCCACCCGCAGGTCGCACCACAGTGCTAGTTCGAGACCACCCGCAACCGCGTACCCCTCCACGGCGGCGATGACCGGTTTGGACAAGGTCATTCGCGTCGGACCGAGCGGCCCGTCGCCTTCCAGGGTTACCCGGTTGCCTCTTCCGGCCGCGACGGCCTTGAGATCGGCACCGGCGCAGAAGTGGCCGCCGGCGCCCGTGAGGACGCACGCCGAACGCTGTCGGTCGGCGTCGAACGCGCGAAACGCATCCGCGAGGGCATTGGCCGTGGCATGGTCGATGGCATTGCGGACTTCCGGCCGGTCGATCGTGATCACCAGGAGATCGCCGTGCTTGTCGGTTCTAACGGTCATTGGCGGGACCTAAGCAACACCCCGGTCTTGGCGATTCGTGGATGTTAGCTCGATTCGACCGGGTGCGTCCTTTTAGGCTTGTTTATTATATACGACTAGATTTTTATAACAGAAATGCAGCGATGGCCGGCAATCATTTCTGGAATCCTCTGACGATACGGGTAGATTCCGCCCGTTTTCGTCACTTGTGGTAACAAAGAAGGGGTTTTGGAAGCTAGAAAAGACTTGCAGTCCCCTAACGTTTCGCGGACTATCGCCTAACGCTCCGAAGGGTAACAGGAGGGACCCGCCGGACTATGCGATATGTCAACGCGGTCATCGCCGTCGCGCTGTTGTTGCTAGCGGTGTTGAAACTCGACGACCCGCCCGGAGCGTCCATGTTCCTATTCGGGGCGTTGGTTGCCGCAGTGTCGCTGAAACACTGGTTGAGCGCATGGACGGTTCGCGTGCTTGCCTTCCTTGCTGCGGGGACGCTGTTCTGCTACTTCGGTCAGTTCTTCTACCTCGTGCCGCACCTGCAGCCAAGCTGGTATTGGGAGTGGCAGGGCGATGCACTCGAAGCCACCGCGTTGTTGCTGTCCGGATTCGCGATGATCCCGGTGCTCTCGGAATACAGCTGCCGGATGAAGGCGACACGCGAGTGCGAACGGGGTCGCCGCCAGTTCGAGGCCCGCAAGCCGCTGCTCGCCGGATTCAAGGGTTTCGAGATCGGTCGTTAGGGCACCCACGCCGTGCCCGGCGTCGGGGCGACCCTAGACGCACCCGGAGGGTGCGCGGTCCTATCGCGCCCGTCCGGGCGCGCGGTCGCCCGCCGTGAACGAGGTTCGATAGGTTGGCCTCCCTTGCGAGTCCCCGTGCCCTGAAGTGGACGCTGATCCTGATCGCCTTCTTGGGGGTCTTGTGGGTCGGTCACCCAGCACTGGCGCTCTTTGTTGGCGCGACGATGAGCGTGGCGTTGGCGCCACCGGTACCTGCGGCCGTCGAGCGCGGGGGAAAGCTATGCCTCAAGTCCGCGATCGTGGTCCTGGGCTTCACGTTGAACGTCGAAGCGCTATGGCAAACCAGCCGCGACCATTCGGGACTCGTCGTCGTTTTCGTGGCCTGTACCCTGATCGCCGGTCTCGTCATCGGTCGGCTCATGAAGGTTGATGACGACCAAACCCGGTTGTTGACTACCGGGACCGCCATCTGTGGCGGCACGGCCATCGTCACCCTCGCGCCCGTCATTCGCGCGCGACCGGAGTCGGTGGCGATCTGTATCGGAATCGTGTTCATTCTCAACGCCATTGCGATCCTGGTATTGCCCTGGGTCGGGCACCAGTTGCAGATGACGCAGGATCAGTTCGGCGTCTGGGCCGCGCTGGCCATCCACGACACAAGCTCGGTCGTGGGGGCGGCCGCGATTTTCGGTGACCGCGCCTTGGAGACGGCGACAACGGTCAAGTTGGTCAGAACGCTGTTGCTCATTCCGGTGGTGCTCGTCGCGGGCATCCTGTTGAGGCAGAGCGAAGCCAGACTTCGAATTCCCGGTTTCCTCGCCTTGTTCGTTGCCGCGTCGATAGCGGGGACCCTGCTGCAGCCGCCCGCCGAAGTCATTGCCCAGGTCAAGGCCGCAAGTCGTTTGCTGCTCATCGTGGCGCTCTTTTTCATCGGTATGGAGATCCGGCGCTCGACGATTGCGTCGCTGAACGGGCGCGCGATCTGGCTGAGTCTTCTGTTGTGGTCGATCCTGCTTCCGGTCACGCTGGTCGCGGCGATGTTCTGGTAGCGGAATATCGATAGCCGAAAGGGGTATTTCGCCGGGGCGTGTGATTTGGGTAGTGTGAACGGGATGTTTGTCATTCGTTCAGTTCAACTGGACTGGCAGAGCGTTCTCAGCCTCGCTCTGGTGGTTGGCTTTTTCGTGCTCGCGCTGGCGCTCTGACGTCGGCATCCTCGAAACGCGCCCGCAAGGGCCCGCATCATCGCGGCCACTGGTGAGAGGTCCGGGCTAGACGACCGCCGGCCGCCAACTCTTCGATCTCAACCCCGCTGGCATTGCGAGGAAAGCTCGTAGTCCCTCGGGCGTGGGGTAGACTGCGCGGACGCGGAATCCAGGAGTTGGAATGAAGATCACCAACGTCAAGGTGGAAGTCTTCGGCTGGCACGTCGAACGGTGGCGGGTCGGCGCGGGCATGCGGTTCGGTGGTCCGCGCAACCTCGGCGTGGTCACTGTGGAAACCGACGAGGGGATCAGCGGCAACGCCTTCCTTGGCGGTCCCGACTACCACGCCAAGGTCTTGATCGACATGGTGAAGCCCCGGCTGATCGGACGGAATCCCCAGGACATCGGGGCCATCTGGGCCGGCATGTGGCGCCAGACGCGGGCGGTCGCGACCAGCGTCATCGGTGCCGTGGACATCTGCCTGTGGGATATCAACGGCAAGCTCGCGGGCCAGCCCATCCATCGCCTGCTCGGCACCTGCAAGGAATCGGTACCGGTCTATTCGAGCACGGCTTACTGGGAGACCGTCGAGGAATACCAGCAAGAGGCGCTCCGGTTCCAGGAGGCGGGCTGGACCGCCCACAAGATCCACCCGCATTCGGATCCCAAGGCGGACATCGCCATCTGCCAGGCCGTGCGCGAAGCCGTCGGGGACGACATGAAGCTCATGCTCGATTCGATGTGGGCGTACGACTACGAGGACTCGGTGCGGGTCGGGCGCGCCATCGAGGATCTCGGCTACTACTGGTACGAGGATCCGCTGGCGGAGGAGGACATCTACAGCTACGTCAAGCTGAACGAGAAGCTGGACATTCCCATCATGGCCACCGAGTTCGCGCCCGGGCGCTACTACGGCATGACCCAGTGGATCACCCGCTACGCCACGGACATCCTGCGCGGCGACGTCGCGGTCACCGGCGGCATCACGCCGCTGGTCCGGCTCTGCCACCTGGCCGAGGGCTTCAAGATGAAGTGCGAGATCCACCACGGCGGCAATTCCCTCAACAACGTGGCCAATCTGCACGTCACCATGGCGGTGCCGAACTGCGAGTTCTACGAGTACTTCCCGTGCACGGGCGCCAACGTATACGGCCTGGTCGAAGACATCGACATGACCGGTGGCGTCGTCCACGCCCCAACGGGTCCGGGACTCGGCTACGAGATCGACTGGGACCGGCTGCGGAGCGACCATCAAGGCACCTTGGAATAGGCGACAGCGCCGTCGGGCAGGGGCGTCGCCGGAGAGACGTTAGCGGAGCGAAGCGCCGGATGGTCTTGGGTCCGTCAAAACCGTGCGAAGTCGTTGTAGGCGTCTGTGTCGTCCACTTCCCCCGGGTAGGGGTGGGGGAATCCGTCCGCGAGCAGAAACTGCTCCATCGTGATGCCCCTGACGGACTGCGCCCGAAACTCGTTCGATCCGACGACCAGCAGGTTGCGGTTGGGGAACACCTTTGGAAACCAGGCGAAGTCCATCGGGCCGGATCGACCCGTCTTGACCTCGTATAGGTTCCGGGCATGGTCGACGAAGTCGATCTCGTGCTCCTTCGAGGCCCAGTACCAGATCGTCTCCGGATCGGGCACGCCGAGGATGGCTTGCCGGCGGAAGAGTTCCTGAGCCACGAGCCACTCCAGCCACCGGGACCTGTCGCGGCTCGGCAGTTTCTTGAAGTCCTCGACATGTACCAGTCGATCCGGGGCGAAGGCGAGGGCCACGGAGAGGTTGATGAAGTGGAACTTCGCCGGTCGACGCTGCACGGGCACGTCCTTGCTGGCGTCCCACTGGAACGAGGGAAGCACCGCCAGGACGTCGGACAGTTGTTCGATGTATTCGGATGCTATCGTGTTGTTGGCGAGGCCCGACTCGCGAGCAAGCTTCAAGTACCCGGTTCGCGACCCGGCTTGCGCGAACAACGTCCTCATCAACGCGATCAGGAACTGCCGGGACCGACCGCTTCTCGCGAGTTCGCCGATGACCCAATCCCGGATCATCTCGAAGAAGTACGCGGGTAGGCGTTCGTGCTGCCAGATCTCGCCCGCGGCGACGGGCGAGCCGCCGGAGAGCAGGTAGGCGATCCAGGTGTCGTCGCCGAGTTCGTCGCGGCACAATGTGCGGAAGTCCTTGTAGGCGACGCCGCAGAACAGGTAGTCCGTACGCGCGAGCTTTCCCTTCCGGCCGGGTAGTCGTTCGGAACCGCGGCGGATGTCGGTCGCTCGCGAGCCCGTCGTAACCACCAGCACATCCTTGAGGACAACTTGGTCCGCAAGCCGCTTGATCGCCGTTTCCCAGTCGGCGACCGCCGTAATCTCGTCGATGAACAGCCTGCGGACCCTCGCGTCGGGGCGGAACAAGGCGACTACCTCGGCGATCCGCCGCTCGAGGTCGTCGGCTGTCGTCAGTTCGTCTCCGTTGAGGAAGTAGGCTGTCCCGGGACCGAACCGTTGGACCGTTTCGCGAAGCTCGAGTTCGAGCCACGTGCTCTTGCCGTATTGCCTGGGGCCGCGGACAAGGATGACGCCGGGCTCTCGGGGCAGCTCGTCCAGTCCAAAGGAGAATCGGAATGTTCGCGCCCGTTGTTCGTACTCGGTGATCCTCGGCCAGAGATCCTCGCGGTCGATCTGGCCTGCGGAGAGCAAACGGTTTCTCTCTTTAACGTTCATAACGTTACCATCTTAACGTTCTGGGCGTTATTCTCCAAGCCGGAATGCGATGCGTGTCGGGAATGCGATGCTGCGCACCCTGATCGCGCACTGTAGGCCAGTCGGGCCCAAAGCGACCTACGCTCTAACCAGCCGCCTTCCGCACGGTCGGGATGACGTCGCCGAGGTAGGCGTCCAGCGCGTCCTCGTCCCACGGTGCACGCAGGGCGATGTTGATCGCGTCGGCACCACTGTCCACGTAGGCCATGACCCGGTCGACGGCTTCATTCGGCGTGCACAGTAGCGAACCCGCCGCGATGCGCTCCGACTGCGCTCCCCATTCCTTTTCGAGACTTGCCCGCTCGCGGGCCACGCCAGCGTCGTCCTTGGCCATGCCGAAGGCGACGTTCACGCCGCGCGCGATGGCCGCCGGATCCCGGTCCTCCTCTTCGCACCAGTGATCGAGGACGCCGTTCAGGCGCGCGAATTCGGCGGCACTCGTGTAGGCCGCGTTCCAGCCGTCGGCGTGGCGGGCTGCTACATCCAAGGTACGCCGTTCCCCTCGTCCGCCGATCCAGACGGGAAGGTGGGCTTGGACGGGCTTCGGGTAGCACGTCGCGTCGTCAACTTGGAAGTGCCTGCCGGAAAACGTCGTGCGGTCGTTGTCCAACAGCCCGCGCACGATTTGCGCCGCCTCGTCGAGCATGTCGAGGCGCGTGCCGATGTCGGGGAAGGCGTAGCCGTAGGCGGACGCCTCCCAGATGTGCCAACCGGCACCGATCCCCAGTTCGAAACGACCGCGGGAGATGTGATCGAGGGTGGCTGCCGACTTGGCCAATAGTGCAGGGTTGCGGTAGCCCACATAGAACACCAGGCAGCCTATCCGGACGCGTTCGGTCTCCGCGGCCAGCGCCCCAAGCGTGGCCAACGCCTCGAAATGGGGTTGGCTGCCGTCTTGAAACGGCGCTTCGTAGAAGTGGTCCCAGACGGAGATCCAATCCGCGCCGCCGTCTTCCAGGCGCCGCCACAGGGCGCGCATACGGTCCATGCCGATATTCTGTTGGCCGACGTGCACGCCGAGCGAGACGGTCATTGGGCAACCTTCAGGTCAAACGGGCAGCTACGATACATGCGTGTTTCAGCACCGACCACTAGGAAGTTCCCGCCTCAACCTGTCTTGTATTCGTGGTCGCGCCGTTTGCCTACCGGCAAGGAAGTCGGGACGCCGGCAGGAACTTTCCACAGAACGGACAGTCCTAGACCACAGGAAGCGAAGCGGAGCCACGGCAAGCCGGTCATGACACAGCAGCTCTTGAGAGTAGATTGGCCCAACGTGGCGACTTGAAAATCGATGGACTAAACCCCATTTGGTTTGAACGCCCCGGCGATAACATCCCCCTCCCTCCCAAATCCCCTCTTTATCGCCGGGGCTCTTTTTTCGGATATTCACTTGCGCGGGTGCTGCCAGAGCCGCCGCGGCACCGAGACGTGACCGGCGCCGTCGCACGCTGGACCAAGCCTTGTGCAGATTGAATTTGGCGCGGTTGGCCAATGCCGCCAGGTTGCGGACGCTTGCGCGGTAGGGCATGGCCAGCAACGCGGGGGTTGCCAATAGCGTGACAGCGTGGCGAAGGTCAAACCGGACACGATGGCCTGGGCCAGCGGAACCCAGAAACTCGACAGCAGGCCGCCATAGACGATGGAACGGTTTATGAAGTCGATGGAGAAATGACTCGCGAGCGGCAGCAACCCGAGGATCGTGAACCGGATCTGGATCGGCTTGCCGACCGGCGGACCCCGCTCGGCTTCCCGGACCTCGACGGTGACGCCAGCAAGGCCGGCGGTGGCCTCCCGGTCGAGCTCGAGTGCGGCGGGGTCGATGACCACCTCGAGCGGTTCCTCCCGGTGGCCCTGCATTTCCGCTCGCCAGGATCGCCGTCTTGGACTGAAAGCCGCCGTCCTGCAGTCGCAGGCTGCCCTCGTGTTCGATCTGCGCCTGGTTCACCGCCTGCTTGGCTTGACTGACGCGTGCCTGGCGATATTCCTCGGCGAGCCGGCACAGCAAGTCAACGGCCTATGTCACGGGATGCCTACCACTCTCCGGTGTTCGGCATGGAGGCCCACGGCTCCTTCGGCGGCAGCGGTTTCCCCGCCTGCAGAAGCTCCACCGAGATGTTGTCGGGCGATCGCACGAATGCCATATGGCCGTCCCGGGGCGGACGATTGATGGTCACGCCACCATCCATCAAGCGCTGGCAGAGGGCGTAGATGTCGTCTACGTGGTAGGCCAGATGCCCGAAGTTCCGACCCCCGGCGAGCGTCTCAGGGTCCCAGTTGTGGGTGAGTTCGACCTGCGCTTCGCTGTCTCCGGGCGCGGCGAGGAAGACCAGGGTGAACCTGCCGCCCTCGTTGTCGATGCGGCGCAGTTCCTCGAGGCCCAGCTTGTTGCAGTAGAAGTCGAGCGATGCGTCGAGATCGGCGACGCGAACCATGGTGTGCAGGTATTTCATGACGTTCGTCCCAACATGCGAAGCCTGTGAAGCATACCGGACAGTGGGTCGTAGCGGGTGCCGGGTGGCCAAATCGCTCGAGACGGCGAACGACAAAAAAGAACCCCGACCGGGGAGGTCGGGGTCACCAAGTCATAGGCGAAAAGGGGATCGAAATGTCGCGACTTGCGAAGGGAGAGGGGTTGATCGAGACGATGCAGGTACTCCGCAAGACGTGCGCAAACTCTATCCGCCAATCGTGGAGGGAAAGTGGAGCTACTATGGGAAAGCGATTGGCGTTTGATGCAGCAACACCCGGAGGAAACCATGCGCTCGCTACCCATCAAGGACTTGATCGCGGCAGGGGCAATCGACCACGGCGCGCTCGATTTCGACGACCGCGGCACGGGGTTGGCGCCGCGGCGGTTGCCGGACTGGACCCGTGCCCAGTTGCCCCAGCCCATGGACGTGATGGTTCGGATGCCGTCGGGCGTTCGCCTGCGGTTCGCCACCGACTCGACAACACTCGGCGTCTCGTTCCTCGCCACCAACATGGCGATGTCCGGCCGGGAGCGCCGGCCGGTTGTGTTCAACCTGGAAACCGACGGCGCCTTGTTGCGAGCGGAGTCGCTGTCGGGGAACGCCATCGTCGTCAAGCCCGAAGCGCCGGGCGGCTTCGGTCTCGTCCGCGGCGAGGCCGAAACGTTGCTGTTCGACGGCCTGGCATCCGGAGACAAGACCTGCGAGTTGTGGCTGCCGCACAACGCCTTCATCGAACTGCGCGCCCTCGAGGTGGAGGATGGGGCCAGGATCAATGCTGCGCCTGCGGATACGCGTCGCCGGTGGGTGCACTACGGCAGTTCCATCAGCCATTGCGTGGAGGCGTCGGAGCCTGCGGGGACTTGGCCGGCCGTTGCCGCGCGACTCGCCGACGTCTCCCTTCGCAACCTGGGTTTCGGGGGGCAATGCCACTTGGACCAGTTCGTCGCCCGGACCATCCGGGATCTCCCCGACGTCGACATCGTGAGCATCAAGACCGGCATCAACATCGTCAACATGGACTCCATGCGCGAACGCGTGTTCATGCCGACGCTGCACGGTTTCCTGGACACGATCCGCGAGGCCAAGCCCGACGTGCCAATCGTGGTGATTTCGCCGATCTACTGCCCAAGCGCGGAAACCCGTCCCGGACCGACTATCCCGGATGGGCGGGGCAAATTCGTAACGATCGACGGCCTGGAGCAATTCCGGAACGGCAGCCTTTCCCTGGTGCGCATCCGCGAGATCATCGCCGATGTGGTGGAGCGGCGCCGTGCGGCTGGCGACGCGGCATTGCGATACGTCGACGGGCTCGCCCTGTTCGGTGCCGAGGACGCCCACGACCTGCCCGACGACCTGCACCCCAATCCCGCTGGCTACCGGCGCATGGGCGAACGCTTCGCGCCCGGGCTTGCCGAGCTCGCTGCCACGTTAGACTAGCTGGCCGAAAACCAAATCTGTAGGAGTCGCTATGCCCATCTCGCCGTCGAGCACCGAGGACCTGCTCGTTAGCCAGGAGGGCCGTGTTGCCGTCCTGACCCTCAACCGCCCCGAACGTCTCAACGCCATCAGCGGTGCCATGCTCGGCGAACTCTCCGCCAAGTTGGTGGAGGCCAACAAGGATCCGGATACGCGTTGCATCGTACTAACCGGAGCAGGGCGCGGGTTCTGCGCGGGACTCGATCTGGTCGACGTCGGCCAAGGAGGCATCGGCAGCCGTGGTCGCGGCGACGGCGACAACCGGCCCCCGCGCCAGTTGTTCGACCTGCGCGACGCGCCGATCAACGTCATGTGGAACATCGACACGCCGGTGATCTGTGCGGTCAACGGGGCCGCGGCGGGCTACGGCATGGACCTGACCTTGCTTGCCGACATGCGCGTCGCGTCGGAGTCGGCGAAGATGGCCGCGGTGACGGCGAAACGAAACGTCGTCCCGGAGAGCGGCGGCACCTGGCTCCTGCCGCGCCTCGTCGGCTGGGGCAAGGCCGCGGAGTTGTACTACCGGGCGCGTACCATCGACGCTGCGGAGTGCTTAGACATCGGTCTGGTCAACGCCGTCGTGCCCAACGACGAGCTAATGCCGACGGCCATGCAGTGGGCCCAGGAGATCGCCGACAACGCCCCGATGGCGGTGCAGACCACCAAACGGATGATGCGCATGGGCTTGGAGGAGTCCTACGACACCGCCGTCGACCACCTGATGGTGCACTTGAACGGCATGTTCGCCTCCGAGGACTTCCAGGAAGGTGTCAACGCGTTCCTCGAGCGGCGCAAGCCGAACTTCACGGGACGTTAACCGGGCCGCCGACGATCTTCGCTACGCTTTCGCGAGCAGCCCCTTGTTCCTCGCCCGAACCCCGCTGAGCCGACGTTCGATCAATCGACGGGTTTCCCGCCTTACCCCGAGTTCGGCGGCAATGCGTTCCCACTGACCGGTTGCATCGGCGAGGCGGTCGACGATCTCGCGCGCTTGGCGCCAGTCGACAAAGTTGGCCTGGTCCGCAAGCCGGCGCATGGCGTCGAGCGGCGGGTCGGCCCCGTGGCCTAGAAAGGCCGTCGTGTGCTCGCCGTGGGGACTGGGACTGAATGTCACGTCGTAGAACGGCGTAGGTTGCCAGTTGCCGTCGTCGTCTTGCAGGAACGCCCAGTTGCGTGTGTGGTCGTCCTGGTTCGCAGCGAGCAGGTTGAAAACAGCGCGGGAGAACTGGGTTTGACCGACCGCTGCGCTCGCGCAGAGCGCCTGACTGGCCTTGATGAGATCCTCGTAGTCCATCGTGGGGGCGCGGAAGTCCGCGTCGAGCAGCCCGGCAAGGCTGTGTAGGTGAAACCGGCCGCCTCCGGGGGAGCAATCGAACCGCTTCAGAGCCAACCAGGCGGTCGCCGGACCGGTACCTCTTGTCGGTGATGGAGGCACTGGAAGCAGCCGCCATTCTGGGGTCTCGATGCCAGCCTCCTTTGCCATGGTCAGGTAGGCGGCTTCGCACAGACCCTCTTCATGGCCGAGCGGAAGCGAGGCGGATGTGAACTTCACGAGCCACGGCTCGAGGCCGGGTGCCGGATGCAAGCTGGCTTGTGAGAGATCGCCGTCGGTGGGAAGGTACATCTCGAGCTTCGGGCGAGCACCACCAGAACTGACGCCGAACGTCAGGTTGTTCGGGACATCCTCGCGTTCGGCATCGAACACCGCCCGGGCCTGCTCGCCGGCTTCCCAGATGTCGAGACGTGCTTCCACGGCCATTGGATACTCGGAACCGGGCACGTACTCCAGGGCGCCGAGCCCCCGCTGGCCCACGTAGGCGAGTCGGTCCATGGTGGTCAGTTGAGTGGGCAGGATGCCACGCTGGCGGAAGACGCGATCCATCAGCATTCGGGCCCAGCCATCGGGCAGTGAATCGGCGAAAACGCCGTGCAGTCCCTCGTGCGGTGTTGGCGGCGCCTGATGCAAACCGGCATCGAAAGGCAGTGTGAAGGGGGACAGGCTGGGGTGCCGGCTGAGATAGGCGTGGTCGTATTGGAAGAACACGCCCTGTCGGTTTTGCGCCAACAAGCCCACCCGAGTCCGGAATCCCGTGGACCAACGCCGCCAGACTTCGAGGCGGCGCCTTGGCGCGTAGTCGTTCATGTCGCGAGGATGTCTTCGATGCTGCGGGGCGGCGTCTCGGGCACCTCCGCCAGGGCGACGAGACGGTCCAGGCGATCCACGCACTGCCAGAGGAGAATGAACTGGCGCAGGGAGATCTGTCCCGTGGACTCGAACCGCTTGATGGTGGCCGGCGGAACGGTCGTCAGCTCCGCAAGTGCGTTCCGCGACAGCTTGCGTTCTCGTCGCCTGCGTCTCAGGCCGGCCGCCAGTTGGCGTTGAACATCGGAGGGCGTCGCTAGGGACAGCAGTGCCATGAGGAACTCCATCGAAGAGTGATGGATATTATCATGTCCAGAAGTGAACGTTTACCAAGGAAAAAGTTACGATGTTGACCGTCATAGAGGTAACCGGGATGGGACAAGCTCGTCCCCTACGGCAACTCCAACGGCTCGTGGATCACTCTCGGCACACGGCGAACCATCTGCGGAAGCCACAGCCGTCGGTTCGAACGGGTCCACCATCGTCCGGAATCATCCGTGCCGCCCGCAGCTGCATCCATACCGGTCGGTCCTGTGACCTCGTACCGATAGGAAGGATGCGCACGAAGCGGGGTCGCTTGCCGTTGAACGGATCGTCGATCCAGTCGAGCACCGTGGGTTCGGCGTCCAGCGGCCGGAACACCAGGTTGTAGGTCCAGGGCGCGTATTCGGGCCTCGTGAGCGAACGGTGCCAGCAACGTCGGCAACGGCTGCATCTCGAAGTGGTACTCGAGTGCCGTGAGATCCGCCCACGCCGGATCGCCGACTTCCCTGCCAGTCCCACCAAGGCGCAAAGCGTGCCCAAGGCGAACACCCAATGGAACGACATCCCGAACCACAGCAAGGTGGGGACGGTCCAGTAACTGCCCGACTCGAAGGTGGCATGGACCGCTTCCAGGAATCCCGAAGCCGGCAGAACGCCGTTGTCGCCGAGCGCCTCGGCCCGCAGCCACAGCGAGCAGAGGGCCATCAGCGCGGCGGCGGCTATACCGCGACGATATCCGCCGTGACGTCGAAACGCGCAGGCCGCAACGCGCGCCCGAACAGCGGGCGGGCAATCCGCAGGCACGACTCCCGGTGATGGTCCCGGTGATGGGACACCCACCCGTAGAGTTGCTCGGAAAGCCACGCGAACCCGGGGAAACGACGGTAGAGCCAAGGCCAATGGCCCCGACCGCCCTCGGCGAGCGTGCGGAATGCCGCGTCGGCACCGTTGGCTGTTGTGCCGGAGGCGAAGAACCAAATGGACGCCGCGAAGTCCGCTTCCGAACGGTCCGGGTACTCCTCGGCGACCGTTTGGTACGGTACCTATTCGACGCATCCCCGGTGACGGCATGGGCGTAGTCGACCGTGTAGCGGCAGAAACCGCACTCGCCGGCTTACACCAATCTCGGGGTCATGGGTGGTGTGGATGGTAGCGTCGCCCCGATGGTGACCCCGGAATCCGCAGCCCGCGAACTGCGCGAGAACACGACCGAGGGGGCGGCCGTGTTGGCCCGTCGCGCGATCCCGCTGCTTTCCTCGGTCGTCGCAGCGGCGGATGATGACGACCTGCCGGCAGCCACGCGGCGTTGTGCGGAACAAATGCGCACCGCAAGGCCAACGATGGCAGCGGTGGGAAACCTGGTTCAGTTTTGGATGGTGACCTTTAGCTGGCCGTACGACGATTTCCGGCGTTGCGCGATGGCCCATTGCGAATCCGTGCTCGCGAGGGCGGATCGTGCATTGGCCGAGACCGTGCGCAATGCACGCATTCGTCTAGGCAAGTTCCCGCCCGATAGTGTGTTCCTCACCCACAGCGCTTCTTCCACCGTGTGTTCGGTCACCGAGGGCTTGCCGTTTCGCCTCTTGGCCACGGCATCGGAACCTGGCGGGGAGGGACGGCGCATGGCCGCGGAGCACGGGATCACCTGTGTCGAGGACGAAGATGCGCCCTCACTCGTTGCTGATGTCGACGCCGTGTTGGTCGGAGCAGATGCCGTGGGCAGCCAAGCCTTCGTCAACAAGGTGGGTACATGTGCACTCGCACGCGCTGCGCGGGCATCGGCAACGCCGTTCTTCGTCGTCGCGGAGAGCTACAAGTGGGTCGCTGGAGCCCGCCCGATCATTGCGGAGGGTGTCTTCGAGACGGTGGAGAACGAACTGGTTTCGGCGTTCCTTTCGGATCGCATTTGGTGTGTTTCGCTCTAACCTAAGCGGTAGTACTCTAGTAGGACCGGATTTGATACTTGGGTCGGAAATGAAGTTGAGCATCAGTCTTCCAGCCGAGGAAATCGCCTTCATGGATGGGTACGCGCGTTCGCAAGGGATCAAGTCGCGCTCAGGCGTCGTCAGGGCCGCGTTGCGGAACTTGCGCACGTCCGGGCTCGCCGATAGCTATGCGTCCGCATGGGAGGACTTCGACGAAGAGGAAGACCGGGTTTGGGATCGATCGTCAAGTGACGGCCTAACGTCGTGAGAGAGGGGCAGACCCCACGACGAGGCGACATCTGGATGGTCGACTTGAGCCATCCGGTTGATTCGGAAGCGGCGTATCGGCGACCGGCGGTAGTGGTCAGCAACAACGCGGCGAATGAGAGTGCGTCGGCATTGGGCCGGGGCGTGATCACGGTGATACCGATGACGGCCAACCTACGTCGCATCCAACCTTTCCAAGTCAGACTTGCCGCCCGAGCCAGCGGTCTATCGCGTGACTCGAAGGCTCAGGCCGAGCAGGTTCGCGCAGTCGCGGTGCAACGCCTCCACGACCGCGTCGGTCGAGTCCCGCGAAGGAGCATGAACGAGATCGATGCCGCGCTCCGATTGCATCTAAACCTGTAGCTTACGAGCGACGACCGTTGCTCCACACCCTAGCAGTCGCCAACTACCGGTCGTTGCGCGATCTCGTGCTGCCGCTCGAGTCCCTGAACCTGGTCACGGGGCCCAACGGTAGCGGCAAGTCCAACTTGTACAAAGGCTTGCGGTTGTTATCTGAGACCGCGTTTGGCACCGCGGTCGAGTCGCTGGCGGCGGAAGGCGGGATCGAATCGGTACTCTGGGCGGGGCCTGAGCAGTTCTCCAAGGGGTTCAAACGTGGCGACTACGCCGTTCAGGGCGGACCGCGAAGGAAGCCCGTGAATCTGCGCTTCGGTTTTGCCGGCGACGATTTCAGCTATGCCATCGACTATGGGCTTCCGGAACCGATGCGGACGATGTTCGGCAAGGATCCGGTGATCAAGCGCGAGGTCATCTGGCATGGCGGTCCGTGGCACGAGCGGCGCGGCATCGTGGACCGGCGCGGGCCGTTGGTGCGTGCCCGGGATACCGACGGGCATTGGCAGGTGATCGAGAAGCACCTGCCGACCTACGACAGCATGCTGTCGAGACTCGCGGACCCCGAGCGAGCCCCCGAAGTCCTGATGCTGCGGGAGCGCATCCGTTCCTGGCGGTTCTACGACCATTTCCGCAGCGACGCCTCCTCGCCGGCGCGAATTCCCCAGGTCGGGACCCGGACGCCGGTACTCGCCAACGACGGTCGCGACCTTGCCGCTGCTTGGCAGACGATCGTCGAGACCGGCGATGTCGATGCGCTGAACGACGCGGTCGCGGATGCTTTTCCCGGCGCCACGGTGGACGTGGTGGATACCGGTGGCCGGTTCAGCCTGCGATTCAGTCAGCACGGCCTGCTGCGCCCGCTCTCCCAGGCCGAGCTGTCCGACGGCACGCTGCGCTACCTGCTGTGGATCGCCGCGCTGCTGACGCCGCGCCCAGCGAATCTCATGGTACTGAACGAGCCGGAGACCAGTCTGCACCCGGATCTACTGCCGGCGCTTGGGCGTTTGATGAAACGCTGCGCGGAGAACACGCAGCTCTGGGTAACCACCCACGCCGAGAGCCTGATCCGGGCACTGACCGAGACCGATGGTTGCAACCACTTGGAACTCGGCAAGGAACTCGGCGAGACCTCTGCCCATGGCTTCGGACCCTTCGACTCGCCCGCATGGCGGTGGCCGGGGCGCTGACCCGTGAACTCCGTACCCGCCGACCTCGTGGCGCAAACCTGGGCACGCGAGCCGGAACTGCCCACCGCAGTTCCAACCGCCGCCGACGTCGTGATCATCGGCGGCGGCATCATCGGCGTCTCCGCCGCCTGGTTCCTCGCCAAGCGCGGCATCGACGTCGTGGTTTGCGAGAAAGGCCATGTCGCTGGCGAGCAGTCCGGCCGCAACTGGGGTTGGGTGCGGCAGCAGGGCAGGGATCCGCGGGAGATGCCGATGATCGTCGAGTCGTTGCGCATCTGGCGCGAACTCGGCGCCGAGATCGGCGAGGATCTGGGATACCGTCAACATGGAATCCTCTATCTGATCAACGACGACAAGCAGCTCGAGCGCTACGCCGCCTGGGCCAAGTTCGCCGAGGACTACGAGACAGGCACGCGCCTGATCGATCGCAACGAGTTGCCCCGGTTCGTACGCGGCAACGCCGTCGAATGGCGCGGCGCGCTCTATACCCCGACCGACGGTCGGGCGGAGCCGCACCGGGCGGCGCCGGCGCTGGCCCGTGCGGTGGCGCGCCACGGCGGCAGGATCCTCACGGGCTGCGCTGTGCGCGGCGTCGAGACCCGTGCCGCTCGTGTGTCGGCGGTGGTTACCGAGCATGGTGCCATCCGGACTTCGACGGTGCTTTGCGCCGCAGGCGCATGGACGTCGATGTTCTGCCAATCGCTGGGCATCCGCGTACCGCAATTGCGCGTACGCGGCACAGTCTGCCGGACCGCGCCGGCGAAGATGGTGTGTGAAGGTGCCATGTCCGACCGCAACCTGGCTTTGCGCCGCCGGCTGGACGGCGGTTACACCTTGGCCCACGGCTCGATGATCGACCACCCCGTGACGCCGTCGACACTGCGCTTCGGCATCCAGTTCTTCCGGGCGTTGATGATGGAGGCGCGCAGCATGCGGCTGTCGCTCGGACGAGAGTTCCTCGAGGAACTGGCAACGCCGACGAGATGGTCCCTGGACCGAGAATCGCCGTTCGAGCGGTGCCGGGTACTGAATCCGAAACCCAACCCCAGGATCCTTCGCCATATCCGAACGCAGTTCGACGCAACGTTCCCTGAACTGGCGGGGACCCCCATTGTGGAGAGTTGGGCTGGCATGATCGAGACGACGCCGGATGTCGTACCGGTGATCGACGAGGCGCCGGGGTTGCCGGGCTTCCATATCGCCACCGGCTTCAGCGGCCACCGCTTCGGCATCGCACCGGGCGCGGGCAAGGCGATTGCCGGATTCGTCACCGGCGACGACGTTGGCTTGGACGTGAGCGCATTCCGCCTGAGTCGATTCTCGGACGGGACGCCGATTCGTCCGCAGACCTCGGTTTGATCGGCAATAGGCGCGTCCGTGGGACTGGCACATCCGGCGTCGGGACCGCCGCCGACGGAAGCCGGCATAGATGAGGCCCGCGCCACAAAGCCGGATAGTCCCACTTGCTCGATGCCGCCGAACGCCGTAGCTTGGCCGCAGGCGGCCCGGGCGGGGCACGCCACCATTGCGAAATCGTCCCTGGGCGCGTTGGCGTGACCTGCAGGCGCTACCCGACCAGATGAGGCCCCGGCACTGGGCCGGGACAGTAGTGGAGAGAAAAGACATGAGATACGCAATCCCGATCGCCGCGTTGCTGGCGGCATTCGTCCTGTCGGGTTGCGACGATGCGCAGGTGGCATCGCGCAACATCTCGAAGGCCAGCGACAACTTCGAGGTGGACCGGCGCATCGTGTTCTACAATGGCATCACCGGCGACTACATGCTGACCATCGAGGGGCGTTGTTCCATCGAAGACCAGGTCAATCAATTGGAGGTCACTTGCCGTGTCGGCCAGCGGGACTACCGCAAGCATTTTCTCGGCCTTTCGGACAATGTGACGTATTTTGCCGAGCAACTGTCGCCCGGCGACGTGAACGTGTACCACCATCGGATTACGTTCAAGCCACAGACCATCCTGCCGGATTTCGACTTCCGCGGCAGCGGGGAGGCGCTGTTGGACAACACGTCGGAGGTGATGGACTGATAGACCAGCCCGTGTCCGACGGCAGAGGGATAGCTTCAATGAGGCCCCCGCGAAAAGCGGGGGGGAATCGATAGCACGGCAAAGTGAAATCGAAGACGTACTGCGCTTCAATGAGGCCCCCGCGAAAAGCGGGGGGGAATGTGGTCGTCACGGCGTGTGACGACACGGCCGGGTGAAGCTTCAATGAGGCCCCCGCGAAAAGCGGGGGGGAATTCTGGGAGGTGGGACATTGGATAGCCAACCACCATTGCTTCAATGAGGCCCCCGCGAAAAGCGGGGGGGAATATCCATCCAGGAGCGATCTACTCGCCGCGACAACCCAGCTTCAATGAGGCCCCCGCGAAAAGCGGGGGGGAATGCGGTCAGCGGATTCAGCCTGGCGGCCGGCGAGACCGCTTCAATGAGGCCCCCGCGAAAAGCGGGGGGGAATCTAGAACGCTCTGTAAGCCGTTCTGAGGGCCGTTTCAGCTTCAATGAGGCCCCCGCGAAAAGCGGGGGGGAATCACCGGGCGCCGTATCCGGCGTCCGGGTACAAGAAGCTTCAATGAGGCCCCCGCGAAAAGCGGGGGGGAATCTGGCGACCGCCGTCGCCGCGTCGGCGACGGACGTGCTTCAATGAGGCCCCCGCGAAAAGCGGGGGGGAATGCGGATCGCGCGCGAGATGGGCCTCGCGCCGGTCGAGCTTCAATGAGGCCCCCGCGAAAAGCGGGGGGGAATCCGCGAAGGCGGTGGCGTCCGCCTTCACCGGATAGTCGCTTCAATGAGGCCCCCGCGAAAAGCGGGGGGGAATTTCCCCGGGCGGAGCGACCCCGCCGCCCCACTGGAGCTTCAATGAGGCCCCCGCGAAAAGCGGGGGGGAATCCCGCGAAGGCGGTGGCGTCCGCCTTCACCGGATAGTCGCTTCAATGAGGCCCCCGCGAAAAGCGGGGGGGAATAAGCTCAGGACGGTCGCGGGCGAGGCGCCCGCCCTGCTTCAATGAGGCCCCCGCGAAAAGCGGGGGGGAATGCAGATGCGGGCAGCGCGGGGGGGCGGGCGAAAAAGTGCTTCAATGAGGCCCCCGCGAAAAGCGGGGGGGAATTTCCCCGGGCGGAGCGACCCCGCCGCCCCACTGGAGCTTCAATGAGGCCCCCGCGAAAAGCGGGGGGGAATGATGCCCGGCCTCGTTGGCGGGGAGGAAAAAGGCAGGGCTTCAATGAGGCCCCCGCGAAAAGCGGGGGGGAATGGAGCGGTCTCCCGACGATCCGTCGCCGCGCAGCTCGCTTCAATGAGGCCCCCGCGAAAAGCGGGGGGGAATGTCGAACGGACGGTCGGCCAGGCCGCCGTCCAGCTCCGGCTTCAATGAGGCCCCCGCGAAAAGCGGGGGGGAATATCCGGCGGCGACTGCCGCGTTGAGGCGCTTTCGTAGCTTCAATGAGGCCCCCGCGAAAAGCGGGGGGGAATACGCCGCGGCCGCCGGCGGGGCGCGCAGGCCGAAGCCGCTTCAATGAGGCCCCCGCGAAAAGCGGGGGGGAATTCTGGATCGAGTAGCGGCGGCAGCGACGAGGAGAGAGGCTTCAATGAGGCCCCCGCGAAAAGCGGGGGGGAATGAAACCCGGCGACAACGCCGCGCCCGTCGAGAACACGCTTCAATGAGGCCCCCGCGAAAAGCGGGGGGGAATGTGGATGACCGGCTTGATCATGCGGCCGGTGTCGAGCAGGCTTCAATGAGGCCCCCGCGAAAAGCGGGGGGGAATGCTGTCGTGATGCGGCCGTGCTCGCCGATTTTCCCGAGCTTCAATGAGGCCCCCGCGAAAAGCGGGGGGGAATGCCTGCTCGACCGCCGCGAAGTCGAGACCTACGAGGGCTTCAATGAGGCCCCCGCGAAAAGCGGGGGGGAATCGCCAAGATGTCGAGGCGCATCGCCTTCGCGACCGTGCTTCAATGAGGCCCCCGCGAAAAGCGGGGGGGAATGAGACCCTGGCATCCGACCAGGCCGCACAAGATGAGGCTTCAATGAGGCCCCCGCGAAAAGCGGGGGGGAATCCGGTGATCGCGATGATGTCGGACCCGGAGAGGATGCTTCAATGAGGCCCCCGCGAAAAGCGGGGGGGAATTGTCGGACCCGGAGAGGATCAAGGACCTCCCGGTCGAGCTTCAATGAGGCCCCCGCGAAAAGCGGGGGGGAATCCCGGCTTCCGCATCACGGTGTCGATGAAGTCGCGGGCTTCAATGAGGCCCCCGCGAAAAGCGGGGGGGAATAAGCCCGTACGGCGTTGCAGGATGCAGCCGGGAACGCTTCAATGAGGCCCCCGCGAAAAGCGGGGGGGAATGGCATCGAGGTGGAGGGCAGCATCCCCGGCGTAGCGCTTCAATGAGGCCCCCGCGAAAAGCGGGGGGGAATGGGGGACTGGGACGCGGCGCGCCAGCACGAGGACCTGCTTCAATGAGGCCCCCGCGAAAAGCGGGGGGGAATGCAACAGCTCGGGAACGAG
>JAPPND010000239.1 GCA_028818795.1 Gammaproteobacteria bacterium | reverse complement strand
CCCGGGCCCGGATGCGGCGCATCTCCAGCGCCAACTCCTCGATCTGGCCCTCGACGCGGCGTTCGGTCGTCACCTCGGAGGACATGAAGGCGAACTCGCGCTCCGCGTGGCGCGGGTCCGGAATCCGCACGCGCACCCCCGCCTCGCCGCAGACGACCTTGTCGTCCCGGTGCAGATCGCGCATCAACGTGCATCGGGCGGTCGGCGGCTCGACGTTGTCATCGACCACGATCGCGGCGTCCATCCGCTGGCGTTCGACCGGAACCCAGCTTCCGTTGACGCGGATCTCGGTGGGGTAGATCGTCGAACAGCAGAAATCGTCCGGTGCGACACCGTCCTGGTCCACCGCGACCAGGGTGGCCGGGGCCGCGCTTTCGGCCATGCGTGCCCCGTACTGATCGAGCCTTTCGATGGTGTCGTCCAATCGCTCTTGGTTCGGCGCACTCACCACGAAACGGACGAGGCTCGTCTGATCGCTACGCTCTCCCGCCCGAAACCGCTCCAACCGAAAGCTGCTCCCGGACCGATTGACCGTGTCGAAGGCGTGGTTCATGACGCCCTCGTCGAGGAGGTGACCCCCGAGTTCCACCAGTCGCGACCGGATCGGTGACTCCACGGGCGCTCTTTGCCGGAAGTCGTCGGGCAGATCCTGGTCGAGCACCAGCGTCAGGCACTTGGCTGCCCCGCCGGCCTTGATGAATTCCGTCAGCGGCGTGGTGATCACGTCATAGCCCCACGCGTCCATTGCCTTGCGCAGCGGCCCGGTGGCGTGGCTGGTGATCAACGTGTCGCCGAGGCGAACCGCGTTGCAGGCGAATCCGTAGGCATCTTCGTCACCGACCTCAATTCGTTGATCCGGATGCGCGAGGGATTCGATGCGTTGTCTTGAAGGCTCATCGAACGCCGGCGGGTAGTAGATCACGCGCCCGCCGGGCAGCGGCACGAAGCAGGTGTCGAGGTGGTAGAAACGCTGGTCGACGAGCCGCAGCGACACCACTTCGACGTCTAGTTGCTCGGCAAGCATCCGGTGGGCTTCGAGGCTGGTGCGGACGCCGTAACCGGCCCACAAGACCGGCTTGGGATTGCCCTCGGCGGGCCACCAGAGCGCATCGCCTTCGCCTTCGAAGGCCAGGGAATCGTCGGACTGCGCAGCGTCGAATCCGGCGGCTTCGGCCCAGGCCCGGTACAGGCCGGATTCGGGTTCCCGCTGGGCGACGCTGAAAGTCGCCGGCACGAATGTCTCGTCCAAGACTAGGCCGCCGTTGGCCGCGAAGCACATATCGGGGAGACCTGCCTGGGGCTCAGCGCCGTACACCTCGGCGTGGTCTTCGAGGATCGCGACCAGCGCATCCCACTGCCGCATCGCGGTCGGCTGCGACGCCTCGCCCACGTTGCCCGCCATCCACGGATTGATGACGTACTCGACCCCGAAATAGGTGGGCGGGCAGACCAGCAGTCGTGTCATGGCTCGGTATCTCCGTAACTTCGTCGACCGGATGGCCGCGAGGTGAGCTCAGGTTCTTGGAGCGAAATGGCGCGCGGATTGTTCCGCCCTTTGGGGACGAAAGAAAGAGAAATCGCTTACGTCGGGGGGTCGATGTCGCACCCTCTTCTCGACCAGTGGGCGTTACGATTCGGCTCCAGAGAGTACGTGGAACCGCCTATGCCGGTGTGTTCCACGCCCGTGTGGACCAGGGAGTGAAACACGATGAGCGCTGAACTGATCGCCGTGATTTCGGTCGGGGTGGCCTTGGCGGGACTGATACTGACCGGTCTGCGCGGCGTTCGTGTCGAAGTGCATGACCTGCGGAGCGAGGTCGGACCTCGTCGTCAACCTCAAGCTCGGTACGGTAACGGTAAATCCCGCCAGCCCCGACACGCCCCTCTACCGAGCGTAGGGGCGACCCTTGTGGTCGCCCGCTCCCGGCGCACGACGTCGTCGATTCGGGACGGGACAGCCCGTCCCCTACGGACCGCTCCCCGGCGTCGGGGCGTTCACTCCCGCAACGTCCTAAACAACGACACGATCATCGCCACGCCGATCACCAACAACGGCAGCGACACCACGAGCACCGACGACTTGATCGCGTCGAGCCCGCCCAGGAACATCAGCGCAAGCGGCAGAACGGCCAGCGCGAAAGCCCAGAACACCCGATGCCAACGCGCGGGATTCTGCCCGG
>JAPPND010000007.1 GCA_028818795.1 Gammaproteobacteria bacterium | reverse complement strand
CGTTCTGCAGGTCGACCAATGCGCCGAACCAGGCGACCGACCAGGGATAGGCGCCATTGGCCGCCGCCCGGCGCAACGCTTCGCCGGCTTCGCCGAGGCGACCCTCGCGGATCAGCACGCGGGCGAGGTTCAGATCCCCCTCGGCGCGGCCCAACTCCGCGACCTGCCCGAACGCCGCCTCGGCCTGTCGGAGTGCGCCCCGGTCCGGCTTCGCCAGAAGGCCGATGCCGTAGTCGTTCCAGCGCTGCCAGACCGGAATGTCCGGCGCGCCTTGCCGCTGGGCTGCTGCGACGGGAAACGCGACTTCGTCGGTCGCGATTGTCGTTGTAGGCAGCGTGTTGCCGGCAAACGCCTCGCCCTGGAAATGCCGCATGTAGATGGTGTCGAATTTCCGGTAGTGGAGCCGCGCCGTGACGACGAGGGGTGCGTCGAGATCCTGCGGCACGGTCAAGCGGTAGTGGGCGACGCTAGCCGCGCCCGGCGGCAATTGGTGGTTGTAGAGCGGTGTGAAGATGTCCTCCGCGTTGCGCCGGTCGATGCGGTTCCCGTCCCGATCGAGCACGTAGGCGTTGACGAAGTGAGAGTAGGGGTCGACGGCGCCGTCGATCGGATTCCGCCCGCCGCTGATGCCGATGAGCCTCTCGCCGCTCGTCGCGGCGACCTCGAGCCAAACTTCGTTCGAATCCGCGGTGCCCTGCGTGAAGGTGTGGCCGAGGGTCAGCGTCCTCAACACCACTTCGAGCACATACTCGCCGCCCGGTGCCAAGGCGGGCACCTCGGGACGGAGCGGCGCGGTCAACGGCGCATCGATGGCGGTCCCGGCGCGAATGCCGAATATGTCCACCCGCAAGCTGCCTTCGAGAAACTCCCGGTGGGCTTCGTTGACGGATTCGGGAAACCCGAGCAAATGCGCAAGCGCCGTGTTGGCGGCCGGAAAGTGGTGGCCGTGCACGGTCAGCGCGCCGCTATCGTCGTTGCGCTTGGCCGCGAAGTCGTCCGACTCGAGGAGCGGCATGTGGCACCGGTTGCAGTTCTCCTCGGCCTTGGGGGGGTAGTAGAAGCTGGTGACGCCATGTCCCGAAACCCCGCTAAGCAGGAACGCGTCGTAGTGGTTCTGGCCGCGCAGCCACTTGTAGTGGTTCAAGGCCACCGGCAGGTGCACCTTGTGGCAGGTGCCGCAGAACTCCGCGGACTTGTGCAGGGGCTTTAGGAAGGTTCGCTTGTGCAGCGCCGGTTTCGCCTTGATGAGAAAGCCGTTGAGCCAGGAGGCGATGGGTTGGTCCGAGCGCGAGAATGGGTACCGCTCGGGCACGCCGATGACGAAGTCGGCGTTGCCGCGTACGCTGCCGATGGCTTCGATGGCGTGGCAGCTCACGCAGGTGATGCCGGCGTGTGCCGTCGGGTCGTGCACGTCGTCGAACTCGGGGTCGTCGAAACGGCCGCTGAACAACGGCACAGGGTCGTGACACCCCGCGCAGAAGCGCGCCGCGTGAACGTTGCCGTCCCGGGCCAATACCGACGCCCGCGTATTGCGGACCGAGAACAGGTAAGCGGGGTTGTTGAACGACGCGAAACGATGCGCGCTGTACTGCCATTGGGCATGGGCATCGGGGTGGCAGCGAGCGCATTCATCGTCGCGCATCAACTCCGCGGGAACGATATGACCGCCCGTGGATGTCCGTGCGAGGGCCGGCAGGAAGTCCGCTTCGCCGTCGGTGTCGTCTTGCCGGGGTTCGACCAGCCACAGGCTCAAGATGCCGACGGCTAGGCTGGCCGCGCCGATGCCAAGCCCCGCCGACCAGCGAATGCGCCTGCCGGCGAGGCGGTGCAGTACGAACAGCCAGGCGATCAGGAGCGGCGTCGCGATGTGCGCCCAGTACGCTGCGGAGCGCAGCGCGGGGTCGCGCAGTTCGACGAGCGGAATGCCCCGGGTCAGTCCGAACCCGGTGGCGAGCAGAAGGATGACGCAGCCGAACAGCGCCAGCCCCAAGCGCACCGCGAGGCGGTTGGGACGGCCGATGGCGCGGCGTAGATGCATGACGCCGTAGACGAGCACGGGGACCGTGATCGTGAGACCGAGCAGCAGGTGCCCGAGGAACATCGACAGGTAGACGGCGTCTTCCAGGCTCTCGCCGGTCAACCACTCGCGGTAGGTAATCGCACCGAGGTAGGCGGAGTTCACGACCAGCAAGGCGAATA
>JAPPND010000180.1 GCA_028818795.1 Gammaproteobacteria bacterium | reverse complement strand
CCGCGGGAGCGAATCGTGATAATGTGGGGTTGCATGAACCAGACGAGCCTGTCCATCATCGGCACCGGAATCGGGATAACGGCGATCATCGTGAGCACCATCGCTGTTGTCGCAAGCGGCATCAACGGGCAGCTGAACACGATGGCTGGTCAGATCGAGGCGCTCCGCAACGAAATGAACGGTCGGCTTGACACGACGAACGGCCGGATCGACGAGCTCCGCAACGACATGCGCGAGGACCATCGCGAGTTCAACACCCGGCTCCGCAACGTCGAGATCGAGTTCGGCAAGGTCGAGCAGCGCCTCGAAACACTCGAACGCGCCGTGCTCCCGCAGGCTCCCGCCGCACCCTGACAGGCCCCGGCCCGATGACGGCTGACGCGCCAGCCCCGAACACGCCAGCCACGGAGACAGCGCCAGCGTCGCCGCCGGTTCCAACGACCCCGACGCCTAGCTCTCCACGTTCGGGCGACTCGTCGCTGATCCCGTCGAACGCACCCCCCAAGGCCGACACGAGCTTCACGACGGCCCGGATCGCGGTTAACACCACCAGACCCCGAGCGCCCGAACCCGCAGACGTGGTTCCCCGACTGTCGCCGCGTTTCGTGACGCCGCCGCGCGGCTCGCGTAGTGCAGGAAGGGCAGCGGGGTCTGGCCTGATGGGTGACCTCACCAAGACCGCGTGGGAAGGAAGGGACGGCGCAGCCGGGAACTTCTGGAGTCTCGTCGCCGACGACTGCCTGTCGGCGGCGACGACGCGCCGCACGGACCAATGATAACCATCCAGACCTCGGACGCGGACCCGGTCATCGTCTGCGCCATCCCCGATCACCCCGGCGACCTCGACCCCCGTACGATCGAAGCCGCGTACGAGGACGACGCCCACTACCTCGGAACCCTCCCCGCGGAGTACCACCTGGACATCGAGCAGCGCGAGCTCACGAAGCATCCGCCCGCCGTCGACCAGGTCAACGACCTACTCGCGACCCTGGGCTTCGCGGCGGTTCAGCCCTTTACGGCCATCGCGTGGACCAACCGCCACGAGCAGCCCGTGGTCCTCGTCGTCGCCGAGCAGGATCGACTGCCGATCGGGCAGTGCGACCACGGCCAGCGCCAGACCATCACACGCCGGCCGTTCCGTGGTCCCGTCGCGCATCCCGGCAACCCCGACGCTCGCGAGGGGCACACCGAGCTCGAGCAATGCACCCACTGCGGCGCGTTGCGAGTGGTGAACGTCGGCCCCGCGAACGCGCGCGAGGCCACGGCCTGGATCGACCCGGCGCCTCGCTACCGCGCCCTCAGCTGGAGCGACCTCTACCACGCCCTCGTCGATCAGGTCGTCGATTCAGGAGACAGAGGACGATGAGAACGCGTCCATCCCCGGTCTGCCTCCCTCTCGCGTTGTGCATGCTCGTGTTCACGCCCGTTGGCCGCGCCCAAGTCGCGGCGACCCTCGACGAGATCAGCCGCAGCAGCGGATGCCGACCCTGCCAGTAGTGCGAGGACGCGATCGGTCCCGCACTGCTCGGTGCGCAGGCGGCGCAGCCCCGCCGCCGCCCATGCCTCCAGCCCGGCTTCCGGACCACACGCCTCCGGCCGTCGTCCGGCAGCACCGTCTCGATCGGCTTGGCCGGCTCGGTCGGACACGGCGCGGGTGGTCATTCCGGCCTCGTCCTCCTGCGCGGCGGTCGCGCCGGAACGGCTTCCGCTTGGCGGAAGAGTGCACTCTGAGCAACCCGGTCGGCTCGGGCGTGAGACGCGCTGCCCCGTTCCTGTGGGGGCAGGGAGCCTTACGGCCCGGACCGGGGTCGCTCAGGGTATTCCAATTGGTTTCGGGGTAGGCCGTCGAGCTGTCTGACTTTCGCTTCAAGCTACTGTGACGATTGGACTTGATGTGTCTCGTTCCCTAGTGTGCCGTCCGACAAATGCGTTTACCGCCGTGCAAGTGGGCACCCGACCGATACCTCCACCGTTGAGGTCACCGACGTGTCGAACCGAAGCGCCGAGAGGCCATTCCTCACGACGTACCGCGCGCGTGGACGGCTGTAAACAAAAGCAGGAAACTGCAATAAAGCAACCCCATTTGCCGGACAGGACACTAGTGCGTCAGGGCTCGGAGCACGCGTACGTCGATTTCCTGACGTTTCCCGTCTGGGGGCAGGAACCGAGGCGCTCTGGGGGCAGGAACTCACGCGCGATTCATG
>JAPPND010000204.1 GCA_028818795.1 Gammaproteobacteria bacterium | reverse complement strand
CTAGCTAGCGGTGGCACCGTGGCGGGACGAATGATGACGACAATACGGCATCGGACTCGATTCGAGCGCGAGCCTATTGCCGCGGACAAGGAGAGTAGCGGTGGCACCGTGGCGGGACGAATGATGGCGACAATACGGCATCGAAGCTCGATTCGAGCGCGGGCCTCTATCCGCGGACAAGGGAAGTAGGGAGCGAAATGCGCCGCCTGCTCGCCATTCTGCTCGAGAACGAAGCCGGTGCGCTGTCCCGGGTCATCGGCCTGTTCGCGCAGCGCAACTACAACATCGAGACGCTCAACGTCGCGCCCACCGAGGACGAGACTATGTCCCGGGTGACGTTGTCGACCACGGGCGACGAGACCCGGATCGAGCAGATCACCAAGCATTTGAACCGGCTGATCGAAGTGGTCAAGGTCGTGGATCTCACCGACGGCGACCACCTCGAGCGGGAGCTGATGCTGATCAAGGTTCGCGCCGTCGACGACAAGCGGGAGGAAGTCAAACGCTGCTGCGACATCTTCCGCGGGCAGGTCATCGACGTCACCAGCGACGCGTACACGATCCAGCTCACCGGAACATCCGAGAAGCTCGACGCGTTCATTCGCGCGCTGGACGAGGCGGCCATTCTCGAGGTCGTGAGGTCGGGCGTGTCAGGGATCGGTCGCGCCGACAAGATACTGAGTTTGTAATTCGAACGGGGGAGCACCGATGCAGGTCTACTACGACAAGGATGCCGACCTTTCCATCATCCAGAAGATGGCGGTGGCGGTGATCGGCTACGGATCCCAGGGCCATGCCCACGCCAACAACCTGCGCGACTCGGGCGTCGGCGTGACCGTCGGTCTACGACCGGGTTCCGGCTCGTGGACCAAGGCCGAGAATGCGGGTTTCGACGTCAAGCCCGTGGCGGCGGCGGCCGAGGGCGCGGATCTCGTCATGCTGCTGACGCCGGACGAGCACCAGCAGCGCATCTACACGGAGGAGATCGAGCCGAATCTGAAGGAAGGGGCGGCGATCGCCTTCGCGCACGGCTTCAACATCCACTTCCAGTTGATCGAGCCGCGCGCGGACCTCGACGTCATCATGATCGCGCCCAAGGGCCCCGGCCACACGGTCCGCTCCACGTACGTGGAAGGCGGCGGCGTGCCGTCTCTCATCGCCATCGGCCAGGACGCCAGCGGCCTGGCCAAGGACATCGCGCTGTCCTACGCCAGCGCCAACGGCGGCGGGCGTGCGGGCATCATCGAGACGTCGTTCCGCGAAGAGACCGAGACCGACCTGTTCGGCGAGCAGACCGTGCTCTGCGGCGGGGCCGCGGCACTGGTCACAGCGGGTTTCGAGACCCTGGTGGAAGCCGGCTACGCGCCGGAGATGGCCTACTTCGAGTGCCTGCACGAGTTGAAACTGATCGTCGACTTCTTCTACGAAGGCGGTATCAGCAACATGTGGTACACGGTTTCCAACACGGCGGAATACGGCGGGCTGACCCGGGGCTCGCGCATCGTGACCGAGGAGACCAAGGCGGAGATGCGCCGGATCCTCGACGAGATTCAGTCCGGCAAGTTCGCGCGGGAGTTCGTCACCGAAAACCAGGCAGGCGGACCCTCGATCAAGGCCATGCGCCGCCAGAGCCAGGGCCACGCGATCGAGGAAGTGGGTGCCAATCTGCGTGCCATGATGCCCTGGATCGAAGCCAACAAGCTGGTCGACAAGAGCAAGAATTGAATGCCCGTAGGGGCGACCCTTGTGGTCCCCCGCTCGACCCTTGTGGTCCCCCTCGCCGGACGCGCGGCTTCCCGAACGACGGGACGGGACAAGCCCGTCCCCTACGGTTCGGGAGCTTCGAGTTCCTCGGTCCTCACACGCTGGGCCTCCGGCATTGCCAGGCGCTACAATCCGGTCGACGAGGCACGATTGCCGATGCCATGGCAAAAACCGACCCGCAGGACGGGGACGACGACATACATCAACTGGACCCGGGCGACCGTCTGCGGCGCCGGGGCGTGTACCTGCTACCGAACCTGATCACCACCGGCGCGCTCTTCGCCGGTTTCTTCGCCATCGTCGCCGGCATGAGCGGCAACTTCGACGCGGCTGCGCTGGCGATCTTCAGCGCGCTGATCCTGGATACCCTGGACGGACGCGTGGCGCGCTGGACGCGGTCCGAGAGCGAGTTCGGCGCCGAGTACGACAGCTTGTCGGACATGGTGGCCTTCGGCGTTGCCCCGGCCCTGGTGGCGTTCACCTGGGCACTTTCGGACTTGGGGCAGGTGGGCTGGGTGGTCGCGTTCATCTACATGGCCTGCGCGGGTTTGCGCCTGGCGAGATTCAATACCAAGGGCGACAACACGACCTTCACCGGGCTGGCGAGTCCGTCTGCTGCCGCGATCATCGCAAGCAGCGTGTGGATTTGGAGCACGCCGGGTGAAGGGGCTAGCCTCTTGGCGGCGATCACGATGGCGGTGGTAACCACCCTGGTGGGGCTGCTGATGGTCTCGCAGTTCAGCTATTTCTCCCCCAAGACCCTGGATCTCAAGGGGCGCCAGCCATTCCTCGTCCTGGTCGCCATCGTCTTGGTGTTCGCCGTCATCTTCGTCCACCCGCCCCTGGTGCTGCTGCTCTGCTTCGCCGCCTATGCGCTGTCCGGTCCGGCGATGTACCTTTGGAACCGGTACGGTGGCGGGAACAGAACCACGGGACCGGCGTCCAAGTAGTCAACCGAAAACTGGATATCCGTCATGCTGATCAAACGCCCATCTGACATCAGAACCTCCGAGATCACCCCGGAGAGCGTCTACCGTTCGCGGCGCCGGTTCATGCGCGAGTCGCTTACCGTGGCGGCAGGGGCGGGAACGGCTGGCTTGGTCTCCGCGCCGGCGGTGGCCTTGCCCGCCGAATGGCTCACCGCACGAGAAGTGAAGCCGGGTGTGCCGATTGGCGAGGAGATGACGTCGGAGCGCGATGCGACGAGCTACAACAACTTCTACGAGTTCGGCACGGACAAAGCAGACCCGGCCGAATACGCGCACGAAATGACGGTTGACCCCTGGACTGTCAAGGTTTCCGGCCAGGTCGAGAAACCCGGCAAGATCGGCCTGGAGGACATGCTTGCGGGGATCGATCTCGAAGAACGCATATACCGACTACGCTGCGTGGAGGCTTGGTCGATGGTCATCCCCTGGATCGGCTTTCCGGTCAAGAAGGTGCTTGACAAGTTCCAGCCGACGAGCGACGCCAAGTACGTCGAATTCCGGACCCTGCACCGGCCGTCCGAAATGCGGGGCCAGCGTTCGTTCTTCTCGAATATCGACTGGCCGTATGTCGAGGGGCTTCGCATGGACGAGGCCAACCATCCGTTGGCCATATTCGCGGTGGGCATGTACGGCAAGCTGCTGCCGAACCAGAACGGCGCCCCGATCCGGCTCGTCGTGCCATGGAAGTACGGCTTTAAGAGCATCAAGTCCATCGTCGAGATCCGCCTCACCAAGTTGCAGCCGAAGAACACCTGGAACGTCCTGCAGCCCACCGAGTACGGGTTCTACGCCAACGTCAATCCCAATGTCGATCATCCGCGCTGGAGCCAGGCTTCCGAACGACGTTTCCCCACGACGCTGTTCAGGCCGAACCGCATCCCGACCCGGATGTTCAACGGCTACGACGAGGTGGCGTCGCTCTACAAGGGGCTCGATCTCTCGCGCCATTACTAAGAGGCGCGCCTCGGACGGGCAAGTGCAAGGCAGATTGGCATTCGACACTTGACCGAATGACAACGTTCCGCGACGTTCAAGCAGACTAGTGCCCCGTCAGTTCGTATTCCCGGTCGTTCGCGTTGGGAAACCCCTGGCCTTCTGCGTTCTGGCATTGCCGCTGGCGCTCTTAGGGATTGATGTCTGGCGCGAGTTCCAACTGCCCGGTAGCGGACTCGGACCGGACCCCGGTGAAGACGTGGTGCACCACCTGGGAACCTGGGGGCTCCGCACGCTCCTTCTGACGCTGGCCGTGTCGCCGGCATCCCGGTTGTTCAAGAGACCCCAATTGGTGCGCTACCGGCGCATGGTCGGGCTGTGGGCGTTCACGTACCTCGTCCTGCACTTCCTATCCTATTTTTGGCTTCTCGGCGGCTATGCGGCGGGGGTGGCGATCGACGGGCGCAGACTGGGCTTCGCGGAAGCGCTGGTCATGGACATCTACAAGCGCCCCTATATCACTGCGGGTTTCCTCGCGCTTGTTCTGCTGATTCCCCTGGCCATCACGTCGACTCGCGGCTGGCAACGTCGGCTTCGCCGCCGGTGGAAGACGTTGCACCGGTTGGTCTACCCGGCAGCCATCGCCGCGTGGACGCATCTTCTTTGGCTTTCCAAAGGCAGTTTCATGGATCCGTTCGTATACGGCTTGGTGCTCGTCGTGCTGTTCGGCGAGCGGATAGTGTTTAGAATCCGCAAGCAGCGGAGGGCCAGGGCGGCCAGCGCAGTTTAAGGGGGCGGCACATCAAGGAACCGAGCTACTGGCGGGACAATCTGCGCCTGGTCGCGATTTGCCTCGTGGTCTGGTTCGCCGTTTCCTTCGGTTGCGGCATTTTCCTGGTCGACTTCCTCAACCAGTTCACCTTCGCGGGTTTCCAACTCGGTTTCTGGTTTGCCCAGCAGGGCAGCATCTACACCTTCGTAGTGCTGATCTTCGTGTACGCGGCGTGCATTGCGCGCATCGACAGGAAGTACAAGGTCGACGAAGATTCCGATGAGTCTTGAAACGCTGACCTACCTCGTCGTAGGGCTGTCCTTCGCGCTCTACGTCGGCATCGCCTTCTGGTCGACGGCCCGCAGCACCGGGGACTTCTACGTCGCCGGCAAGCATGTCCACCCGGTAGCCAACGGCATGGCGACGGCGGCGGATTGGATGTCGGCGGCATCGTTCATTTCCATGTCGGGACTGATCGCCTTCATGGGCTACGACGGAGCGGTCTACCTGATGGGCTGGACAGGCGGCTATGTCCTGCTTGCATTGCTTCTCGCCCCGTACCTGCGCAAGTTCGGGAAGTTCACGGTCCCCGAGTTCATCGGCGAGCGCTACGCCTCGGACACCGCGCGCATCGTCGCGGTGGTCTGCCTGATCATCATTTCGTTCACGTACGTGGCAGGTCAGATGCGCGGCGTGGGGATCGTGTTCTCGCGGTTTCTGGGTCTCGAAATCGGAGAGGGTCTGCTGGTCGGCATGGGCGTGGTGTTCGTCTACGCCGTGCTTGGCGGCATGAAAGGCATCACCTACACGCAAGTCGCGCAATACTGTGTCCTGATCTTTGCCTACACCGTCCCGGCGGTGTTCATTTCGCTCCAAGTTACCGGCGTCGCGCTGCCGCAGATCGCCTTCGGGAGCGAGGTGGCGGAAGGCGGGGGCTACCTGCTCGCCAAGTTGGATCAGATCGTCACCGACCTCGGTTTCGCGGAATACACGGACGGCACGAAGAGCCGCATCGATGTGCTCTTCATCACGTTTGCATTGATGGTCGGCACCGCTGGCCTGCCGCATGTCATCGTGCGTTTCTTCACAGTACCCAAGGTCCGTGATGCAAGAACATCAGCAGGTTGGGCATTGCTCTTTATTGCGATTCTCTACACGACCGCACCGTCGGTCGGGGCGTTGGCGCGGCTCAACCTGACCACCACCATCCAAACGGGTCCGGTGGGGGAGGAGACCGCGAACCTCGCCTACGAGGACCGGCCGCAGTGGCTCCGGACCTGGGAAGAGACGGGATTGGTGACCTTCGAGGACAAGAACGGCGACGGGCGCATCCAGTATTACAACGACGCGAATCCGGCGTTCGCCGAGACGGCGGAGGGGTACGGTTGGGCCGGGAACGAACTGACGGTGGATCGGGACATCATCGTGCTGGCCAACCCGGAGATTGCCGGATTGCCGGACTGGGTGATCGCTCTGGTGGCGGCCGGTGGCATCGCGGCGGCGCTCTCTACCGCGGCCGGGCTCCTGCTGGTGATCTCGGCCGCGATATCCCACGACATCATGAAGGGCGTCCTGGTCCCGCGGATAACCGAACGACAAGAACTGTTGGCGGGCCGCATCAGCGCGGGTGTGGCGATCATTTTCGCGGGCTATCTGGGCTTCAACCCGCCGGGTTTCGTCGCCCAGGTGGTGGCCTTGGCGTTCGGGCTCGCGGCGTCGTCGCTGTTTCCGGTCATCCTGATGGGGATCTTCTCGATCCGGATGAACAAGGAGGGCGCGATTGCCGGGATGCTCAGCGGCCTGTTGTTCACCTTGGGCTACATCATCTATTTCAAGGGCATCTTCATCGGGCCCTTCGCGGAGAACGTCGCCGAGAACTGGCTGTTCGGCATCTCCCCGGAGGGCATCGGCGGTATCGGGATGTTGATCAACTTCGCGGTGGCGATTACGGTCAGCCGATTCACCGCCAGGCCGCCCGACGAGGTTCAGGCCTTGGTGCAGCGGATTAGGGTTCCTCGATAGGAAGGAGTACGACCATGAGCGAGTTGCTTGCAAGCGAACAATGCCAGGCCTGCCGGCCGGACAGCCCAACCGTGACGGGAGAGGACGCCGCGGCGCTGCTCGCGGAGCTTCCGGGTTGGCAGATCGTCGTCCGGGATGGCATGGAGCAACTGTCGGGCGATTTCGAGTTCGCGAACTTCGCCGACGCGCTCGCCTTCACCAACCGCGTCGGCGCCCTCGCGGAGGAGGCGGACCATCATCCGGCCATCACCACCGAGTGGGGTCGTGTAAACGTGCGTTGGTGGACCCACTCAATCGGCGGCCTGCACCGCAACGACTTCATCATGGCGGCGCGGGCGAGCGGGGCGGCAACGCCATAGGCGCACGAGATCGTCGGCCTCTTCTATTCGTTGGAAGCTAGGCGGCGTCGTGGCGACCGAACATCGAGTCCCGAACGACATCGAGGGTGCCTTCGACCCTCCCGAGACGCACCGCAATTTCGTTGATCTGGGTGCGCAGATCCTTGATTTCCGCTCGTATGGAGTGATTCGACGCGGCGATAGCAACAAGGATGGCGATGCCGGTTCCGATGATGGTCCAAGCTTCGGCGGTCATGAGAAACTCCCTAAACTGCATCTCAATGGCCTGTGTTGAAGCGAATGCCGGACGGGGAGAATAGCAATTCGCCCCCGCACGGTGTAAGAAATCGACGACATTCGCTGTCGGTCGTTGACGCCGATCGCGGCAACACCCCCTTCGTTAGATTTCGGAACACACGATGACGACGCCCACGACTTCCAACCGGGCACCGCGCCCTGACCTCGCTTCGCCCGGCAGGACACTTCGCGAGAACATCGAACTGGCGACAATGGCCGAGCAGGCCGGTTGGAGAGGGTTCTGGGTTGCCGAGGCCACGGGTGCCGATGCCGTCGCGACGGCGGCGGCCGTGGCCGCCCGACTGGAATCGAGCCGCATCGGTACGGCCATCCTGCCCATGCAGACGCGCGATCCGCTGCTGCTCGCCATGGCGGCGACGTCGGTCGGCCAGATCGCTCCCGGGGGCTTCGTTCTCGGTCTTGGCACGAGTACGCCGCTTATCATCGAGGATTGGCACGCGACCCCGTGGGGTGCTTCGCCGCTGCAGCTTACCCGGGAGTGTGTCGATCTCGTCCGCCGATTCCTGGCTGGCGAGCGGGTCACGACGGATGCCGGACGTTGGCAGTACCGACGTGCGCAACTCGCGGCGCGTCCCTCGGGGACGACGCCCGTCTATCTGGCCGCGCTTAACGACCGGATGCTGGAACTCGCCGGGGAGATTGCCGACGGCGTGATCCTTAATTTCGCAACCTTGGCCGACGTGGCTCATGCCAAGCGTCGTGTGGCTGCAGGTGCGGCCCGTATCGGGCGCGACCTCGCGGATTTCGAGTTCATGGTGTTCTTCCGCGCCACCGTGACGGACGACTACGAGGACGTGCGGGAGCGCTACCAGCGCGAACTCTTCACGTATGTCATGGCACCCGTCTACCAGCGCATGTTCGCCCGGGAGGGATACGGCGATGCCTGCCAGGAGATCCAGGCGCTATGGCGGGCCGGGGAACGCCAGCGCGCCCTCGACAGCATCCCGCCGGCTTTGATCCGGGACCGTACGTTGATCGGAACCGCGACGGAGATCCGCGGACGGCTGCAAGCCTATGCCGACGCCGGGATGGACTCGACGATCACGTTCCCGGTCGCCATTCCAGACCGGGACTATCTTTCGGACACCGCCCGCATCATCGAGGCGCTCGGGGCCACTTAACGGCTTACGCGTCTACGGCGTAGGGGCGGGGCTATCGCGCCCGCGCCACCTGTGCCCACAGTTGGCCCGTCGAGAACGGGACGGGACAAGCCCGTCCCCTACGGTTCGGGCCGCGATGACGCAGCGTCGTAGGGGCGACCCTAACGCGCCCGTCAGGGCGCGCGGTCGCCCGCCCAGGGACGCGACGTTGGTCCGGCGTGGCCGGGACAAGCCCGTCCCCTACGGAGGTCTAGCCCTCGGGCGTGGAATCTTCGGCCACAGCCATCGTCGCCGCCCAGATTCCGTTGAGCACGTCCAATGCTGCCTTTCGGTAGCCTCCGCCGGCCTTGATCTCATCGCCCAACTCCAGGTGCTGATCGGTTTCCGGGTCGTACGCGGGCCAGGCAGGTAGACCCTCGGCGTTGGGATTGCCGGTCTTGGCAAATTGCACCCAGTAGCGGGCCATGGCGTCCGACAGCGCTCGGTCTTCGGCGGACGCCTCGGCATCGAGGTTGCCGAACGCGTAGGCGATCTCCATGCCGTGGAACGCACCGAGCATCGGCGCCTGCGGCGCGCGGCGGCTGAAATGGTATTGCCATCCGTTCGAAGACACGTTGGCCATGCCGGCGAGCATGTTGCGGGTGTTTTGCGCGAACCAGGTGTCGGTGATCAACTGGTTCTTGGCCGCGAACAGTGAACCGTCGTCCGTGGCGGGGTAGAGATCCAGGATCGTGGCGGCATGCTCGCCGAATTGTTCCTGCATGGCGGCGCGGTAGTCTTCCGGCGAATCGAAAGAGAGCAACCCCAAGAAGATCGTGCCCTCGTCGGTGTTGGTGCCCGCGATCACGGGGATGTCTTGCTGCTCACCACGTCGATAGAGGTCGACCGCATGGTCCAGCATGAACTCGCCATCGACCGTCACGGCCACGGCGTAGCCCGCTTCCTGGGCCGCAAATAGGTCTTCGGCACCCAGCGCCCGCAACTTGGCCAATGAGTCGATCCCATCGAAGTGCGTGTTGATCCACTGCCGCCCATTCTCCGTGGCGCTGCCAACGGTGGGCAGGGCTTTGTCGAGAAGGGCGTAGTTGCTGCCGGTGACCCATGGACTCTGGGCAATGCCGCGATGCACGAGCCCCTTGGAGCGGGGGGATGCGATCAGGGCGTGAACGCTGGTACCGCCTGCGGATTCGCCGAAGATAGTCACGTTGTCCGGGTCGCCGCCGAAGGCCTCGATGTTGCGTTGCACCCATTCGAGCGCGGCGATCTGGTCCTTGAGCCCGTAGTTCCCCGACACGCCGGCTTCCTCGTTGAGCAGCGGATGGGCGAGGAACCCAAGCGCGCCCAGTCGGTAGTTGACGGAAACCAACACCACGCCTTGCTCAGCGAGATGCGTGCCGTCGTAGCCGGTTTGGTGTCCCCAGCCGAGGGTCAGTCCGCCGCCGTGGATCCAGACCATCACGGGGTGCTTCGCTTCGCCGCCGATGGCAGCGGTCCAGACATTGAGATACAGGCAATCTTCGCTGCGCGTCGGCAAGTCCTCGCCGATCATCGCGGCGAGTGCCGGACCTTGGTGGCAGATGTTGCCGAACTCGGTTGCGGATCGAACGCCCTCCCACGGTGCGACGGCGATCGGTTCGCGCCAGCGCAGGTCGCCGACCGGGGGTGCCGCGTAGGGGATGCCGCGGAAGACCTGTACGGTGGTGCCTTCCACGGGCTCACCTTGGATCAGCCCGCTGTCCAGTTGAACCGGTTTGGCGAGCGCGGCCGCGGTGGCAACGAGGGCTACTAGGATGCTTGTGTATCGGATGGTGGATTTGGTCATGGCGTTCCGGCTTTGATGTGTCCAAGGATCGAGTCGCGAATACCCTCGAACAGCCCTTCGACTCGAGCGAGGCGTTCGCGGAGGTCCATCTCCAGACGGTTCATCCTTTCGGTTAGGGTCGTCTCGACACGGTCGATGCGATCATGGATATCGTGGACTTCGACGCGCAGTTCCTTCAGCTCGGTTCGCAGTCCATCGCCCAAAGCGATCCGTTCGGCACGTTCGGCCCGCATCTCCGTGCGCATTTCCGTTCGCATTGATCTGTTGGACGCGGCGATCGCGATCAGGATCACGATTCCGGTTGCGATGATGGTCCATGTTTCGGCGGTCACTCGGATTCTCCTTGTTTGTTTGGGATGCTCCGAGTCTCAAGGCAGCGCGCCGCGTAGTGTATGGCACAACGCCCCCTCGATGTGTGCGACTTCGCCCTTCCATGGAACAAGCGCCAAAGGGAGCCTGCGACCGTGGCGGTTGTTTCATGGAAGGGCGGCGTGGCTGGGCCGGAGGCGGAGCCGGTACCGAGCGCCAGCGAGGTACCGGACCCGGCTATGGGGCGCTTTCATGCCGTGCGACATTAGCCATGCCGTTCAACGAGCCGTGTAGCCGCCATCCACCGGCAAGACGACGCCCGTAACGAAACTCGCCTCGTCACTCGACAGGAAGACCACTGCGGCGGCGACTTCCTCCGCTTGCCCGAGGCGGCCCAAGGGGTGCAACGACTCCAGGTACCGCTCGGCCTGGGGGTTCTCCCGCAAACCGGCAGTCATCGCCGTTTCGATGTAGCCGGGTGCGACGGCGTTGACGCGTACGTTCCGTTGCCCATAAGCGATGGCGTATTGGCGGGTAAGTCCGGCTACGCCGTGCTTGGCCGCGACGTAGGCCCCGACCGCGGGGTTCTGGGGCTCGTCCGAGGGTGTGCTGAGACCGGTCAAGGCCACCAATCCCGCGATGGAAGCGGTGGATACGATGGCACCGCCTCCGCGCTCAGCCAGGAAAGGCGCGCCGTGGCAAAGCCCGTAGTAGACCCCGCTCAGGTTGATCGCGATGGTGCGATCCCAATCGCCGCCACCGCCGATCCCGGCGTTGTTGAAGATCACGTCGAGGGTGCCGAGTTCATCGACCGTTGCCTGCAGGGAATCCCGTACCGCGTTTTCGTTGCTGACATCGAGGGCCATGGCCGCTGCTTTGGTCCCCGCCGCGGCGATGGAATCAGCGGTTCCTTTCGCGCCCTCGGCGTTGATGTCGGCGCACATCACGTTGGCGCCTTCGCGTGCGAATGCCAACGCCGTGGCGGCGCCGATGCCGCTGGCTGCGCCAGTGATCAGGGCGGTCTTGCCTTGCAGTCGCATCCAATCAGTCCCCGTAGCCGGCCCCGCCTCCACCGGCCGAGCTCTTGTCCATCCCCGCCACGGCGCGTTCCTTCGGCGCGCTGTCGTAGGCGCCTCGGAAGTCGCGGAACGGTCCGTCCCGCCATTCGAGCGCGGCCTTGAGTCCGTCCTCCCGCACCCGCCGACCCCACTCCGAGGCGGCATCGCGGGCCGAGGATAGCGCTTGGATCTCGGTACCGGAGTGCAGCCCGTCGTAGATGCCCATGGTCTCGTACTGCCGGTTTACGGAACGCTTCGAATACATCAGCATCTCGTTGTCGACGTGTGCCATCCGACGAGCGAACTTCTCGGTGAAATCGGCCAACTCGTCCGGCGGCACCGCGTAGTTCGCCCAGCCGAGGCGGGCCATTTCAGAACCGGAGAACGAGTCGCCCACGTAGGCGAATTCACGCGCCTTGCAGGGCGGCAGATGCCACGGTGTCCAGATCATGTCCATCGTGGTCATGGCGCGCACCGGCGGGTAGCCGATTTGCGCATTGTCCGCGCAGATCCGGAAGTCGCAGACCGTCGCAAGCTCGGTGCCCCCGGCGAGACAGTGGCCCTGGATCTGGGCGACCACGGGCTTCGCGAGTTCCCAGATGATCCAGTTGGTCATGACGACATGGCGCGCCCACTGGTTCTTGCCCGGGTGGGTGGAGCCGGTGTCGGGCAGACCGGAACGAGGGCTCACGAAATCGTAGCTGCTGGCCGCCCGGGCCGGCGACAGGTCGTAGCCGGCGGAGAACGACCGACCGGCGCCGCGCAGCACGATGACGCCGACCTCGTCGTTGCTCTCGGCCTCGCGCATGGCGTCCATGACCTCGCCGCGCAGGTTGTTGGAGAGCGCGTTCAGTTTCTCCGGCCGGTTGAGCGTAACGAACGCCAGTCGACCGTCGGTTTCGTAGAGGATGTCGGTGTAGGGCATGTGTCCGTCTCAAGTTCCGATTGAACCATCTATCTTAGCCGCTTGAAGGCCGTGCAATAGGTCGAGATTCAGGTCGATCTTGGCCTGTGCCGACCATTGAGCCTGTTCCGAGTTGGTCGCGTTGATGTTCTCGAAGACGCGTAGAAGGCCGATGCGGCGTCGTCTGCTGAACACCTTGAGCGTGCGACCGACGATCTCCCACTCGAAATCGCCGTACACGCCGTTGTATTCGATCATGGACCCTTGAGGCGGTCGAAAGCGGTGAAGTCTGTGGGATTGTGTTTGACGATGGCAAGAGGCCGTCCGAGGGAGGGGACATCGCCCAATTCAGTCGGCTGCCGAGCTGCGTTTCCCACCCTTCGACCACCGCGTCTCTTGGTTTTCTGAGGACCGGCGCCGTTGGACGAAGCTTGGAAAAACGGACAGCCGCCGGTGCTCCTCTTCGAGGCGGGCGGGGTCCGGATCGCGGCGCGGTCCTTCGGGAGGAACATCGCCCTATTCAATTTGCTGCGGGGAGTCGCCGAACGGCAAGAATACTGTCGGCATATACAGCAATCCGGCGTAGACTCTTCCCCATTCGCAGTACCCGCCGGTGACCCCGCAGTGAAGAGGAAGCGTCGCCAGGATCCCAGGCAGACCACGTTCGAGTTCCGGCCGTCGGGCCGAGGCGCGGACGTGGCTGCTGGAGACGGGCTGGCGGCGGCAGCGGCCTAGTCCCGGCTCGGCAAGGGCACGGCGCTTGGCGGAGTTGTCCACGCTTCGTCCATGGCGCCGGTCCCAGAAAAACCGGAGGCGCTGTGGGCGAAGGGTGGGCAACTCCTGTCGAGAAATTCAGCCGAAGTCGTTTGCCCGCGACTGTTTGGCAAACAGCGACAAGCCTGACGTGAGTGTCCGAGATTGCAGGTGCGGGGTTGTGTGGCCACGCCGCGACCAAACGTGGCAATCTAATGCGCTGCCTCGCTGCCACGTCAAAGGATGCCCAACCCGAGAACGCCGGTCATCGTCGGCGTCGGCCAGTTCCTGAACCGGATCGAGTCCCTCGAACAAGCCATCGAGCCCCTCGAGATGATGATGCGTGCCGTGCGTCGCGCCGAGACCGATACTGGTGCGGGCGGCATCCTCGATCAGACCCAATCCGTGCGCGTCGTTCGGGGTATGTGGAGCTACGAGAACCCGGCGGCGGCCATCGCCGAACGTATCGGCGCTCCGGCCGCGCAGACCGTCGGAACCTTGATCGGCGGCAACCAGAACCAGGCACTGCTGAGCGAAACGGCGATGGAGATCCTTGCCGGGCAGTTCGATGTCGTGCTGATCACGGGTGCCGAGAACGGCAATAGTTCGGGCAAGGCGCGGCGCGCGGGGGTCCCACTGCCCCAGACCCCGGCGCCTGGCAAGCCCGACGCCGTGTTTGGCGCCGAGCAGCAACCCGAGCATCACGAGTACGAGCGCGCCAAGGGCATCAGCCGCGCCATCCAGGTCTACCCGATGTACGACAACGCGCTTCGCTACGAGCGTGGCGAGACCTTGGACGAGCACATCACCCGCGTTTCCGGCCTCTGGGCGCGGTTCAACGACGTCGCGCAGGAAAACCCCAACGCCTGGGTGCGGCAGAACATGACCGCGGAGGAAATCCGCACGCCGTCCCCGAGGAACCGACAGATCAGCTTTCCCTACACCAAGTTCATGAACGCCAACATGTCGGTGGACATGGCGGCAGCGCTCATCTTGTGTTCCCTCGAGAAGGCGCGGCAACTCGGCATCCCGGAAGATTGCTGGGTCTATCCCCACTCCGGCGTCGAGGGCTACGATCATTTCTCCGCCTCCGTGCGTGACAACTTCCATACCTCCCCGGGCGTACGGATCACGGGAACCCGTGCCATGGATCTAGCCGGCATCGACGCCGGCGACCTGGACTTCGTGGATCTGTACAGTTGCTTCCCGTCGGCGGTGCAGATCGCCGCCTGGGAACTGGGTTTGCCGGAGGACCGACCGCTCACGGTCACCGGCGGACTCACCTTCGGCGGCGGGCCGCTGAACAACTACGTGATGCACAGCATCGCGCGCACCGTGGAGCTGTTGCGCGAGAAGCCCGACGGCTACGGCCTAGTGACCGGCAACGGCGGCAACCTCTACAAACATGCCCACGGCATCTACTCGGGCACGCCTCCGCGCCACGACTTCCAGCACGACGATGTGAAGGCCGAGATCGCCGCCCTGCCGTCGCGGGAATGCCTGGCCGAATACGACGGCAATGCAGAGATCGAGTCCTACACCGTGATGTACGACAACGACGGGCCGAGCATCGGCCATGTGTCCTGCCGGACGCCCGACGGTGCCCGGACCTGGGTGAACACCGAGGACCCGGAGTTGGTCCAGGGCATGGTCAGCGAGGAGTTCTGCGGTCGTCGGGTCGACGTACGCGGCGGACGACTGTCGGTCTTGAATTAAACGGAGCAAAGGGAGTTTCCATGGCGTTCTTTGATCGGGGCGATGTCAGCCTCTACTACGAAATCCACGGCGAGGGTTATCCCATCCTGCTGTTTGCGCCCGGCGGCATGCGTTCGGCGGTGTCGTTCTGGCGGGGTTCCGAATGGGATCCCATCGAAGCGCTGTCGCCGCACTTTCAGGTGATCGCCATGGACCAGCGCAACGCGGGGCGGTCCAAGGCGCCGGTGACGGCGGACGACGGATGGCACACCTACACGTCCGACCACGTCGCGTTGCTCGACCACCTCGGCATCGAGAGGACGCATGTCATGGGCGGCTGCATCGGCGGTCCCTACTCGTTCGGCGTGATCGAGCGCGATCCGGAGCGGATAACCGCGGCGGTATTGCAGCAGTCAATCGGCGACAGCGGCGAGAACCGGACGCTGTTCCACGCCATGTTCGACCAGTGGGCGGCCCCCTTGAAACCGTCGATGCCTTCGGTGTCGGAGGAGACCTGGGCGAGTTTCCGCAGCAACATGTTCGACCACGAGTTCGTCTACAACGTCTCGCGGGAGTTCGTGGCGTCGTGCCAGACGCCGCTCTTGGTGTTGATGGGCAGCGACCCCTACCACCCGGAAGCCACGTCCCGGGAAATCGCCGAGCTGGCGCCCAACGCCCAGTTGGTCGAACAGTGGAAGGATCCCGACGCCGACGGCACGGTGGGGACCGTGGTGAAGTTTCTCAACGCCCATACGCCAGGGCATTAGCTGCGGGCAAGCGCGTGTACTAGCGCAGTCTCGCGATGTGCCCGAGCAGGTCGTACTCGTTGTAGGGCCGTACCGGCGAGCCTGTAGAAAGAGGGCAATTGTTCCGGGCAGCGCAGGTGCTTGGGTAGTTCACCAGGCTCAGGACGTAGCCTTGGCTGGCTTCGTGCTCGTACTGGGTGAACACGACCAGCACGATGCCCTCGTCGCGCCATACGAAGATGTGCTGGCCATCCAATCCGTGGGCGGCGCTGACATCGATCGGGGGTTCGACGCCGCGGAAGTAGATCGTGTTCAGCACCCACCACTGTAGCCCGTACCAGCCGACGCGGGCGGCGAGGCTCGAGTCGACGTAGTCTGCCGGGATGACGGTTTCGCCGTTCCAGACGCCGCCGTTCGCGAACAGGACGCCGATGCGCGCGAAGTCGTCGGCTCGCATGTCGATGCAGCAGTAGGTCAACGGATTGACGCCGGTGGGGTCCAGCCAAAGCCCGATCGCCGTCTCGTCGATGCCGAGGGGCTTGAGGATCTTGTCCGTGAGCCAAAGATGGGCATTCACGCCGGTGGCGCGCCGCAACAACGGCTCGAACAGTTGCGAATTGTTGTTTGAATACAGGAACGTGCTGCCGGGTTCGTTGATCAGCGGCTGGTCCAGGGAGAACTCGGTCTGGTCGGCTTGGATGAACACATTGGCGTTGGCGAACCCGGCGCGCATCTCCAACAGGTTCCGGATGGTGATGTCCTCCTTGTCGGTGTCCAGCCACTCGTCCAGAAAGTCGCTCGCCTTCTGGTCCAGGGACTCGATGTGGCCCTCGTCGATGGCGATGCCGATGGCAGCGCTGTAGATGCTTTTCGCGACGGACCAGCTGGTGACGAGGTCTTCCACGCCGTAGCCGTCGGCGTAGCGCTCCCCGACCACTTGGCCGTCTCGAAGCAAGAGCGCGGCCTGCAGGGCTTGGTCCGTGAACACATGGTCGAGCACGTCGGCGACCGCGCAGGTGGACACGCCGACCTCTGCGGCTGCCGTGCGGGTCAGGGCCCACTCCGGTGCGACGGGATGCCGGACTTCGACGGCAAACGTCCGTGCCGCCGAAGTGGCGTTGTCGGCACCGCTGTCGTCCGTCGCCCTGACCGTCACGTCGATGCTTCCCGCCAACAGTCCCGTCAGCGTCACGGTCCCGTTGACGGCGGCCAACTCCGACACGCAGTTCGCCGGGGCGTTCGCTTCGACCGAGTAGCCATCCGTCTCGTCCCCGTCGGTCACGTCGACCGTCACGTCGACGCTCTCCCCGATCACGAGTTCCTGATCTTCGATGAACGCCACCCGAGGACGCCTGTTCGTCACTTCGGAAGCCGCTTCGGCGAGCCGGTCGAGGAACCGGTCCATGTTCGCGAGGTCCTCCGTCCCGGCGGCGACCTGTACGCCGCCGCCGTGGTCATTGCCCTGGATCTTGTCGAGGATGCGTGTGACGCCGTCCTCGAAATCGACCAGGAAGTCCTTGAACGCGGCAAAGTTCAGCATCAGGTGATCGGCGTCCGACGCCGGGACGAAGATCAGCCGGGTCCGCTCGGACTGGCCGCCGCGGACGTGGCAGGTGACGCACTTGGCTTGCACGATGGATTCCGAGACAAGCGTTTGGAACACGGTTTGCGCGGTTTCGTTGGCGGCGCTGCGATGCGCATCACGCGTGGTCGATAGGTTCGTCAGCAAACCGGCGGCGCTCTCCATCAAGCTCATGGCGAGGATGGGTCGGTCGGACTCGACGACGAGCCGCCATTTCCCGGTGCCATTTCCGAGGTCACCGACGCGGGTGGTTTGGGATGCCTCGAGTTCGGCGGCGGACCACGTCAGCGCGGCGCGAGCGGGTATCGTTGTTCGAATTTCGCTCCCCGGCGAACGGCCTCGGTCGTCGATGCCCATGATCGTGACGGTCGCCGCTTCGTCGCCTGGGTTCGCCAGCCTCAGGCGGCTCACCTGGTTGGTGTTGCTGCCGGGATTGAAGATCGCGATGCGGTGTCGGTTGTTCGCGTGCGGCGCGACATCGTGCATCGCCGTCAGAAATCCCGCCACGGCGTCATTGGCGCCATCGCCGCTTGGCTTGATACGCGTGTACGCAAGAACCTCGATGTCGAGGTCGCTGGTCAGTTCCAGTCGCCAGTCTCCTTCGCCCGTGCCTGTGGAACCGGTCAGTCCCTTGCGGTTATTGCCCGACTCCAAGTCGTCCGAGTTGATGTGGACAACCTGCCGGGCTTCGAGAGACAACGTGACCGGACCGTGCTCGGTGCCGCCGTCGTCGAACGCCGTGACATGGACCTCTCCCTCGATGTCGGAGTGATTGATCACTCGTAGGAAGCCCTGGCGGTTGGACGAATCGCCCGCTGCCGGGAACAACGGCACGGTGGGGCGGCCCGTTGTCGGCACCGTGGATAGATTGGTCAGGTGACCGGTGGGCGTGGCCAGCAGACTCATGGCATGGATGGGTTCGTCCGCGTCGACGGCGAGCGTCCATTTGCCGTCCCCATCGCCGAGTTCGCCGGTGAAGTCGTCGCCACCGGACTCCAATTCCCGGGCGTCGACAGTGCGCGCCGAGCCTGCAGGCAGCGATAGCTCGACGCTACCGTGCAGAACGCCGCGGTCGTCGACGCCTTGGACCGTTACGGTGGCCGGCGTGCTGCCCGGGTTGATGAGCCGCAGCCGGCTCGCCTGCTGTTCATTGCTCCCGGGATTGAAGATGACGACCCGGTGGCCACCGGCGGACACCGGGACGGTATCGTGCATGGCGGCCAGGAAGCCGTCCTCGGTGCGGATGTAGCCGAGCACCTCGATATCGAGCCCGCTGGTCAGTTCGAGGCGCCAGTCGCCGTCGCCGGCCCCCGTGGCACCGGTTAATCCCTTGTCGGGGTTGCCCGTCTCGAGGTCGTCTGAGTTGAAGTGCACCGTCTCGCCGGCACCGAGAGCGAGGGTCAGCGCATCCGCCGCCGTCCCGGCGTCGTCTACCGCCACGATGGTCACCGTACCCGCGACGGTCGAGTGATTGACGACGCGCACGAAGCCCTGCCGGAACTCGTCGGATGCGGCGGGAAAGAGCGGCACGAGCCCGGCGTTCGCCGGGGCTCCCCCGGCAGCCGCCCATGCGACCAGAACGCCCGTCGCCCAGCAGCGCCGCGCTCGGGTGCCGCAGAGCAACGAACTGCCAATCATGCCCCGGTGAAGAAGCGCTGCGGATTGTCGATGAACAGCGTGTCGATGGTGCGGTCCGAGACGCCCATTTCCTTCAAGTCCGGAATCACGTGGCGGTGCATGTAGAGGTACTTGTCCGGGTTGCGCAGCGCCAGGTCGTGCTCGTCGGGCAGGGTGCCGTCGGCCCGCTCGTTCAGGATGTGCAGACAGATGCAGTCGTGGGCGGGGCACAGGCGGTCCCCGTAGCCGTCGTCGATCAGCGACTTCATGGTCACCGTGCGCATGTGCGGGCTGACCAGGTGGCCGGGATAGCGGTCGAGCCCGAGAAAGCACCCCTGGTCCAGGATCCACTTCAGGTACTCGGTATCGGTGGTGTCGTTGGAGTGGTCGATCTTGACCCGTTCGAGGTCGACGCCTTCCTCCTTGAAGATGGCGATCTGGCGGCGCGCCACCTGCCCGGTGGGGTAGGAGTGCACCATGATCGGCACGCCGGTCTCGCTGTGCGCCCGGGCGACGGCGCGGTTCATGATCTCGAGTGCCGGCGTGACCCCTTCGAAGTCCGCGGCGCACTTCAACACACCCGCCTTGACGTCGGTGCCCCGGAAACCCTCCTCGATGTCGCGCACGAACTCCCGCGCCATCTGGTTGGGCGAGACGTGGCGGATGAACCGCGGCACGTCGAGCCACCAGCCCGTGACGTTGATGATGTTGACGCCGGATGCTTCGGACACCGCGCGCAGGAGTTCCGGGTCGCGGCCCAGGTCGAAGGTCGTGGCGTCCACCATGGTGTCGATGCCGCCGGCCTTGGCTTCCTTCAGACACGCCACGGCGCGCTCGAAGCGGTTCGGCCCGAGCAGGTCCGGGTGGCTTTTGTACATCCCGCTGGCGCTCACCATGACGTGCTCGTGCATGAGCGTGAAGCCCAGTTGATCGGCTTCGATGGGACCGGTCACGGAATTGATCATGGTCTTGTCTCCGGTACGTGGGTTTGGCGCGTCACGACGAGGCAAGCGGGACGGGACCTGCCCGTCCCTACGCCGGTACCAGCAGGTCCGGGTAGGTCGAGAACCGGGTCTCCTGGCGGGTGCGGATCTCGATCATCGCGACCTGGCCCTCGGCGTTGGCGCGTTTGGCGTCCTCCAAGGCGGGTCCGATGCCGGCCACCTCCTTGACGTGTATCGACTTGGCGCCCAGCGCAGCGGCCACGCCGGCATAGTCGCCGGACTGGTTGCCGACCCCGTACTTGGCCATGGCCACTGGCATCTTCTCGTCGTAGCCGCCCATGGTGAGGTTGTTGATGACCACCGTCGTGATGGGGATCTCGGCCCGTACCGCGGTCTCGATCTCCAACCCCGTGTGGCCGAAGGCGAGGTCGCCCATGAAATTCATGCAGAACTTGGACGGATCCGCCATCTTGGCGCCGATGACCAGCGGGATGCCGTAGCCCAAGTGCGTGGTCTTGCCCCAGCCGATGTAGCCGTGGGGTTCGTGGGCCTGGTAGAACGGCATGATCTGGTCGCGCGGGTTGCCGGCATCGTGGGTGAGCACGGTGTTGGCGTGATCGATGTGCGCGTTGATCTCGCGGATCACTCGGTAGGGGTTGATCGGCGTCTCGTCGGAATTGAGCAGCGGTGCCCATTCCGCGAGCCACTCGGCCTTCGTCGCGGCGATCTCGGACACCGTGCGGGTGTCGTCGGCGCGGCCGTCTTCGCCGAGTTCGGCCTTCGCCTCGTCGATCATGGCCTCGAGAGTGAGCTTGGCGTCGCCCACGAGTCCAAGGTCCACGGCGTAGTCCTTGTTGATGTCTTCCGCGGACACCGTCGAGTGGATCAGGAACTTGCCGCTGGGGATCGGCAGCCCGAACCCGGTTCGCGTCAAGCCGGATCCGATGGCGAGCACGGTGTCTGCGGCACCGAGCCACTTGAACACGGCCTTCGGTGCCGTGCGGTTCGCGGAACCTAGTGCCAGCGGATGGTCGTCGGGAAACGCGCTCTTGCCCTGCATGGTGGTAATGACGGGAATCTGGGTCAGTTCGGCAAAAGCCCTGAGTTCATCGCAGGCGTCTGCGTAGAGAATGCCCTGGCCGGCCCAGATGACCGGGCGCCTGGCCTTGAGAAGGGCAGCCACGGCGTCTTCGATGTCGCTCCGGGACGGCACCGAACGCATCGCGGTCGACGGCTTGTACTGTTCCGCGGCACCTTCGGGCGCCGGCTGGCCGAGCACGTCGCCGTGCATCTCGACGACCACGGGTCCGGGGCGGCCCTGGCGGGCGGTGTGGAATGCACGCCGAATCTGCGTCGCCGTGCGGTCGATCCGGTCGATGGAAAGCGCCAGTTTGGTCACCGACGCGTAGTTCTTCGTCGCCGAGAAGTTCGGCGACACGTCGTAGCCGCCGAGGCCCGCGCCGCCGGGCAGGAAGACCAGGGGCACGGCCTCGCCCCAGGCTTGAGCGATGCCGCCGAAGGAGTTCTCGACTCCTGGACCCGATTGCGAGGCGAAAACGCCGGGCGGCGCGCCCCGGGTCTGCCGCGCGTAGCCGTCCGCCGCGTTGATGCCGCCGCGTTCCTGGCGGAACACCAAGGGTCGGATGCCCACCTTGGCGGCGGCCTCGATCAACGGGTTGGCCGGGAAACAGGGCATCCAGGTGACGCCTTCGGCCTTCAGGCAATGCGCAATCAAATCGTAGCCGTTCACGGCTCCCTCCCTAAGCTGGCAACGGTTCAGAATATCATCCCGGTGCGCCGCATGATGCGCCGGCAGGAAGTCAACGACGACGAAAGCGGTACCGGAGCGTGGCGGACACCTGCAAACCGTTGGCGGCGGCGAACGTGTTCTCGTTGGCGAAGCACGGAAATGGCGATGGGAAGTGCGGGCAGGTGGAGACCTGCTCTTCCATCGGATGACGGATGTAGAAACCCCAGTCTGCCATGTCGCCGATGCGGGAATACGTGAGTCTCGCGCCGAGAGAGATCCGTTGGGTCAACGGGTAGTCGGCACCGACGTGGAGCAACACGGCACCAGACACTTCCATTTGTTGACAACTAATGCGGGCGTGCCGGGTGCGGCAAGCTGTCGACACTGTTATAGTCTGGCTTGTAGCAGCGACGCACCAAAGGGGACGTGGCTGTCGCGTTGGCGAACTTGCTGGCGTGGTCCGGGGTCAGCCGTTTGCACCGTGGCAACCCGCTGTGCAATGGCCCGAGATCGACCCCCTCACATCACCCCCCCCGGCGGGGGGTAAATGGACAAGGTTCATCGTGCGTGATCGCGATGAACCGTCAATGCGTCGGAGCGGTCGCGCTTGCCGGACTGTTGTCGGTCGTCCCGCCCCTCACCGATGTCGTTCGACGCCCCGGATCGCCGGAGCGCCCCCGGCGCGCGCCGCCGGCCTTGCCGCTTGGCAAAGCGATGGACGCGCTGTCCCGCGTCTCCGAAGGCCCGTCTTGGATGGACGGTCCGGCCATGGGCGCGATGACGGCCGACGGATTCCGGGTTGGCGTGGCCGGCTGCTTCCCTGTGCGCTGTTTCTGCTGGTCTTTGGTTCCGAGAGCGCCGAAGCGCGACTGCAGATCACCAGTCCTTCCGGGCACAACTCAATCACTGTGTTCGAAGGAGAGGCGGTCACCTACACGATGCGGCTCCTTGAGCAGCCAGTCACGCCGGTGACGGTGACGATCAGCACCACCAACCCGCCGAACCCCGCGCTCCAGTGGCTGGACAGGACTTCGCTCACGTTCACGACCTCGAACTGGGGGACAGCCCAGACGGTGACGATTTCCGTGCCCGAAGACGACATACATTCAGATTTAGCGGAGACGTACTTTATTTTGGGTCATAGGTCCTCACCAGACGTGGGAGGAGGATCCATCTTGTATGTGCTCCCGACTGACAACGAGGCCCCGGCCCAGGTTGAAATACAGGAAGGTCGACTGAGTGTAACCGAAGGGGGCAGCGGCAGCATTGGCGTGCGGCTTTCAGCGCCACCGGGCGGGACGGTGACGGTCAACAGCGATTGGCATCGCGATTCCAGACAGGCGGGAGAAGGGCGCGTGACCATTGACCCCGTGAGTCTTGAGTTCACGGATTCCAACTGGAGGATCACGCAGCCGGTGAGCGTGATGGTGGCCGAGGACGACGATGAGTTGGACGAAAGCGTTTGGATGCAATTCTTCATAGGGAGTGACCTCAACTCTTCGTTCGATAGCGTTGAGATTCGTACGGTTGACAACGACGTCGAGATTGATCCGGGTCTGCTGGTGCCATCGTCAACCCATGTTGCCGAAGGGTCCACCGCCAACTACGGGGTCCGGCTGGCGACCCGGCCTTCGGGCGCGGTCACGGTCACGATCACGGGCACGGCGGGCACGGATCTGGCGCTGGACAGGACGAGTCTGACGTTCAATCCGACCGGGACGAACCTCTGGAGCACGCCGCAGACGGTGACGATTACCGCCGGGGAAGACGTCGACGTCACGAACGATGTGGCGACGTTGCGGCACACCGCTTCGGGAGGGGACTACGCGGGCCTTACCGCGGACCTGCTGGTGACGACGGTGGAAACGCCGAGAGACATCGCGCTGACGGTGGACGCCGACACCGGCGCGGACGGCGTGCAGGACAGCCTCGCCGAGGACGGCGGCGGGAAGCCCGTGCGCGTCACCGCCACCATCATCGGTGCCGCCCGCTTCACCACAGACAGCGCCATCACGATCAAGGTCGGCAAGAGCGGCGACACCGCGACGGAGGGGACCGACTACGCCAACGTCGCCGACCAGACGATCACCATCCCCGCCGGCGCCGCCAGCGCCCACGTGGACTTCACGCTCGCGCCCGTCGACGACGACGTCGCCGAGGGCGACGAGACGATCTCCATCGAAGGCGAACTCACCGGCCTCGCGTTCGCGAACACCAGCGTCACCATCGCCGACGACGACATGGCCGAGCTGTCCATCGACGACGTCACCGCCGCCGAAGGCGCGGCCGCCACCTTCACCATCTCCCTGTCCACGCCGAGCACCCGGGCCGTCACCGTCACCGCGACCACCTCGGAAGGCACCGCCACAGACCCCGAGGACTACACCCACAAGACCGAGACGCTCACCATCGCCGCCGGCGACACCACGGCCGACTTCAGCGTCGCGATCCAGGGCGACTCGATCAACGAGCTCGACGAGACCTTCACCGTCACGCTCTCCGGCGCCTCCGGGGCGAGCATCGCCGACGGTGCCGGCACCGGCACGATCAGCGGCGTCGACACGCTCATCGCCATCGCCGACGCCTCCGCCCGGGAGGGCCAGAACCTGAGCTTCACGCTGACCCGCTCCGGCGACACCACCGCCGGCTCGTCGGTGACCTGGACCACCGGCGACGACACCGCCGCCAACGCCCGCAAGGCCACCGCCGCCGCCGACTACACCGCCGTGACCCAGGCGCAGACGCTGAGCTTCGCCGCGACCGAGACCACCAGGACGATCACCGTCGCCGCCCTCGCCGACGACCTGGTCGAGGGTGACGAGACCTTCCGCGTCAACCTGGCCAGCCCTTCCGGCGCGGCGCTCGCCAGCGCCTTCGCCACCGGCGCGGTCACCGAGGGCACCACCGGCTACGAGGTCGGCGACGCCAGCGCCGCCGAGGGCGATTCCCTCACCTTTGTCGTCACCCGCTCGGGGCTCGTCACAGGCGCCTCGACCGTCAGTTGGACCACCGCGGCCGACACCACGAAGGACGCCCACCAGGCCGCCGCAGGCGACGACTACACCGCCGTGACCCAGGCCCGGACGCTCAACTTCGCCGCCAACGCCACCTCCAGGACGTTTACCGTCTCCAGCATCGAGGACACCCTCGACGAACCCGACGAGACCTTGGCCGTCAAGCTCGCCGCGCCCAGCAACAACGGCACGCTGCTCGACGACACCGGCATCGGCGCCATTGAGGACGACGACGCCACGACCGTGACCCTGACCACGCCCGACGCCAGCGCCACCGAG
>JAPPND010000211.1:17022-24730 GCA_028818795.1 Gammaproteobacteria bacterium | reverse complement strand
CCGTCCCGACGGCATCCGGTCGGCGGAGAAGACCATGTCGACCACTCAAGCGATAGCGTTCCGAAGGAGCCAACTGGCGCGGGCCGAAGCGGTCTTCCGGGAGGACCTTCGTCGGCCGGGGGTCTACATACTGCTCGGCGCGGACGACGCTGCGACCGATGGCAGGGTGGCGTACATAGGCGAGTCCGAGGGCATTGGCCGTAGGCTCGCATACCACGCGTCGCCGCAGGGGAAGAAGGAGTTCTGGGAAGACACGATCATCTTGGTCAGCAAGGACGCGAACCTCACGAAGTCGCATGCTCGCTATGTCGAGTCTCGGCTCATAGCGGAGGCGCAGCTCAATCCACACTGGTCCTTGCCCAACCGTCAAGAGCCGTCGAAAGACGCGGGCCGGCTCCCGGTGGCAGATCAGTACGACATGAGGAAGTTCGTCGAAGAGGCGAAGATGCTTGCTGGCGTCCTCGGATGCGACCTGTTCAGGTCCGTTCGCGCGACGCGGGCTACGGAGGAGGAAACGGGGCGCTCCCCAGCCGACTCGGTGACTGGTTCGGGAGAGACCTTCAGCCTCTCAGGAAAGGGCTTCGAAGCGAGCATGAGGTTGAATGCATCCGGGGACTTCGTGGTACAGGCCGGCTCGCGGGCGCGCCTCAACGAGGCGCCATCAATACCGGACGGCGTGAAACGGCTTCGGGAGGCCATGCTCGAGGCGAAAGACCTGCGGCGCGACGGCGAGTTCCTGGAGTTCTCAGGGGACTACTCCTTCCGGTCAGTGTCCTCTGCGGCCGGCGTGGTGCATGGGGCGAGTGTGAATGGTCGCAACGTCTGGAAGCACAGGGATGGTCGTACGTACGGAGAGTGGGAGGCGGGCGAAGGCCCCGCCCCCAGTTGACCACGACGACTATCGACACTGATCAGGGCTAGTCCTCGTCCGGCGACGAGCGACACAATTCGTCGTATCGCGGTCCTATGCTGACTCGATGACGGCACGTGGAAGGCCGAGAAGTGGAAGGCGGCGCGGACGAGCAAGAGGATAGCTTCTCCCCGTTGGAGAACGGCAGGTCATCCGCCTGGACCCGGCAACAACAGGCCGTTTGCCCGCTGGCTTCGGTTGTCGGGGGGGCTGGCAATTCACGATGGTTGAAGTCGTGAGCATGGCCGATCGGATCAGGCGATACGCCCGCGAACGGTGGGTCGAGCCGGTACGCGAAGCGGGCAGAGCCGCAGTGTCTATCCGCGCAGCCGATTTGGCCCGCGACATGGGCCTCAGCAACCGTGTCGCCGCTGTTGCAGTGCGCTGGAATCGAGTCAGTTTTCTGCGCGAAGCCGGGCGACGTCTCGTGGCTACCGCACTCGAAACGAAACTAGCGTTGTCCGTACGGGCGTACCAACATGTTGAATTCGCAGTCGGGGAACCGTTTGGAAACCGCCTGTTCAACCCGTCTCAGGTTTCGAGCCCGGTTCCTAGTTTGGTTTACGATGTTGACCCCGCTCAACTGTGCGAAGAACTGAAGTTCAAGTGTTAACGCAGGGGCCGTCCAGTCCACCCAGCCAACCTCTCTGGCGTAGCCGGACACCGACGTGGCATTCGTGGAGTTCATAAAGTCGCTCAGGTTGTGTTCGCCGCCGCTAAATGTATCGCAGCCGCCGAAATGCACGTGACATCCTGTGCAATCCGCCCACTCCTTCATCGTCACCAGTCCGGCCACTTCGTCACTAAGCCATACCTGGTCGGGAGCCCCGTGGCTGGCGAAATAAAGCACCGACCCCTTTTCGCAGACTTCGTTCCACTCCTCCTCCAATCTGTATCTCAGTTCAGCCGAGGTGGCGCAGGTTCTATGCAGATAGTCCCAGTATCCCGTCTTCTGTAGCAGCTCAAGCATTGGCTCGACGGTCGGTTCGATCTTGCCGTCGCCCCAATCATGGACGCCTTCGATGCAGTAAATGCGCTTTTTCGTCTCCAAGCCTCAACTCCCGATTTTTGTGTCTGGTCCCGTTGCCGTTTCGACCTCAACGGTGTCCATCGCTGGCCACGGGGTCGCCGTCCTCATCATACGCGGGATCATACGCGGGCGCGAGGCACCGCTCCGTCGCCACAGCGGGCACAGTGTCGGCGTTCCACAATGGATGTTGCCTCCGCCGGCGGGTATTCGAGACGCTGAACTCGATGCCTTGGTCTTCCAGCCATCCGACACGCCGCAGGAACTCCGCGTGCGCCGTGAACGTCGCTGAACCGCAAACGCCGACTACCTCCTTGCTGTTGGCGGTCGCTAGTTGTCTTGCACCGTCTCGATCTTCGTGAGCGTCACACGATAGCCGAGCCCTTTGAGAGTCCTTACTGCGTTCCTCAGGTTCACCTTGCTGAAGAAGGGTAGCACCAAGGATCCGGGAACTCGGCTGACGATGGCGAACCCGATCTCGTAGTCTCTCGCGTCTGGTTGCGTGTCAGGAATGGCCCCCTGGAACGACGGGTCGAGTTTCGACCTCACTTGACGTCGAAAATCCGGGTCCTGAAGGAACAACGTCGCTGAGACGAGACCTTGGGCGAACAGGTGACTGAGCACGCTCGATCCGCCGTACCGTTTGACGTGCAGAAACGTCCGCGGACCCACGACCAAGTCGCAGAACTCTATCTGGCTTGCCCCGCCCCCGTATCGAATGTTCTTTCGGTCCATTAGCGCGACGGTCTGATCCCTGTCTGCCACTGCTTGGTTGTAGTCTTCCTCCGACCGATGTCGGTAGGAAGGGAGTTCACACGCCGTCGCCTGCAGCGCGCCCACGTCCCCGTCCACGCGCTGCACGAAGGATGGTGCGACCCGGTACCAGTGTCCACCTGTCAACAGGAATACGTCGTCGCCGTCACGAATCTCGGCATACACGCACTGGTAGATTGACCACTTGTGAAGTTCAAACGACTCGTCCGGGTCGACGCAATAGACGTACCTTCGTCGCAGCGTCTCCGGAGATAGATTCGAACGGTCTCGAACAGACTCCAGAAATCTACGGATGTCGATGTCGTCATCCGTTTCCGCGCGCGCAGACTCCGAGAACCGAAAACCACCGACTTGCGCCCACTCGACGGGTACGGGTACCGCAAGCCAAATGTTCTCCAGATCGTCGGCCGCCATTCGCCGAACCAGCCGCTCGTCCAACTCCCGTGCCTGGCCACGGTCCCTGATCTCAGCCACATGGTCGATCCACGGGTACCGTGCCTGATAACGACGCCTACCCCATTCGTGCAGGTATCCTTCTATCTGACGAGGCAAGTCCGCTAGCCTTACCGCGATGTTCGTGGTCAACGCGTCCATCCCGGCCAATCGGCGGCCGAGACTCGTGTCCTCGGGCGTTCCAACCACCGCACGAAGCAGGTCCTCCTCGACACTAAGACCGAACTGTTCGATCGATCCCGCTCGGCTCGCTTCCTCCCTGGTGTGCCGCGCAATAGCGTCGAAACTCTTCCGGTCGATGCTGCGAATGCTCCGATCATCAATGGCGTTTAGCGTAACCTTGAGACCGAAGTTCGCCTCCCAAACACCTTGCCGCAGCATGTTCCGTCCGTAGCCAAACGTCACCGCAAACCAGCGTCCTGCAACAGGGAACACCAGCACCGCGGCACTACTGGCGCTCTTCACTAGGTGTTGGGCTACATCAACCTTTCCCTCGAAAAACGAGAACCAAGCTGGAAGCGCCACCCTCGACGGATTCAGGAAAAACTTCGCCGCTACGCCACCAACGTCCAAGTCAAAGCCACGGACCTCTTCCGCCGGTTCAATCGAGTCCTCGGCTTCCGACACGAACTCTTTCAAAAGGTAGATCGTCAATGCACGTACACGGGGCTTCCTAGTCCCGGCGGCGGTCACGCGACATCCACCTTTGTGTCGTAGAGCGTTTCTGCAGAGTCCCCTGCCTTAACCAGTTTGGAGCCCGGTCGTATCGTATCCAGCTTCGCTCTTCCGGAGAGGTCGACAACCTGCGCCGTTGCTACTTGATCTGTGTCTTCAGCCGCCACACCCGGAGCCGACCCTTCCCGCCACTGGACCCAAGCGGGAGTGGCCAACGTCGGATTGCGAGGGGCAAAGCGTCGCCCCGGTTGCTCTCCGAACTGCCATGAAGTGGACACCGCCAAGCGACTCGTATCAGAGGGGTCCGACTGGGAGGCGCTTGCGGCTCGGCTTGCCGCAACCACCGCGTTAGCTACCGTCACTTTCGCGCGGGGCAGAGACAGGAGTCAGCGTGCGGAAGAATCGCACCACACACTCGAGTTGGTCCAGCTCAGAGGCTCCGAGGGGGTCCGGCGAAAAATGCATGATGTCGTTGCGGATCTCGCGAATCGCGTCGAGTCGATCGACGAAGACACGACAGTCGACTTCAAGCCCAAGGCTCTCCCAGTTGGCAGGCTTCTGCAGCAGCCGGACGAATCCTCCCCAGGTCAGGCCTTCGGGGCCGCGAACCTCATCGTCGCCATCGTTGGCTTCGTTGAGTTCCTCCACCGTGAACTTGCCCCGTACGAGGTTTCGCAGGTGTGCTTCGACCTCCCCGATCAACATGAACGGCAGTGCCCGCTCCTTGAACTGCATGGCTAGGTCCGCAGCCGTCACGATTCCAATGATCGTCTGGTCACGAGCGCGAACCAAAACGTGGTCGTGCTCGTAGACCGCCGTCACGGCTTGGGCGAGCGGTGCGTCGGCCTCGATGATGCAGGCCTCCCCCATGCACTCCCGCACTGTCGTTGGGTACGCCCCATCTGCGAGCACGCGGCCGATCGACTTCCAGCTCACGACACCTTTGACGTCTCTGGGGCCGGTCCATACCGGTAGCTGCGAGTAGTCCCACATCCGCATGAGCGTCGTCGCTCTGCGCAAGGGATGGTCGGGCCTAACGCTCACGGGTGCATGATGGGCTGCGGTCAGGCTCTCCACTCGGGGTGTCGGATCGGTTTCGGGTTTGGTGCCAGCACTATCAACACCCGCCGCGTCGAGCGTGATCGAAACGGTGCCATGGAGCCACCCACCCTCGAAGTTCGCCGAGATGCTGAGCCCGCGGGCATCTAGTGCTGAGCGGACAACCCGAACGATCAAGGCTCCGCGGCGCTCATAGCCAAAATGTCCGATTAACTCCCGGATGGTAAGCTTTTCCGCGCGCGGAGCGGCACCATCGTCAACCTCGCGCCGCAACCGCGCTGCTATCTCATCCAACCATGCTTCACCGCCATTTGGCACGCGTCTCCCCCCATTCCGCTAGACCCTCGAATCTAGCACGCCTCAGACTCTACCGTGAACGCGCAGCGGAAGCGTTTTGTCGCGGGCGTACGGCGCTGACGGCGAGGCAAGAGCAATCGCTTGTTCCGTCTTCGGGCAGCTAACCTGTTCGTAGTTGGCATAGGGGGCTGTTGGCATAGGGGGCTTGACAAGTGAGGCGTGGGAACGCAAGGTTTGATTCGGTTTCGCGCGTTACCGAAGTCCCCTTCGGGGTGGAGGTACGGTACGGAGTCCACAGGCGGGTATCGTTGACCGTCTGACGGGCGTGAGTCGAGAGGCCAGAGCAAGGACCCCGCCGGCGTTACGCCGGTGGGACCAAGGCACAATGAAGCGTGGTTGGACGTGCACGTCCTCTCCTTGTTAGCTAGCTCGGCTTTAAAGGCGTGCAGGACCGTCTCGGCGGCAGACCCCAATCGATTCGGGCTGCGGCGAAGAGCACGGTCCGCTAACCGTGGGCCAACGAATGCACGGAAAGCCGTGACGCTGAATCGTCACGGCTTTATTTTTGTTTACCTCACGTTGTCGTTCGGTGCGATGTTGGCGTGGAGTCGCTGGCGGGGAAGTGAACGACGACTGTGACAGGAAGGGAAGTCTCGCGGATGCCCGGCGGGAATATCGCAGTCGTAGTGGAACTGCGGGTCGAACGGAGCTCCGAACCGGATATGGCCGCGCACGATGCATGACGTCCGGTGCCGGGTGGCCGTCCACGTGGGACTTACGCCATGTCGGAGTCGCGCCTTTGGTGGGGCACGGAGGACCAGATTCGCTGCGCTTCGGAAGTGTCCCTGGGTGGTCTTGTCGAGGCGGCGCACGAGTTGGCGGAGCCGTGTTCTGAATTGATCAGGGGAAAGTCGGTCATGGGCGGCGCGGCGAACACATCGGGCGATGTGCTCGAAGTCGTCACCATAATTCCGCCGGGGCAAAAGCAGGCATGTGCGGTTGTCGCGTCTCCCCACTTCCGTTGCGATTTCGAGTAGGAGGGTGCTGGCGTGTCGAAAAGCTTGACTAGCGCTGTCCAAGAAGGCGCTGAGGGCTCGATTGCGTTCATTGGAGGTCCGCCCCGGGAGTGGCGGACCATCGTCGAAGTTGAGCGGGGTGATTAGGGATTCGAGACCAAGCTTGTCGAACAAGACGCGTTCACTGGCGTCGTTCTTGGGGACGTAGAGCAGAACCAGATTCGTTTGCCATGCTTGGCGCGTTTCGCATGGTTCCTGCCGTCTAAGGCCGTCGACGATCAGGGAGTAGAGCCGCTCGGCATAGTCGGCGTCGTAGCTCGCCGACCAAGGAGCGTTGGGTGCGGCGATGACGGATGCTGAGCGGAATGCACGATTCAACTGCGCGGGAAGGTCGGCCGCGATGTGATCTGGCAGGCCAGCGATCGCAACGAGGGAACTCGGCCTCAAACGGGGGTCCGGCGGAGCTTGGCCACGAGAGCGATGGGCATAGTGACCTTGTCGAGTTCGTCCGCGTCCAACGCAGTGATCAGGCGGCCGAGGAGGTCCTCGGTCGGCAATGGTCGTTCGGATCGATGCTGAGGGGGTCGTGGCAGGTAGAGGTAACGGGTCTCGTCCAAGTCATTATCGCGGAGCCATTCGGCGATGCGCTCCGCGACATCCGAGTCCGTCGCTTCATCGCCGGGGATGTACGCCCGGGGGATTTCCAGAGATCTTGGTGGCGCACTCCCGGGGGGAACGTCCGCGAATCTGATGGGGTCATCGCTTGAGAGGTACCTAGTGGAGGTGTCTGGCAGCGGTTTGCGGAATGCTGTCCAGAACGCACGGTTGAAACGCTTGCCGGGTGTGTCGATGTCACGGTCGGGGCGAGCCAGGAGGTAATCCCAGTCTTGAGTGAAGTGAGCCTCGGAAGAAGGTACGGCTCCGATGATGGTTGGGTTGGTGCTGTGCTGCACGACCGAGACGCTGCCGCTTAGACGTGTTCGGATGTAGGTCGCCAGATTGCGCGCGTGGTTCTTGACTTCACGCATCGTTTGCTGGTCCACGGAGGTGCCCAGTGCGCTGAGCAGCATGGGCCGGCGGTGCTGATTCCAGTGCTTCTGGACGCACTCGGCGATAGAGCTCGGGCTTTCTTCTTCCTCGCCGGAATCCATGGGCGCGTCGATCTCAGTGGGAGTGGTGCATGTTACCGTTGCGACCATCGGCGAGCCAACGTGTTTCTATGCCATGTACGTGGCCACGCTTGACTGCTTGACATGCTCTGGGCCGCGCCGGACGATGTTCAGCGCGACAATGCGGCGGCGATGTTTGGTGGTTTGTGTTGCCGTCGTTGGACCGGAGTCCCGACCGCCGTGGATCGCGACGCGGCTGGACGTGGGGGGGGGGGGGGGGGGGCCCCACCCCAAGGGGGGGGGGGAAAAAAGGGTGGGGTGGGGGGGGGAGTTGGAGTGTGGGGTTTTGGGATTGAAAAGCGGGGGGGGCAGAGGGTGGAACGGGGGG
>JAPPND010000211.1:834-17012 GCA_028818795.1 Gammaproteobacteria bacterium | reverse complement strand
CCCCCCCCCCCCCCCCCCCCCCCCCCCCCCGCCCCCCCCCGCCCCCCCCCCCCCGGCCGCTCCGCAAGATCGTGCGCAACAAACGGTGAGGTGGGCGGTGGACTTCGAGTGTGAGGTTTAGGGCATGTCAAGCAGGCGGGGCAGATCGTGGTCAGGCGCGGGTACAGGGACTAGCGATTACACGCTTCGAACGAGTGGAATTGCGGAGCCTCGACAGAAAAAGCGTATGGCGGACCACGCGAAGGAGTCGCGAGGACAACGTGGCCGGACGGCCCGAACGGGGCCGTTTGCGGGCAAGGGCTCAATGAGCCACGGCCACTTGGATCACACACTGCGGTCGCTAGTCGAACGATATGGGCAAGAGGTAGTGAGGACGCGACTTGGCACCATATGTCGCCAAAAAACAGCAAGGGACAGGAAGTAACGGTTCGAACATGGCCATTCGCCATGTCGCGCCGTCCGAACGTCGCCGGTAAGCGCAGTCGCCGGGCCAACGGCAAAAACGCGATCGTTCGCCCGCTTGGTGAGCCCTCACGTAGGCCTCGTTGGAATCACAGATCTAAACCACTTCTGGCGACGTTCGCCAATCGCGGTGCCTGAGCAGCTGAGCAACTCCGACCATGACCAAGGGGCTCAGTTGCCGTAGAGGTCCTCGTGGCTCAACCGCGTTTTCTTCCTGTGCTCTGGCTGGAAGTTGACGACCTCGCTCGGTCGGAACGTATCCGGTACATCCGCCAAGCGCCGGGAAAGTCCGTACGCAACCAATAGGAACGTGGGATCGTCCCGGAGCTCTTCACCGTCTTCTTCGACCAAGTCCGCAGGCACTCCCGGTTCAGCGATAGGAGACGGCATCAACCACTCCCGTCCTTGGGTGAGCCTATCGCGTACTGCCGCGATCTTGCTGCCGCCCCCGAGGAAGAACACCCGACCTATGCCCTTCCACCTTCTGAGACTCTTTTCTTTCTCGAATGCCTCCTTCGATGCCTTTCCGAACACTCCGGCAAGTTCGTTGAGGACACCGCCAAGGGCATCTGTACCGGCATCCGAAAGCGCTGCCAACAACTTGGCTTCCTGTTCGCGCACTTCCGCCCTACTAGGTAGCCCAAGGTCATCCGCGAGAACGGCATCAACGGCGTCGCAGCCGGGCGGTGCGCAGGCCGCACCGTAGAACGACAACCTGTCCTTTACGAAATCGTCGCCGAGTTGTTTGCCGCTGATGTGGAACCACGAAGCGCTAGTCGTACCCGCTCCAACATCGACGCAGGCATATCTACCTTCAGGTATCTCCGGCGAACCATGTGCCCAAAAGAGTGCTGCCTCTGCTTCAGACCGTACCCAGTCGCGGGGTTCAGAGGGATCGTTCCCCTTGAGCTCCTTGCGGACGACAGACAAGGCGTCGATTGCGCTGTCGATAGCAACACTATGGAGAAGATCTACCTTGTCCCTGAGTTTGAATGCTTCCCTGGCAATTGCGACGAACATCCCATGGAGCCCTTCGTCGTCGAGCTGGGCCATCGGAACCCCGAGCGTAATCCCGAACGAAGGCTCAGCGCCGAGCCCGTTCGCGTAACGAGTCGCTGCCTGCTCCCCGAGCTGGATCAGGTGGCCGACGAACAACGTTGCCAAATCGCGTGCGTCAAGTCCTGTCGGAAGAGAAGCGGTGTCTCCGTAAAACCGCGTGGGATAGGCGCAGAGCATCTTCATCGACCGGTAGACGCCCTCGGCCGCATCGGCATGCGATTCGGCTTCGACCCCGAAGCGAATGGCACCGGATTCAAGGGTAAGGGTCGACGGAATCCGATAGTCGCCATGCTGGCCGCCACCGTTCTGCGGACGAACAGGAAAACTGCGCGTCCCATCCCTGAAGTCGTAGTCGGTGATGACGAGTTTGGACATGCTTGTCCCATAGTCCACGCCCAGCCATAGCGATCTTCGTCTCCCCAGCGGCTGGGTCTTGGCAAGAACGTCCGGCGCGAGCGACAGGAATCCACTAGGTCGTTCCGACTGTCTGTCGGAATCGAGCTGGTCCCTGGCGGCTGTTCCTTGCTCCACCCCGGAGGGACGCTCTTCATCGTCCTCCGTGTTCGTGGGTCGCTCACCCGGCCGCTCCAATCCAGATGCGGATTTCTGGGGAATGTCGTCACTGTCCCGCGGTCCCTTCGTGACTTCCACTCGTTTGGCGGGTCGGCGTATACGAGTCAGAAGGCGTGCTAGCCACTTCCACATTCGAACTAAGGCCTCCATCATGCGGATCGGATGTGTAGGACGCCGGCGGCGAGGAGTTCAGTCTCCAACACGGCCCTTCGAGTGTTTTGTAGCGGGTCCAAGCGGGCAGATCGTTCGCTGTTGGCGCGGTCGAGCTTGGCCGCCGCCATATTGATGGCGAATGACGCGGCACCGTTCGCCGTCAAGGTCTCTAGGCGTCTCTCGGCTTCATCGACCCTGTGATCTAGGGCGGCGGCAAGCGTTGCCCGCAGGCGCTCCCGTCGAATGGTGTTCAACTCCCTCTCCTTCGACGCTGTCAGTTCCCGCTTCGATGCGAGATGGTCTTGGAACTGCAAAGACAGCGCCTCCACCAACTCTTGGTCTAGACGGGGAGCGGGCTCCAAGGACTCGGCCGAGTCCAGAATTGAGAGGAGAAGGTCTTCAGATGTCCGCTCGTCAAGGCAAACGCGGTGTTCGCCGACGAACAACGGAACCAGCGACACACGCGGCCTAATACCCTTTGCCTCGAAGAGGTGAATTTCGAATGCATAGTCTCCATGCAATCCAACAGCAGTATTGGCGAGATCGCGGGCATCCAGCCGAAGCGCGAAAGACCGGGCCATCCCGCTATCCTGCCGTTCTCGCTCGTTGGTAACCATCCTCACCAGAGGATGTCGAGGGTGCAACAACTCCGCATTGGCGTGCTTCATTGCTGCCTCTTGGTCGAAAGTGACCTTCACGGGACCTGTCTCCAGTGCCCGACCGAATCGGAATCCCTCGGGGTCGTTGGGACACGCTTCAAGCACCAAGCTTCCGACACCGGTTGGCGTCCGAACGTCCGCGGCGTCAGTCACGACCGCCTCAGGAAAGCGGCTTCCGTTGAACCTGCTGGTGAGGAACCCATGCACGTAGTCGTACAGCTCGGTCTCCGTTGGGACCTTCCGACCCCCGATCAGGCCTTCGATTTCGTCCAAGAAAGACTGATCGGCAGCCAGAAGGCCGTCGGCGTTTCTCGCCAAGTTCTCGGCCTGCAAACGTTGGTCTTTCATGGCGTCAGCAGATTGGTCCGCTCGGGCAGCTTGGTCCGCCTCCGACAGCTCACCTCGAAGAGCCTGTGAAGCAAGCTTCTCTACGGTCTCACCCAGGATAGGGTCCAATTCGCCAATCGACTCCTCGAAGATCCCGATCCGGTCATAGAGCCGCATCAATATTCGTTCCTCGATCGTCTCGGCAGCGACCAGATTCAAGATGCCGATGCTCTCCTCGGCTTGGCCGATTCGATCGATACGTCCGATCCGTTGCTCGATAACCATCGGGTTCCATGGCAGGTCATAGTTGACTACCACCGAAGCGAACTGTAGATCCAAACCCTCACTGCCGACCTCGGACGACAGTAAGATCCTTATGCTCGGACTGGTAGCAAACTGTTCAATTCGGGCCTCGCGTTCGTGCATCGCGACGTCGCCGTTTATCAGTCGACATTCGACGCCGTCGGCCGCTAGACGTTCGTACAAATACCACAGGGTTGGTTTGAAGAAAGAGAAAACGACGACTTTCGTTGTGGGCGTTTCCCTCTCACGCCACATTCCTTGGAGCCTTCGTCTGAAGTCCTCATACTTCGTGTCATCTTCCGTGAGGCGCTGGATGGAGGAAGAGATTCTCACAAGCGTCTCGTCCATCCGGGTGTTCATCGCTCGTAAGGCCTGGGATCTTGCCGTCTCCGGCTCCCCGTCTTCGTCGAAGTCCTCGACAAGATCGTGTACAGGCGACCGGCCAGCCTCGAGCTTCTCGCGGAATCGTCTTGCGGCGGCTGGTATGCAACTGGCGGTTGCGCGGAACGCTTGCAGAGCCGCCATTGCCTGGCCCCAACCGGAGAGGTCCGGACGGGTGACCTCGCAAAGCTCGGCCACCGAGTCATAGAAGGCGCGTTCAACCGCCGAGTATTGGAACTTTAGGGTGAAGGGCTTCCGGATCGTCCGGTTCCGCATCACGTCTGCCTTACGCGTGCGGCTAACGATCTTGCCGGTCAGCGACAGTTCATTGATGTCCCTTTGAAGCTCGACGAGTTCGTCACGGTCGAGGCCGGGCGCATTCTTGCAGCGGGACAGCAGATTCGAGAAGTAACCCGATTCGGTTAGCGGTCGCGTAAGCGAATTGCCCTTCATCTCGTTCAATGCACCAGCGGCAAGTTCCCCTTTCGGTGGATTCAATCGGATCGCAGTAGCGGCTTGGATAACAGGCCTGTTGGCTTCACACTGCTCCTCAAACACGCTGGCATCTTGGAACTCATACTCGTCAAGTATGTTCAGTAGCCTGAATAGGTTCTCCAGACCAGTCTGCACGGGGGTGGCTGTCAGGAGCAGCATGTGGTCGGCGCAAGCTGACAGTGCCTTGCCAAGCCGGTGCTGCAGAGTCTGCGGGTTGCGCATTCGGTGAGCTTCGTCGACAACGACGAAGTCGAGGTCCGGCTGCATCTCGGCTAGGAATTCAATGACTGCAGGTTGGCGGGCCGATTCGATTGATACGATCCAGGCGAAACGGCTGAGCTCACGCCGAGTCTCCATTCTCTCACCCCAGGCGATTAGTTCCTTACTACCAACGATGTCAAATCGCTCGCCGAATCGACGGTCCATTTCGGCTTGCCATTTCGTCCTTAGCCGCGAGGGTACTACGAGCAGGATCCGTTCCAAGATCGTGCGCGACTTTAGTTCCCGGAGGATGTAACCAGCCTCGATCGTCTTGCCCAGACCTACGTCGTCGGCGATGAGCAGCCGCTTTCGCGGGTTGTCGAGGAACTTGAGCAGTGGTTTGAATTGGAAGGGGTAGAAGGCTGCCTTGGCGGAGCCGAAGGAAGCGGCGATCGGCGAGGGCGGCCGTCGTAGGCGCTCAAACGTCATGAGTGTGCGGAATGCCCCCGCGCCGGCAAAGATGCCGGCTCGGATGTCATCCCAAGCGTCCGTGTATACTGGTAGGGGCTCAAGTTCCGCTTCCGCAACACCTCTCGTCGCGTTGCCGAACTGCACTCGGTAGATCCAGTCGCCTGTAGCTTCCTGTAAATACCCCTTACCCCGGATCACGCCCACGGCATCCGGTTGAGACCTACGTCGCACGGGCATCCCTGCGTGGAATCGCTTTGGACTCATCGCCTGCGGCTACTCGGTGTGTTGCTCGCGGCCACAGACGTCACCGTGATAGGACGTGCTAGATCCATGTAAGCACGGTTTAGAGATGTTCTTCTTTACTGTACTGATTCACAGAGAAATCTTCCCACCTGTTCAGTTCCGACACGACGACCAACGAAATATATGCACCGACCCGCCCATCCTCTGTCACCTGAACGTTCTCATGTGGTGGCGATGCAAGTGCCTCTCGTGATCGTGTCACTCTCGCGAGTCCGCACAAGCTGCGGGAGGTTCAAATAGACCTTCGCACTCCTTCTGCCGGAGTTCATCGAAGACATGAGGAGATCCCTTATAGTTGCGGGTCGTCTCGTTTAGCTGCCAGTCATGGAACACCTGCACCTGCACGGTCTGGTAATCCTCGAGCCAGTCTAGATTCCGAGCTACTTGACCTATCCCTTTGTGGAACTGCACAGAGGGACGGTTGTTCTCATCTGGCGGCGGTACCGTTGTAGTCACCTCCATCAGCTTCTGGCGAACTTGGTCTGCGAACAGACCTTGGCGTCGGACCTCTGTTGCTCTACCGATGACGTATTCGTCACACAACAGGCGTTCTTCGGCTTTCGCTCGATTGCGGATACGAACCTTGCCGAACGAACTGACTTCACGAACGTACAGCGTTCGATGATCATGCACTATCAGGTTCCCCTTGAACGTATCAAGGGCGTCGATTCTAAGGCGGAATCCGCCCCCGCGCACAGGCGCGTTGGTCTACTCCGAGGCACTGCGGTCGACACACCCGGCGCGGACACCCAAGCCATCGGTGCGATGGGCAAGGCGCGAGTCAACGCACACGAGACGGTCAGCAACAAACACGACGAGTGCGAGTCAGCGAGGCTTGGGCGTCATGTACTCTCCTACAAACAGCCACACCCGCTTGCGCAAGCCCAGCGCTTCGCGACATGGCCAAATGGTGTGACCAGCGGGAGAGACCGCACGTTGCCTACAAAACCCGCCCAGTCGGGGCGCTGCAGCCGAACATGGACTTCCGAACACCTCGGAGCCGGACCACCTCAGCCCTCCCTCTCTCGCGGCCAAACTGCTGGCTCCCATGGCGAACTGGACTGCCAGATGGCCGGGGATTTGTTGGGAGGCGCCGCGGAACATTCTCCAAGCGCATCCAAAGGCGCACGCTCGGACAGCTACCGATAGGACGCCATGAAAGCCCGCCATCTGCTTGGTGAGATGCGGGTGAGCGCAACTTTGCGCTTCACACAAGTGTACGAGATGGGTTAGCTTGGTGCTTGTCGCCCAAGTCCTGACAGGTATGCCCGACGAGGAACATTGCTCGAGGAATTGTCGATCACCCGACGTTGAGGCTAGGGAGGCAGCGGCTCGCTACGAAACTGTCTCCGCGGAGCATGTCAACGATTGGCTGATCGACCTGCTACCCCACGACAAGGCGTGCATCTTGGATGTAGGCAGCGGTAGTGGACGGGATGCTGCATGGCTGGCGAGCTTGGGGCACGAAGTCATCGCGGTCGAGCCAAACCCCGCGATGCGGAGAGAAAGCGAACGGCTGCATCCCCACAACACCTTCAGGCTGCTGGCGGATCGACTCCCCGACCTTTCGGCGACGTTCCGGACTGGCCTTTCATTCGACTTCATCCTCGTAAACGCCGTTTGGATGTTCGTGGCACCGAGCCACCGTGAACGTGCGTTCCGCAAACTGATCACACTGCTGAAACCCGGCGGCAAGATCGCCGTTACGCTTCGCCAAGGCCCTGTCGATGTCGACCGAGGCATGCACCCGGCGTCGATGGAGGAGATCGAACGGCTGGCAAGACGCCATGGTGCATACCTCGAACCCACTCAACGCGCAGCCGATTTCCTTGGTCGTCGACAGATCTCGTGGGCCCGGATCATCGTTCGCGTCCCGGATGACGGTACCGGCGCACTTCCCTTGATCCGCCGTATCGTCCTAAACGACGACAAGTCGTCGACCTACAAGCTTGCACTCCTAAGGACAATCTGTCGGGTTGCCCACAGCGCACCGGGGTTCGCCCGGGAAGTTGGTGACTTCGTGGAGGTGCCGCTCGGCATCGTTGCGCTGTTCTGGCTTAGACTCTACTTGCCACTGTTGCGCGCAAACGTGCCCCAGAACGCGGTGCTGGTGGCGTTGGACCGGCTCGGTGCCCCAACAACACGACGGGGTTCGAGAAACTTGGGTTCGCAAAGGCGGCGTTGGCGCAACTGGGCGACGTCTCGCCGCTCGACCTGCGAGCCGGCAGTGTCGTGGGGGCCGACCGACAACGAGCGTTGCACGAATCGCTTCGCGACGCCTGCGTCACGATCCAACGAATGCCCGCAGCGCACTTGACGTACGGCGACAATAGATCCAACGACGACAATCGAATATTCCCCATCGAGCGCAGTGCCACAAGGATGCCCAGTGTCCTTAGACTCCACGGCGACTACCTTTGGAGTTTCGGCAAACTGTCCGTGCCGATGCACCTCTGGCGCGCCATGCAACGCTACGCCGTTTGGATAGAACCGGCGCTCATCGAAGAGTGGGTGCGTCTTTCGCTAAGGTACGTCGAGCGCCAGAACCGCAGCATCGATGAAGGTTCACTTCGAACGACAATGGAATGGCGCGAACCCACCCGGGAGGTTGACCACGTGCGTAGGCGCGCGGGGGACATGCTGGACGCCAAACAAAAGCTACATTGCGTCTGGACGGGCAAGGCACTGTACCGCCACAGCTTGGACATCGACCACTGCTTCCCATGGTCGGCGTGGCCGTGCGGCGACCTATGGAACCTAATGCCTTCAAGCCGTAGCGTTAACCAGCATCAGAAACGCGACCTGCTTCCCAACGAGGAGACGCTGAGGAAGGCGAAGGACCGTGTCGTGGATTGGTGGGGTGCGGGTTATTGCGCGAAGCTCGATCTCGGCGAGCGATTCCGCCTAGAAGCGACCGCGCGACTTCCCGCAATTGGGTCAGCATCGGACTTGGAGGACGTGTTCGTCGCCCTCGGGCTTCAGAGACTGCGTCTGAGCAACGACCAGCAGATTCCGGAATGGGGTGGCCCCGGTTGAAGGGCAGCAACCATCGCGTGGATCCATGGCGATGTCGCGCATCGCACACGAACGGAGCCGATGTGGCATGAATCCAGTCGTTCGCGAAACGGATCCCCAGACCCGTACTCCCGCTGTTGCCACCCGCGAAGGCAATGAAGCGGCAGTTCCCCTAGGCAGTACAGCGGCTGTTCCCCTAGGACGTCATTTGGCTAGAATGCCTCGACACAGCCTTGGGGTGTTGCCGATTATCCTCGCCTTGCCGCTTCCGGCGTCGACATGATCGCCCTCGGCGGCGACGGTCAGTGGCACATCACCCGCATCCGACGCCTGATTCGTAGCGTGTTACAGAGGAAAGCCCCTTTCGCTGGTATCTGAAGCCACCGGAAGGACGCAGATCGATGGACAGAAAACCCAAGACCTATACCGTTCTTTCAGCGAACCCGAAGCGCCATTTCAAGAGCATCACGCTACGCGGAGGGTCAGAGGCTTCCGTTGCAATCCGAGTGCACCGGTTCGCGGTTGTGGGCAAAGGTGACCGTGTTCGATTCGCGGCGGCAGGAACCAACAGGATATTCGTGGTCTCCAAAGGCGAGTGTGAACGGGACATCCCGCTCACACCATTCTTCAGCACCGACGACACGGTATCTCTCGGTAGCGAGACCTTCAGGCTCCGAATAAAGGAGGTAAGTTCCAACGCCGACGCGGACGCTCTCGAGTTTCTCGAGCAGTTCCACTACAAGACCAACCGTTCACTAGTGATCGAATCACCTAGCGACGGGGAGAGGACTACGGCAACTTCCGTCGGCGGACGTCGCGCTGTCCTCTGCGCTTCGATCAAAATCGGCGAACGCTGGCGTCCCGCTGGCTATGTGGATCTCCAAATGCCTCTCATGATGTGCAAGCCACGCCATGACCTTTTCAATCATCCTTTCTCGCACCCACGACGGACAATTAGCTGGGACCGCTGGGACCAACACGCGATGAAGCTCCACCTAAACGCAATCGTCCGCATTGGCAGGATTGTGGTTGCGCCGGAACTACGCGGACTCGGCATCACCCGCCGCATCATAAAGGCTGCCAAATCGTTCGCCGCCGAACGTTGGCACATCGGCGGCGTTCGACCGATATTCATGGAGATCTCGGCAGAGATGCTGAGCTATGTTGACTTTGTTTCTTCCTCTTCCTTCACATTCGTCGGAATGACAGAGGGCAATTTGACGCGCGTCATTAAGGATATGGAACACATGTCCCACGAGCCGCGTGGCGAGTTCGGCATCATGAGCCTGCAGCGAAAGTACCATCGCGCGATCGACAACTACTGCAGAACACATCAGATCAGTTTTGACGAGGGGCTCGAGACCATAAGGCGGAAGATGGACCAAAATCAGGATTCCCTCTCGACGGGCGAGTGGGCGGTCCTTCGAACGATCGTGAGGAACCCAATCCCCTACTACCTGTGTCCTTTGGACGACTATGCATCAACGTACCTGAACGCGGCATTGAAGGCCAACCCGCCGAAGAACGTGCTGGCTTCACCCGCAGCCGAGTTTTCCGCCAAGAATACGCGGATCAACGTTGACCGCCTATCCGTGCGCGCGACCTACGAGGTGCCCGAGACTAAGTCGACGAAGATGATCATGGACGCGTTCGGACTGACAGGTGACACGGTCTATGCTGACATCATTAAGGATATCTCACTGAGGGTGTCCAACGGCAACATAGTGCTTGTCGTCGGTACCAGCGGGAGCGGGAAGAGCATGTTCTTGAATGTTCTTGATCCCAGCAGACCAATCGATCCAAACCTGGCCGTGGAGCGTACGGGAATTTTCAGCCACACGGCTGGCTGGCTACGACCGCCCCGGAATGACATCCCGATCTTCGAAGCTCTTGCAGAAAAGTCCAATCCGCGCCGCACGTTTGCGGCGCTTAGCCGAGCAGGCCTCTCGGAGGCCCTTGTGTTCGTCAAACCATTTTGGATGCTCAGCCGAGGTCAGCAATACCGGGCGATGATTGCGGAGCTACTGCTGCGAGACGAGGAAGTGTGGCTGTTAGATGAATTCTGTACTGATCTCGATCCGATAACGGCCAAAACCGTGGCCCATAACTTGCGGAAGCAGGTTATAGCAACTGGCCGAATCGCCATTGTCGCAGCGGCGAATCACGCCCACTACGTTGACGCGCTGCGTCCGACCAAAGTCCTGGTGTTGCGCTCAGGTGATCGAGCTGCGTGGTTGTCTTTCAAGGATTACCAGAATGAGTTTCTCAGCGAAGTCGGGTGACCACTTTGGCACGGTGCTAGACAGGTCGCCATACGCCGTCGAGGACTCACTGGTCAAGGTGCAGTACGTATCTAGGGGGCAGAATGTTGTCTTCGGGCGGTCACTTCGGGCGGGCGACCACAGCAACCTCATCTATATCGGTAAGATTCTCGAGTCCGGAAAGGGGCGCAGCTATCTAGCTGCGGACGCTTGGTTGGGCACGACCTTCCCCCACGTGATCTATATCACGGGAACGCGCGGCAGCGGCAAGAGTTTCGATCTCGGGGTGATCGTTGAGGGCATTTCTCGCCTCAGCGACCCTTCGCCATTGCAGAACGAAGTAACACCGATTACGTCGATCATCATCGACACCCAGAATCAGTTTTGGACCCTCGGGTACCCACCGCGCGTGTCGGTCCCGGAGAACAAGGATCAGCTTGAGGAGCTCAAGCGCTGGAACCTTGAGCCAAATAGCCTTGCCGCACCGAAGGTATACGTACCACCGGGCTCCCCCCGCTTCTTGGGCACCGAAGCCACGCTTCGCATACGACCCAGTGACATCACCGCTGAAGAATGGTGCGCCTTCTTAGACCAAGAGGTTTACAGTCCGCAAGGCCATATCATCGCGAAAACGGTGGAAGCCCTTGGCGGTGCAAACTATGAACTCGAGGACATCCTGAGGTATATCGGCGACGATGACCACTGGCCAACGGAGGCCGAATCTTCGAGGAATGCGATTTCTTACAGACTCGACGACTATCGCCGCACAGGTCTATTCTCCTCTGCGGGGTTACGCGTGAAGGACCTATTAGAGGGAGGAACCTGCAACATCCTAGCCCTGCGCGAGCTCAGAAACGAAGACAAGTCGCTCATCACATCGGTCATTGCCCGCAACCTCTTCGCCATCCTTGGGAAGCACCACAGCAAAAAGAAGACCGCAAGTTTCTTCGAGACTCCCTTCGACCCAGACGGAACGCCTGACCGCGTGTGGCTCGTGATTGACGAAGCGCATGTCGTGGCGCCGACCACCCAGATTTCTCCTGCCCGAAGCGCGCTAGTGGAGTACGTCAAGCGTGGGCGGGACGCGGGCTTGTCGCTTGTCCTCGCCACACAGCAGCCCTCGGCGCTCGACGATCGAATCCTGAGCCAAGTCAACCTAACCCTAAGCCACCGTCTGAGCTTCCAAAGCGACATCAACGCTGCTATCAACCGAATTCCCACCAAGTCCATCCGGGCTATGAAGTACGCAGGCACGAACCTAACCAACTTCGGCGACATGATCCGCGTCCTCGAAGCGGGGCAGTGCTTTCTCGGCGACCATGCCAGTAGCCGTGCCGTCCTCGTTCAAATCCGCCCAAGGGTCACCGCACATGGCGGCTACAGCCCACGCTGATCCCTATGCCATCTTCATGCGCAAGATCGGTTATTCGGTCGGGCTGGAGAGCACCTTGCACCGTGTCAACGATCTGGTGGCGACATACCTCCGTGATGGGGACGTCTCGCTAGCGTCCTGGGATCGGTTGGTGAGCGGCCCCGATCACTGGGACCTCAAGACAACGAATATTGCCGATGTCTTCCGTTCCCTCGGCTTGATCCACCGTACCGCTGGCGATGTCCTTGTTCTCGAGAACCTTGATGCGATGGCGATCGCCGGTACGTTGCTCCAGCGGCCCTCTGAGATCGCAGAAGCACGGGCGTTCCTACTTCTCTGGGCAATCCTCGTGAACGACGGGGAGATATTCGTCAACGTGTTGCTCGCTGGCTTCAAGGACCGGAACATCGAGAAAGTGCTTACGACGATGATGCACCAGAAACGTTCTGCCCTCGCGAGTGTCGCCAAAGGCAAGGAGTCCATCGCCCGCATCAATCGAATCATCAATATTGATCGTCAGGTGAGCAATCGAGGAAGCGCCGGTGCCGGCCGGTCAGTTGGGTCCCTCAGAAGGACCGAGCCACTTCGGTCATCAAGCTCCCGCTTCCGCCCGAATGGCCGCTCCGACGAGATCGTATTTTCCGACGACTACTTCCGAAAGGTGCCGCCTAGACGAAGAGATTGGGCCCGAGACCTAGGACTCTGGGAGGATGAGCTAGGACTCACCCAACGTGGCAAGGATTTCGTCCGTGCACTCAGGGTGTCGGGATATGTCGATGCACAGGGCGTATTCACTTTCTGGCCGATGGACTATGAACTGCGACGAAGCGGTTTGCACTCGAACCTCCTCCCCGAAGCTCCAAAGAGCCTTTGGACAACGCTCTTGGACTTTGCCGACGCGTATTCCGGGCGCGCCCTCAGCGAGACCTCTGGCTCCGATCCTAGCGAAGCGGTGACGCTCCTCCGCCAGATCATCGCCGTATATCGGAGACTTCACGTTCGCAAAGGAATGTTGCGACGTGAGCTACCAATCCTAGTGGCGTACCCGGTCCTAGTCGCCTGCGCATCCGCGACCCGGTCATCCGTTGTAAACATGCCGGACGCCATCGCTGCGGAACAAAGTGGAATGCGCCGAATTGCCTTCCGACGGTCAAGAAACATGGGCGGCGCGTTGACGATCAAGACCTAACATGGCGACCCTACTGCTCCCAGATTTCATTGCCGATCTTCAGAAGAACCCGGCTCCCCACTTCGCCCGCCGGGTTCTGCAAAAGACGTTACAGTCGAACGGCAGCTTCCGGCACGACAGCGACGATCACCGGCATCACGGCGTAACGAATGCTTGGATTCGCTACGTGAGTGCAGGTCGATCCGCGTATCGCGTTGTCTACATTCGCGATCTGGACAAGATCCATCTGTACCGTGCTGGGGAGCACAGTGTCGAAGACAATCTATCCGCACCCAAGCAAACCTCCTTCGATTCCGCAGTTTCGGTTGGTGAAGCGGGACCTGAGGTCGCCGCCGCCATGACGGCGATTTCGACAATCGACGCGCCGCAAGTAGCCTCATCGCCCCCTAGCCGCCTTAGGCGTAACGTTCCAACGCCAGCCATCGGTCGCGCGATCCTGTCGCGCAGGAATCTCCCGCACAAAGACATCTGGCTGGTTTCGCCGTTTGTCAACCGAAGCCTGTTCGCGCGTACAGCCAAGCTCGGACGGCTCATTCTCGATCAGGTGGAAGATGGCGCGCGCGTTGTTCTGGTGACGCGGCCACCGACGGACCAGAACATCCAATGGATGGAAGCGCTCCAGGAACAGTCTGTCCACGTTGTCGTCTACCCCCGGCTCCATGCCAAGCTCTACTGCTTCGTGTTCGATGACGACCGACGGCGCGAACGGGGATTGAGGAGTGGTGACCGGTACTCCTCCCTGATTCTCCTGGGCTCAGCCAACCTGACAGCGGCTGGGCAGGTTATCGAAGAAGTGCGGTTAGCGGAACACGACCCGGAAAATGGACCGGTCTCCATGGACTTCTTGGACGAACACGACATCGTCGAGGAAGTGCTCGGCGATGCAGGGGGTCTTTGAAACGGTCGCATTTGCAGTTTTCTGTGATGTGTGAACGATGGACACTCAGCCGTGTGGTTCAGCGCGGTGCGGGCGGGGTTCAATTCACCCGAGTGTCTTGCTCGGTCCCCAACGAAACAAACGCGAGCCTTCCGCCACCCGTCCCAATGGTCGTAGTCGACGCATTGCCCGGCCGAAACACAATCAACTCCTCAGCCCCCATCGCCGCTCCAACCACCACATTGATCGCAATGAAGTGACAAAACACCACCGCATCTGTCTCAAACCCCAACACGCAATCAATCATCTCCTGCCGCCAGCGAAGCAGTTCCGGCGGCAACTCCGTCCAATTCCCCGCCATCACCCCCCGCAGCCACCGAGCCCGCTCCCGTAGATCCTCCGTAGGCGACGGAATCTCCGCCACCCGAGGTTCCAGGATCACCTCGCTCCCCCACCTCCGAGCCAACGGCGCCGCCGCCTCCTGCGCCCGCTTCAACGGACTCGAGTAGATCGGCACCGGCTCCTCGAACCGGGCCGCCAGCTCCTCGGCCACGGCCTCCGCCTGGGCCCGTCCCACGTCGTCCAGACCAGGATCCCGGTGGCTCCCGAACCCCGCTGCGGCTTGGCCGTGGCGGACTAGCAGTATCGTTGGCATGGGGTCATGTTCCTTGATTAAATACGCGGTCGCGATCTGTAGCTCACACTGATCTGTCCGATGCTGGGCCGGTTACCTAGGCAGTAGGCCCAGAACCCCATAGCCTCCGACCAAGAGGACCGAGAATGAACGTCCACGACTCGTCGCTTTCGCCCGACATGCTGCCGGACACCACCGTCAGTGTGCGGGAGAACTTCGGGCTCGATCAAGACATGCAGGTGCCGGCGTTCAGCGTGCGCACGGACCTGGTGCCCGATGTCGACGACGACTACCGGTTCGATCCCGAGACGACCATGGCGATCCTCGCGGGGTTCGCGCACAACAAGCGGGTGATGATCCAGGGCTACCACGGCACGGGGAAGTCGACGCACATCGAGCAGGTGGCGGCGCGGCTCAACTGGCCGTGCATCCGGGTGAACCTGGACAGCCACATCAGCCGGATCGACCTGGTGGGCAAGGACGCCATCGTCATCGAGGACGGCATGCAGATCACGTCGTTCAAGGAAGGCATCCTGCCGTGGGCGCTGCAGCACCCGACGGCGCTCGTGTTCGACGAGTACGACGCTGGCCGGCCGGACGTGATGTTCGTCATCCAGCGGGTGCTGGAGGTGGAGGGGCGGCTGACGCTGCTCGACCAGAACCGGATCGTCCGGCCGCACGATGCGTTCCGGCTGTTCTCCACCACGAACACGGTGGGCCTTGGCGACACGACCGGGCTGTACCACGGCACCCAGCAGATCAACCAGGGCCAGATGGACCGCTGGAACATCGTGACGACGTTGAACTACCTGCCCCACGACATGGAGGTGGACATCGTCTACGGCAAGGCCAAGGCGTGGCAGGACAACGACGAAGGCCGGCGCACGATCTCCAACATGGTGGCGGTGGCGGACCTCACCCGGAAGGGCTTCGTCAACGGCGACGTCTCGGTGGTCATGTCGCCGCGTACGGTGCTGCACTGGGCGGAGAACGCGGACATCTTCCACGACGTGGGCTTCGGTTTCCGCGTGTCGTTCCTGAACAAGTGCGACGAGCTGGAACGGCCGATCGTCGCCGAGTACTACCAGCGTTGCATGGGCGAGGATCTGGGCGACGCGACGCGGGGGATTACCCTCAAGGTCTGAAGACGGGGCGATACGGTCGTGAAGCCAATCCATGGACGCATTCGTCTGGGGTGGCGGCGCACGGAGGCGCATGAAAGCGCCGCAATGGCCGACCCATTGAATATCGTTTTGAAGAACCCGTAGGGGCGACCCTATCGCGCCCGCCAGGGCGCGCGGTCGCCCGCGCCTGATGTACCGGCGCCCTCGGCAGCGGGGGGGGGCCCCCCCCGCCCCCACGCCCCGGGTGCGTTTGGGGGGGGGGAAGGGTAACCCCCCCCCCCCGCCCGGGGGGCCCGGGCCCCCGCGGAACCACGCGCAT